>NZ_JBFREX010000077.1:0-12626 GCF_052114525.1 Pseudomonas sp. KB_15 | reverse complement strand
ACGTCAGGCAGGCCGCGTCAGCTGGACTCACGACTGCTTCGCAGCCGAACGCAGCCTCGCGGGCTCGGCAGCTGCTACAAAGGGTGTCGCGGCTGAAATTGCTTGACTGACTGGCATTAGGATCACCGGCTGTTCGGGGAGAACCTTTTGAACAGCAAAGCCCGAAGGGATGAGCCATGCTACAAAACGACCGCGACAATCTGGAGCTCGACAAACTGCAAGTCGAAATCCGAAGGTCCATGGCCGAAACCCGAAAACTCACGGCAGAAGAGCGCAAGCTCAGGCAAGAGACCTTCTGGTACCCGATCGCGGTGGGGGCTGGTACGGTGACCGCTATCGTCGCCGCTGTCAGCCTTTGGGCGAAGTTTTGAGCATTCGTACTCGCCACAGCAGACACGACTCGTGACCCACACAGGAAGTAGCAGTATGTCCACACAACATACGAATCAATCCAGCATTGAACAACTGCACCGCGACGTTGCAGCTTTTGCCGAAGAGATGCGTAGACCCGCCCCGAACGCGATCCGCTCTGCTGTGGTGCCGTTCAGCATCGGTGCCGCCCTGGCTCTGGCAATCTTTGCCGCCGCCGTCATAGTCGTCCGACTGCTCTAGTCTCTTGTCTTCCCTCCGATCTCGGGTGGGTGTGTTGTTGCTTTACACGAATTGAATCGAGCACCGCACGTCGTCATCGGCTGTCTTTGAAATACAAAACGCCCGATGTGGTGCATCGGGCGTTTGGTTTAAACAGGTGAAATCCTGTTTCAGGACTAGACCAAAAGAAGAGCACAGGCGCCTTTGTCGCCCGTTTTCATTTACTCCGCTGCTTGTGCTCGCAACCGCCGCCCAATCACATCCATCAAATCACAACCATCCCGCAACGGAATGACCAGCAGTTTGGAAAAGTCCGACAACACCACCGTGTCGCAACCAATCTCGGCGCGATAAGCAATGTTCTCCAGCACCTGCGTTACCGTGCGAATGCGGTAATCCGCCATGGCTTGCAGGATGTCGAGTGGGGCTTCGGTATCAATGAGCAGGGAAGCCGGAACCAGGTCGATTCCGGTGAGAGGCATATATCGATTCATTTTGAAGATCTCTATTTGATTGGCTTAAGCCGACACTCAGTCGTCGCCAAACGAATGGGTGGCAGCTGTGCGCAGGTTGGCGAACCGGCAATAGAGAAAACCGGCAGACCCGAGGGTCTCCCGCGCACAGCCGCCATAACAGCGGCTTTGCGGGTGCGATGATACCTGCAATGAAGCGGATAGCCTTCGCATTCTCTATGATCAGGTCGCCAAACCCGAATTGCCATTTGGGCGACGGGGCTGACTATAGGCCGCATGGAATCAGCGAGGAAGGTGAGGGATTCCGAGCTTTATGTAGGACCTGTGATGATGAAACCTCAGACCTTTCATGTCTCTTTGTTGAAAATTTAAACACAGAGCAGCAGCGATAATTTGCAGTGCTCTCAACCCCGCCAACCGCCACGACCCAAGGTAGCTGACGGCAGGCCCCATCTGCTTCAACATAAAACAGTGTCCCATTCCCACCTCGGGGCACGAACACTGTCTGGAGTCATCCGATGTGAACGTTCTCTTCATCTGCAGCCAGAATCGGCTGCGAAGTCCGTCGGCCGAGCAACGGTTCGCTGATTGGCCCGGCGTGGAAACTGCTTCAGCAGGTGTCGACTACGGGGCTGTTGTTCCCGTGAGCCCTGAGCTGCTGCAGTGGGCTGATTTGATATGTGTGATGGAGCCGATCCATCGACAAAAACTGATGGCGCGATTTTTCTCCGATCTGGCAGGCAAACGTCTCGTCTGCCTGAACATACCTGATGAGTTCCAGTTCATGGAGCCTGCGCTGATCAAGCTGCTGGACGCGAGTGTGACGCGGTATTTGCCTTCCTGATAAAGGGCAGCCCCCCGGAAAATGCCGGGGGGCTGTGCGATCTGGCGCGCCCGGTTCTATTTCGATACCACGATGCCTGCTGGCTTCCACGTTCCTTCGCCAGCCGGCAGGATCGAAGGCGGTGTCTCCTTGGGCCAGTAGAGGCGCATCACCAGGTAAATCGGACCGTCAGGGGCGGGCAGCCAGTTGCCTTCCAGTGCCTTGCCGGGCGAGTCCCGCTGAATGTAGAGGGTGAGCGCCCCGTCCTTGCTTTTCTTCATGCCGGGCAGCATGGGCGAGTTCAGCAGGTAGCGGTCGATCGGGTTCTTGATCAGGAGCTGGGTCTTGCCGTCGTACATGGTCACCGACCAGAAGGCGTTCACCGGCGGCAGCTGCCCGGCGGGGAAGGTGAGCGTGTAGTTGTGTTTGCTGCCGTCCAGTGGCTTGCCGAGCGCTGTGGTGCGGGTGATGGGATAAGTGGCTTCCACTGCATCATTGCCGTAGATACCGCCCTTGGCCGCGCCCGCGCGCATCAGCCAGTTGCCGTTGTAGAAATGACGGTCGCCAAAGAACGAACCGATGTTCCAGCCATTGACGTCCTTGAGTCCGCCAGACAGCCACTTGTCCACCTTTTCGTCGCCTTCCTTCATGCCGAGCAGGACGGCGGCCTTGTGTTCAAGCGAGAGATCCTTGAACTCGAAGCTCTTGCCCGGCCCGATGCCGATTCGCGCGATTCGRGCCCGAATCTCCCTGTCTTCCGGCGTTGGCGGCACGTACTGGAGCGCGGCATCGAGGTACTCGAAGAAGTTCTCCTTGATCCCCTCCTTGGTGGTCGCAGGGAAGTTGATGACCGGCGATGCAGGCGGCGCCGGTTGTTTCAAAAACGCCGACAGCGGCTGGACTTTGTAGCCCGACTGCACCTTCATCACGTTCGGCATGTCCTTGGGATTGAAGAGCTGGGTTCGATAGCCAGCGACCGTGAAGGGGGTTGTCGAATGAAAGACCTTGTTGATGCCCGGTGGCGTTGACCCCTTCCAGTCAGGCCCGACCACCAGGTAGTTGCCAGAGCCGTTCCCCGTGGCGCGGCTGCCGATGTAGCCGTAGTTGTAGGTATTGCCGTCGATCAATTGCACCGAGTAATAACGCTGCTTTTCGACTGCCGGTACCGTGAGCACCATTGGCTCGGTGCGCAGGTCCATCCAGAGGAAGGAGTAGGGGGTGTCGCTGTTGGGTGTGACGATGGCCGTGTCCCGGTAGGTGAACACGCGGGGCTCGTTCTTGATCTGGTTGAAGGGTGCCTTGAACTGTGGACCGTTCTTGTCCACGGCGTACTCATACATCACCGCATAGTTCATGACGATCGGCAGTCCGTAGATGAAGGCTTCCTCGGCGATGGCCTTCGTCTCGGTGAGGCTGGGTGCGGCGATGCCCCTGGCTGCGTCGGCTTTCCCGGCCTGGGCCACGGGATCGTTCTTGCCGGCACAGCCTGCAATCAGAGCCGCCGAGGCAGCAGCGATTGCGATCCATTTCATGCAGGTTGAATATTCCGGTTTCATCATAGTGTTGCTCCCGTCACCACAGTCCTCTCTGCCCTGGATGTCCTGATCAGCGATTGGATGCGCCGAGGGCTCCAGCTGGTTTACTGCCGCATAGGAGCATAGGTCATTTATCGGAAACAGCAGGCAGCGGGTTCATGAGGCCCACCGGGCACCGCATTCGGCGCCCGTTACCACGCAATACTGAATCTCAGCGCTGATGCGCATTGCAACTTGCCGAAATTAAAGATTCACCCCCGCTCCCGGCCTGGGTCGCTGGCCGGGCAGACGAGCTGCCCGGTTGTCAGCAGTGCACCCATGAACGTAATACCTGATCGCATCCATACAAAGGGCATAGATCAGCATTCCATTACCAGGCGTATTGCAAGCGCAAGGTCCAGGTCTCCACATCAGGTGAGCCGCTGCGCTCCGACACCGTATCGGAATATGCCAGCAGACCACCGAACTGGGGCGACAGCATGAATCCCATGCTGGCGCCGAGCAGGCCGTTTTCCTGTTTGTTGTCTTGCCAGTCCCCATTGATCCTGGTCTCGCCACCGCGGCTGTAGGTCGCGTCCAGAGAGGCCCAGAGTGCACGGTTGAAGGTGTAGCTGTAGTGCCCCTCAACGGCGTACAACGGCTTCTGCTCGAGTTTGCCATTACCCTGGTAATCGTTGTTGTCGCCATACAGCGAAACGTAGCTGTTGAGCTCCAGCCACGTCGGGCCGATCGGCGTGCCGAAGGCAACTTCCGGCTTGAACGCCCAACGATTGGAGCCGATATTGATCACCCGATTCTTGTTGTAATCCCCTGTAGGCGCGGTGATCCAGAGCGCTCCTGTGACAAAGGTTTCCGGGGTCCAGTTGGCGAATTCCTCTTTGGTCAGCGCGGGGCCACCAAAGAGGTTGTGAACCAGTACGAACTGGGTATCGGCCATGCCGCCGTTGCGCTTCGTGCCGTTGAAAAACCGTGCATTGTCGAAAGAGGCAGAAACATCAGCGTAGGGTTGCAGGATCTGGATCGCACTGTTGCGCCCATCAACTGCAAATGAGTGGGCGTAACGGGCGATATACAGATCGGCATCCAGCGACAGACCATCGAGCGGCAAAGAGGTGTCGATGGGAGTGTTGGTCTTGATTCGATTGTAATAGCCGAACACCATGTCCAAGTCGGTCGGCAAGTTTTGCCAGTCTCGAGCATTGTCGGCGAAACCGGGCATGGGGGTCAGCGCCAGGGTGGCGACGCTGAAACAGCCCAGTCTTGAGAATGAACCCATTGTGTAGCTCCTTGTGGCGGTGAACCTGCTGCTCTTGATTTTCAGGTTTACCGGGGGGCAGCAGCGGATGTTTCCATTCACCATTGGCGACTTCCGGCTAAGGCAGACAGCTGCGTAACACGCCATGAAATCGACCTTTCAGTGCCGGTAAAAATACCCTTATTTTCCAAAAGTGACGTTGATACCGGCGAACAGGGTGAACTGCGGTAGACCGTCGCCCTTACGCTCTACAGTCCATTGCGGCTCAATGAAAGCGTTGAGAATATTGCTACCGGATTTCCACGCCTTGCCCAGACCCAGCCCGATGGGGATGTAGTGGGTGTCGTTTTTCAGGTCGTAGGTCCAGGTGCCGGTCGAACGCAGGTACCAGCCTTTCTCCAGGTTGTGGATGATGAACGGCTGGAAAGTCGCTGACTCCACGTGTGGTCGGTCGTGATCGCCGGCGAACGAACTCTGGTATTGAACCAGTGCGCCAAGCAGCCCGCGTGGCGAAGCGTCGATGGCGATGGCGGAAAGTCCGGCCTGCCATTTGCCAGTCCCCAATTCGTCTTGCCCTGCGGTCGGCGCGGTGATTTGCGGGCCGACACCCAACTGCACGCCTTCGGTCTTGAGCAGGAAAATGTCGAACAGGTTCAGGTCGCCGATGTCGGTGCTGTAGCCGTTCTGCGGATCGGGGCGGGTGCTGACGGGGAGGGTGACGCGCAGTAGCTGCGGGACGCCGATGAAGTCATTCGCAGCCATCGGCAGCGCGCCACGCAACAGGGCATCGTTGGTGTGAGCGTTGGTATCGAACAGCTTGGGTGTGTAGTAATCCTGAAGGTTGACGCCAGGCGCCAGGTTCAGCGGGTTGTTGCTTTTATTGGCTGTATCCGCGTTATCCGCTTGTACGCATACTGCGAGCGGAGCCAAAGTTGATAAAAATATGGCTCGCGCAAGAAGATGTCTGCTCATGAATATTGTCCCAATCAAAGCGGTTTCGGCATCTACGTAAGAGGCGCTTGGCGTGTCGCTTGCTGGCTTGTTCGCATTGCCCCTCGTTTAGTAACGGGGCAATGCGAGGCCATCGTTACTGTTTAATCAAATCACTGGGCTTCCAGCTCTGATCGAAAAACGCTTGCTTGGGGCCATACAAACGCACAATCACCAGGAAGCCTTTGCCCGGTACGGTACGAATCCAGTTTTTGCCAGTGCCCGGTGATTCCGGGCCGAAATAGATGTCGGTCGAGCCGTCGCCATTCGGTGCCGGTTTATCCATTTGGTTGAGCGACGGGAACGGTTGGCCGTTGTCGAGCCCCGAGGCGGTGAGGTTGTCGTAGGCGGTCACTGACCAGAACAACGCCGCCGGCACATTGGCGGGCAGGTTGAGCTTGTAGGTGTGGGCGCCATCGAGGAACTTGCCATCGGCATCGCGCGAGGTGGCAGGATACTTGGCCCCGGCACCGACCATGTTCATCACCATGCCCGGGCTGTCGGAGTAGGCTGAAGTGAAAAAGGCCACGCGCTGTTCCAGGTTGGTGAACGTGCCGCTGGACTGGAACTCGGTGTTCTCCCCGGCGAAGGTGTTCACGTACTGACGGTCCTTGTAGTACAGGCCGCCCGGTTCGTTGACCAGCAGATTATTGCTGACCACCTTGCTCATCTTGAACGCGGTGCGCGCCGCGTCATCCAGCAGCTTGCGCCGCCCGGCATCCGGGGCGAAGGTCCTGCCCTTTTCGATGCCGATGGTGTGCAGGAAGCCGCGCATGTCCATGTCCGCCGGATCCACCGCCTCAGCCTCGATGAAGCGTGAGAGCAGGTCGAAATAACGGCCGTCCTGGGGGAACAGCATGTTGATCGGTGCTCCGGTGGCATCGGGGAATTGCATCGCCAGGGCTGAATCCTTCTTGCCCAGCGGATAGATCTTCGTGCGCTCGACTTCGGCAACCGGCGTGCTCAGGTCTTTCGGGTCTTTGAAGAAGGTGCGCCAGAACAGGAACACGTTGTTGGTGCGCGAACGGTAGACGTAGCCCTCGGTGGGTTCCGGACCGGTATAGCCAGGGGGCAGCAGCACATAGGTGCCGCCCTTGCCCTTGTCGGGGCCGGCCAGGCCGACATCGCCGCGCCAGGTCTTGCCATCGATGGTCGGCCCGACAATTGGCCGCTGGAAGAAATCATCGAACATCCCCTGCACGCCGGGTGGTGCTTCGACCACCAGCGGGCCGTACTTTTCCAGGTCCAGATAGCTCATGGCGTAGACCAGGTCGGAGTTCGGCGTGGTCACCAACGTCTTGGCGTTGATGCGTTTTTTCCAGGTCGGCAGAATGTTGTAGCCGGCACCGAATTGTTTCTCCGACGCTTCCTTCATCGACCAGATGTTGATGGCCGGCAAGGCCCACAGATACGACTGCACGGCGCGCTGGAAAATCAGCTCGTCAGTCAGGCTGCGGGCGGTGGCCTCGGTCGGGAAACCGTTTTCGAAGGGCTGGTTGGCCAGTTCCTCGTAACGCGACGCGGCATCGGCGACGCCGCTCAGAGAGACCGCCACTGCCAGGGCGGTCAGGGTATTACGCAAGCTGCTCATGGGATGTCCTTATGTGGCGCAGATTGAAGGTGATGCAGGCACAGCCTCAGTTGAGCTTGACCACGGCTGGCGGTGTCCACTGGCCGTTCATCGCGGCAACTTCGGGCCAATAGGCTCGAACGTAGAGCGAGAAGTCGGCGCCCTTGGGCGCGGGCAGCCAATTGCTTTCCTTGTCGGCACCCGGGGACTCGCTCTGCACGTACAGGGTCAGCGAACCGTCGGCATTGGGTTTGAGCGACTTGTTCTTGGTGCCGAGGGAATAGCGGCCCAGCGGGTTTTCCGCGAAGAAGTGTTGCTCGTTATACAAGGTCAGTGACCAGAAGCCCTTGACCGGCGGCAAGGCGTCCTTGGGGAATGTCACGCTGTAGCGCCGGCCGCCATTGAGGCGCGCGCCGGACTGATCCAGGTCTTGATAGAAGTACTTGGTCTCGATCTGTTTGTTGACGAAGATGTTCGAGCGGGCAACCGCCGTGCGCAGGAAGTAATCGGTGCCGAACGCTGCGCCGTTGTCGATGGTGCTCCAGTGATTGGGCAACTGCTTGCCATAGTTGCGGAACTGCAACAGCGGCTTGACCACCTCGGCGTCGGACTTTTGCGCCTCGTCGATCATGGCCTTTTTCAGCTCCGGATCACGCTGGGCGATCTGTGCCAGTACCGACAACTGCGCATAGCGTGCTTCTTCGCCGGGCAATGGCTTGGCGTCCTTGAGAATCGCCGGCAGCTCATCGAAGAATTTTTCCGGGAGCACCCAGCGGGTTTCTTCAGCGCCTGCCGCTTCTGCCGGAAATTTCGGCGATTTGCTCCAGTCACGCTGCTTGAGTTTGCCGTCGTATTTGGACACCGGGTACATATCGATGCCGGACAGGTACGGCTGAATCGCCTTGCGATCCTCGCTTGTATCGTCCTGGAACACCCGTGGAATCACGAAACCGGTGTTGGTCTTTGCGCGGAAAACCTGAGTGATGCCCTCAGGCACCTTGCCGTTCCAATCCGGGCCAACCAGCAGGTAGAAACCGGGTTTGGTGCCGTACATTTTGCCCAATTCGGCAAAACTGTCGGAGCGCAGATCCACGACCTGATACACCCAGAACCGGTCGCCGAAATCCGGTACCTGCAAGACCACCGGCTCGAGATCCAGCGCGATGCTGCCGGCGCCGTAGACCACGTCCTGGTTCGGACAAGCCACCAGGCGTTCCCCCGGCGAGATGTAATCGGTGAGCATCGACAGATGATTGATCGGCGCCACGGGCACGATGCCGCCCATCAGGCCGGCTTCCGGCAGGTCCTTGAACTTCTGCCGCCGGTTATAGATGTTGGCCATCGGCCAACCCCAGAAATACGCCTCGCGCGCCATCATGCGCACATAGGTTTCGGTCACCTTTACATCCGCTTCAGGGCCGGACACCTGAGCCATCGGCTCACTCTGTGCCTGCACGCCAGCCGCCCCGAGAAACACCGCCGTCGCGAGCAGGCAGCAGGCAAATAGAGGAGTCTTGTTCATGAGGGAGCGTCCTTGCTTTGGAGTTTTCGAGAGACTTGACTGGATAGCAACCAGACCGAAAGAAAATCTAGCAGACGAATTTGATTCGACCAGCAAAAGGCATGAGGACAGGGGTTTTTTATTTCTTTTTTCACTAGGCTAGAGCCCCGGATGACCATCATGCTGACCTGAAAGCCCGGTCAATTCCGGGCGTTCAGTGGGCCTCGCAGTGAAGCCTCAGGGATCATGCGGTGGGATGACCGGACGCTTGCAAACATCGTCTTGAAGTCTGCGTTGCTACGTAAAATCTATCCTGCGCCCGCAAACGCCGACCAGTCTCGTCACGATAGGCAATGTTCTCCAACACCGGCGTCACCGGGCGTATGCGGTACTCCGCCATGGCTTGCAGAACGTCGAGCGGGGCTGGCTATAAGCGGCATGACATCAGCGGAGCAGGTGAGGCATTCCGAGCTTTGTGCAGAACCCATAGATGATGAAACTTCAGATCTTCCACCTCGCGTCGCTGGAAATATAAACACAGACCTGAGATGTTCATTACCCCCTGGTTTTGACTCACCGAAGCCATCGTCAATCAGCCCTCCCGCCGTCGAGATGGACCTCTATCCAATGCAAACCCCGAACCCTCAACGCCCCCTCTGGAAAACCTACCTGCTTTTCCTCGCCCCGATGGTCCTGTCGAACTTCCTGCAATCCATGTCCGGTACCGTCAACAGTATCTACATCGGCCAAATGCTCGGCACCCAAGCCCTGGCGGCCGTATCCGGCATGTTCCCCATTGTTTTCTTCTTCATCGCCCTGGTCATCGGCCTCGGTGCTGGCGCCGGGGTGTTGATCGGGCAGGCATGGGGCGCGCGGGAGACGCATCTGGTGAAGGCGATTGCCGGGGCAACGTTGTTGTTGGGGCTGTTGATCGGGTTGGCGGCGGCGGTGGTGGGGAGTGTGTTTGCGCGGTCGGCGTTGGTGGGGTTGGGGACGCCGGGGGATGTGCTGGACGATGCGGTGGCGTATGCCCATGTGATGTTGTGGATCATGCCGTCGCTGTTGGTGTTTGTGTTGTTCACGCAGTTGTTGCGCGGGGTGAGCGATACGTTGTCGCCGCTGTTGGCGCTGGTGGTGTCGACCATTGTGGGGTTGGCGCTGACGCCGGCGTTGATTCGCGGGTGGATCGGGTTGCCGCCGATGGGGATTCAGAGTGCGGCGTTTGCCGGGTTGGTGGGTAACCTGGTGGCGATGGGGTTGTTGGCGTGGCGGCTGATTGGCAAGGGCCATCCGCTGGCGCCGGACCGTGAGTTCTTTGCGGCGATGAAGCTGGACATGGCGATTCTCGGCAAGGTGTTGCGCATCGGTTTGCCCACCGGGTTGCAGATGGTGGTGTTGTCGCTGTCGGAGTTGGTGATTCTGGCCCTGGTGAACCGGCACGGTTCCCAGGCGACGGCGGCGTACGGCGCGGTGACGCAGATCGTCAATTACGTGCAGTTCCCGGCGCTGTCGATTGCGATTACCGCTTCGATCCTGGGGGCGCAGGCGATCGGGGCCGGGCGCATCGAGCGCATGGGGCCGATTCTGCGCACGGGGTTGATGATCAACGTGTGCCTGACCGGTGGTCTGGTTGTACTGGGTTACTTGCTGTCGCAGTGGTTGCTGGCGTCGTTCCTGACCGAAGAGGCGACGCGGAGCATGGCCCGGCACTTGTTGCACATCATGCTCTGGAGCCTGTTGGTGTTTGGTTTCCAGGCGATCATCGGCGGCATCATGCGCGCCAGCGGCGCAGTGATGGTGCCGGTGGCGATTTCCATTGTGTGCGTGGTGGGCGTGCAGTTGCCGGCGGCGTATCTGCTGGACGCGAAGTTCGGGCTGCAAGGGGTGTGGATGGCGTTTCCGGTGGCGTATCTGGGGATGCTGGTGCTGCAGACGTTGTATTACAAACTGGTGTGGCAGCATCAGAAGATTGAGCGGTTGGTGTAGGCGGGACGCGGCGGGAGGGGCATGCTGTTCACTGAAGTTCACCACAAAAGGACGGTGTGACTGAAAAAGACAGGCGCCGCGACACCCTTTGTAGCAGCTGCCGAGCCCGCGAGGCTGCGTTCGGCTGCGAAGCAGTCGTAAAATCAGTCATTGCGGTACGTCAGGCAGGTCGCGTCAGCCGGACTCACGACTGCCATGCAGCCGAACGCAGCCTCGCGGGCTCGGCAGCTGCTACAGATCGCATTACCGCATAACTGACTGGCATTAGGCGTGATCGCCTGGGGAGGTTTTCAAATGAGCCCCTTGTCCCATTCCATCCTGCAAGACCGGCCCGCGGCCGGGCGGCGTTTGATTGAGCCGCTGCTGCCTTACGCACATCGCCCCGACGTCATCGTTCTGGCCTTGCCCCGTGGCGGCGTACCGGTGGCTTATGAGGTGGCCACGGCGCTGAAGGTTCGCCTGGACCTGATGCTGGTGCGCAAGCTCGGCGTGCCGTCCCATCCGGAGTACGCCATGGGGGCGATTGCCAGCGGCGGTATCCAGATTCGTAATGAAGAGGCACTGCGGGTGCATCCGATTGATCGCGCCGCGTTCGACGCCGTGGTCGAACGGGAAACCCGCGAACTGCTGCGCCGCGAGAAGGTCTACCGCGGTACGCGGCCGTCCGTGCAGCTCAAGGATCAGGTGGTGATCCTGATCGACGATGGGCTGGCCACCGGTGCTTCGATGAGGGCGGCGATCCAGGCGCTGCGGGTGCAGGCGCCATCGCGCATCGTGGTGGCGGTGCCGGTGGCACCGATCGAGACGGCGCAGGCGCTGCGCGGCGAGGTGGATGAGCTGGTTTGCCCGCTGCTGCCCGAGTGGTTCACTTCGATTGGCCATTGGTACATGGACTTTTCCCAGACCTCGGATGCCGAGGTGATCGAGCTGTTGCAGCGGGCGTGGCAACGCGGGGAGTGCGGGTAGCGCTGACGGCCATCGGCAGGTGGTCGCAAATCTCCGTGTGAAGTGGAATAAAAGCCGGTTGTTTGCTTAAGTCATCTGATGCCACCCCTCGTGTGCGGCACGCCAACTCAAGACGGGAGCCCTCCCGGAGAGTGCCATGAACCTTAGATCCGCGCGTTGCGTTGTTCTGGCCGGCACGTTGGTGTTCGGCCCGGTGCCGTTCGCTGGAGCCGTGGAATACAAGGATGTGAACGCCAGGGCCAGTACATTGAGTTTCACCTATGAGCAGATGGGTTCGAGAACCTACGGCACCTTCGGCAAGTTCAAGGCCAAACTGGACTTCGACACCGATGACCCCAGCGCCGCCCATGCCGCGCTGACCATCTACCTGAAGAGCATCGACGCCGGCAGCAGCGACGCCAATGCCGAGCTGCAAAAGCCGGCGTGGTTCGACACCGCGACTTATCCGCTGGCAACCTTCGAGTCGACGTCCATCAAGGCCATGGGCAATAACCGCTACACCATCACCGGCAAGCTTTCCCTGCGGGGGCTTACTCGGGAAGTGAGTGTACCGGTGCTGCTGAAATCGGAGAGCGCCATCGGCATCTTCGAGGGCCAACTGGTGCTCAAGCGTGACGACTTCAAGATAGGCGAGGGCGAGTGGGCGGACAGTGTGGTGTCCAACGAGATCAATATCCGCTTTCGGATGGTGGCGCCGCAGCGGTGACTGGAGACCCCAATCGCGAGCAAGCTCGCTCCCACAGTGGTTTTGTGTCGTACACGGGATTTGTGCTCGACACCGGTCAATGGTGGGAGCGGGSTTGCTCGCGAAGGCGGACTMRCAGCCGACGAMGAGGGTGGCTGACATACCGCCATCGCGAGCAAGCTCGCTCCCACAGTGGTTTTGTGTCGTACACGGGATTTGTGCTCGACACCGGTCAATGGTGGGAGCGGGST
>NZ_JBFREX010000076.1:0-12675 GCF_052114525.1 Pseudomonas sp. KB_15 | reverse complement strand
GTCAGGCAGGCCGCGTCAGCTGGACTCACGACTGCTATGCAGCCGAACGCAGCCTCGCGGGCTCGGCAGCTGCTACAGATCGCATTACCGCTTATCTGACTGGCATTAGCCATAAGCGCTTCCGGTTACTTGAGTACAACGATCATTTTGGCACGGGTGATCATATTTTGAACTGCGCCCTGGCTTTGGTTCCGGCATGGGGCGCCGATTCAATGGTGAATATTCCGCCGAGGGATTCGACGCGATAGCGCATGCCGACAAGGCCCAGGGGAGTTCTACCTCGACCTGGCACACTCGGTTTCTCGGTTGAAATACCCACCCCCGCATCCTTGACTTGCACTTCCAGTAGCCCTTCGGAGTAAAAGGCGCTGAGTTTTTGGCCTTTTCCTCCGGCGTGAATATAGGCATTGTTCAATGCTTCCTGGGCGAAGCGGTAAATACAAATTTTATGCGCTATCGGTACATCGCCTGGAAGAGTATCAAGCTCCAGTTCGACTCGCGTCTCGGTTCGCTCTTCGTGCCGCTGAGCAAGTAATACCAGCGCATCGTGCAGGGTCAGATCATTGACTTCCGGAAGTGCCAGGCCGAGTGATATTCCCCGCACTTCGTTTAAAGCATCCTCGCCGGCACGTCTGATCATTTCGAGGACTTCCCCATCTGAGGCGCCTTGCGAATCTTCGAGCTCTTCAAGGCGAAGGAGAATAAGTGACAACAGCTGAGCAGGACCATCATGAAGATCTGCCCCGATCCGGCGAAGAGTGAGTTCATTGATTCTGGAGAATTCGCGATTGGCTGTAGTGACTTTGTGCTGAAGGGCGGCATTATTCGAGTGCAACCTGGCTTGCTCATCCATTTGCTGCTTTATTATCTTGTCGCCACGCCGAACGATAAAAAATAACAGCAAAAGCATGGCCATCGTTGCTGTACCAACAATCGCCCATACTTTCTTGCGAACGTTATTGATTTCGCGCTGTAACGCTTCCGCGGTTTCGTAAAACTCACCAATCGCAATAATCTTTCCAGTACCCGCTTCGCGCAGTGGAGCAAAAATTTCATAGAGCGGAATATTCAGGCTTCGCTCAAAAGCATCCTCAATATCATTCGCAGTAAAGTCTTCAAGATCATTGTCCAGTTCTGTATAGATCTTGCCTGTCAGCGCCTGTGAGATCTCCTCTGTCGGAAAAACTTTCTGGACCGCGGATTTGTCGGTGCTGTAGACAATCGTGCCGTCTGGAAGCCAGATCTTCACCGAGACAACATGTGTACTGAACGAGGTGCTGGACAACAGCTGATCAATGGTCTGAATAGTTCCATCGGGAAGTTCTTTGGCAGTGGTTAATCCCTGGACGAAAGGTTCGAGAAAGTTCGCCATGTAACGCGCCCCTGCCTCTGCCGCAGTTTGAACCGTTGCATCTTCGATACTCTGGCTTACGAGGTTTCCAACGAACGTCATGGTCAAACCCAGAATTATCGTGGCGGAGATTACGAACTGGGTTGAGCGGCTCAAATGGCGCAATTTCGCACGGGGGCCCTGTCTCCCTGGCACTCCGCCACTGGACGTTTGGCCAGCCCCTGATCCGACCAAGGTCTGATCCGATTCATCGACCAAGGTCTCAGAATTTGATTGGGCTTTTGTCTCTGTACACATCTGGGTAGCCCCTCAATACTCATTTTCAATGGAGTGTAGAGCTAGCGTTTGAGGTTGAAGGCGGGAGGCGCGATGAATAGTTTAAAAAGATTCTCGATCAATCTGGATAATCGCTATTCCCGGCAGACCAATAGTGTGGTCGGCCATTCGCGCCCTGTACTGTCACTTTACGGCCATACAGGCCAGGATGGAAACGTCTGCACGTTTGGCATTCAACATACTAGTCAAATCGTAGTCGATGCCAGCTTTCTCATGGATAAAAGGCTTGTTGACGAAGCCGCATGGACGCAGAACCGTGCCATCACCCCTCAGGAAGTCCCGGACTATGGCGATCTTCGCGAGCCTATTCCGGACAATGACTCTGATCGCTGGATGTGTGGCATCTGTGACCAGCCCCCTATTCCTGAGAGAGCATTATGGACAGAAGGATAGAGCCCCGATACGTGACGGGGCCTTTTGCAAGTTACCCCTTCTTTTCGTCCTGCACTCATGGGCCGTCCCCTCCTTGAGGCGCAACACCGGCCTGTAAATACGGTTGCCATGAGGCATTGACCCTCAGCTGAGCACTGCTGATCGCACGCGATTCGGCAAGGGCTCGGTGTCGCCGTGAAATCAGGTCCCGTCGTTCAATTTCTGTTTTTTGTTTATGGGGTTCAACACTAAACCACGTAGTTGCAGCCGAGCATTACGCATGTGGTTTCCTGACTAGTTATGCATCGAGGAAACAGCCATGGCCAGCTTCATCAAGTCCGATCTCGAATTCATTCTCGAACAAATTTTCATCGCCGAACGGCATGCGGCAGGCGCGAGTCTGGCTGACATGCTGCCGAACGTAGAAGTACCCTTCGGCCTGCGCACCGTTTCCGGCATCTACAACAACCTGGCCGATCCCCAGATCCAGTTTGGCGCCGCCGACAACATCTTCCCGCGTATGACGACGCCGGTGTTCAATACCGCGCAGGTCCAGCCGGTTGGCTTCTTCGGCCCCGCCGATCCTGGCGGAACCACGCCGACTTCCTACCTGCAAACCAGCGGTTTCGTCTTTGACTCGCAGCCGCGCACCATCAGTAACCTGATCGTCGACCAGACCGCCAACAATCCGGCGGCGGTCGCGGCCGCAGCGGCCAATCCGGATTCACAGACTGTCACCAGCCCCGGTCTGGATGGCCTGTTCGGCACCGCCGACGACGTTTCCGTGTTCCAGATCCCTAATATCACGCCGGACGCGGGCCTGACCGTGCCGTTCAACCAGTGGATGACTTTCTTTGGCCAGTTCTTCGACCATGGCCTGGACCTTGTCACCAAGGGCGGCAGCGGCACAGTCTTTATTCCGCTGCAGCCGGATGACCCGCTATTCGTACCGGGCAGCCCGACCAACTTCATGGTGCTGACGCGCGCCACCAATCTGCCCGGCCCCGACGGCATTCTGGGCACCGCCGATGACATCCACGAGCAGAGCAACACCACCTCGCCGTTTGTCGACCAGAACCAGACCTACAGCTCGCATCCCTCGCACCAGGTGTTCCTGCGCGCGTATGAGCTCAACGCCGCTGGCGATCCGGTAGCCACCGGCAAGCTGATCACCAATCGTGATCTGGGCGTCGATGGGCAATTCGGCACCGCTGATGACGTCGAAATCGGCGGCATGGCCACCTGGGCAGTCGTCAAGGCCCAGGCCCGTGATCTGCTCGGCATCAACTTGACCGATGCGGACGTGTTCAACGTACCGCTGCTGGCGACCGATGCTTACGGCAACTTCATCAAGGGGCCTAACGGCCTCCCACAAGTCGTGATGATGGGCGCGGATGGCCTTCCCGGCACGGCCGATGACGTACTCGTCGAGGGTAATCGGGCCGCGCCAATCAGCCTGGTGAACGCCGTGCGCACCGGTCACCAGTTCCTTATCGACATCGCCCACAGTGCCGATCCGACCGGCGGCCTGACGCCTGACGCGGACACCGTCATTGGCGGCCCGCAAGCTCCCGGTACCTACGACAACGAGCTGCTCGACAAGCACTACATTGCCGGCGATGGCCGGGTCAACGAGAACATCGGCCTGACCACGGTGCATGAGATCTTCCACAGCGAGCACAACCGGCTGATTGACCAGACCAAGGAGACAGTGCTGGCCTCCGCCGACCTCGATTTCCTGAACAAGTGGCTGATGCCCGATGCCCAACTGACAGCGCTGCCAGTGACGCCGGCCGATATCGCGGCCCTGCACTGGAACGGCGAGCGGTTGTTCCAGGCGGCCAAGTTCGGCACCGAGATGCAGTACCAACACCTGGTGTTCGAGGAGTTCGCGCGCACCATCCAGCCGCAAGTGGACGTCTTCCTGGCGCCTATGGGTAACGACACCACGATCGACCCGTCGATCGTCGCCGAGTTCGCGCACACGGTCTTTCGCTTCGGTCACTCGATGCTGCTGGAGACGGTCGATCGCTTCGACCCCAACTTCAACGTCGTCGGCGACGGCAATCCGGTTGACCCGGGCAATCAACAGACCGGCCTGATCGCGGCCTTCCTCAACCCTCTCGCGTTTGCTGCGAGCGGCCCAACTCCTGATCAGGCGGCTGGCGCCATCGTGCGCGGCATCACGCGGCAGGTCGGCAACGAGATTGACGAGTTTGTCACTGATGCTCTGCGCAACAATCTGGTCGGCCTGCCGCTCGACCTCCCCGCGCTTAACCTGGCGCGCGGCCGCGACGCCGGCATCCCGTCGCTGAACGCGGCGCGGCGCGAGTTCTACCACATGACCGGCGACAGCCAGTTGACCCCCTACACGAGCTGGGCCGATTTCGTGCAGCACATGAAACACCCGGAATCGCTGATCAACTTCATCGCCGCCTACGGTACGCATTCAACCATCACTGGCGCTACGACGATGGCGGACAAGCGCGCCGCGGCTGTGGATCTCGTGCTCGGCAGCGCCACGGCGCCGGCTGATCGCCTGGACTTCCTCAACAGTACCGGTGTCTGGGCCAGCAACGCCGGTGCGGACGGTATTCTGCACACCGCAGACGACGTGACCACCACCGGCCTGGACTCCGTCGATTTCTGGATCGGCGGCCTGGCTGAGGAGAAGATGCCTTTTGGCGGCCAGCTGGGTTCGAGCTTCAACTTCGTCTTCGAAACCCAGTTGGAAAACCTGCAGAATGGTGACCGCTTCTACTACCTGGCACGCACCGCGGGACTCAACTTCGGCACTGAGCTTGAGAACAATTCGTTCGCCAATCTGGTGATGCTCAACAGCGATGCAACGCACCTGCCGGCTAACATCTTCCAGACGCCGGCCTTCATCCTGGAAGTCGACCCTACGCACCAGTTCAACCAGAGTGTGGTGGCCGGCCCGGACGGCATCCTCGGCACGGCCGACGATCTGCCAGCCAACGCTGACCCCTTTGGCCCGTCGGACCACCCGATCGGCTCACCACGGATTGACCATTTCACGCCGCTGGTGATTCGCGACAACCCCGACACAGTGGGCCCGGATACCAACTACCTGCACTACACCGGCGGCGATACGGTCGTGCTGGGTGGCACAGCTGGCAACGACATCCTCATTGCCGGCGACTCTGACGACGACACGGTCTATGGCGATGCCGGCAACGATCGGCTCGACGGTGGCTACGGCAACGACAACCTCTTTGGCGGCGCCGGTGACGACATCATCACTGACATCGGCGGTGCCGACGTCATCCACGGCGATGACGGCAACGACGTCATCCAGGCCGGTAACTCGATCCTCGCCGGCAACAACCTGGTCCTCGGCGGTGCGGGTAAAGACTTCATCATCACCACCGAAGACATCACGATGACCTTCGGCGGCGCGGGTGACGATTTCATCCTCGGCGCCAAGGTCAACCTCGCGCCGACCGGCAACGAAGGCGACGACTGGATCGAGGGCGGCACCCAGGACGGTGCGCCTGGCGATAACATGAGCCCGACCTTGACCGACGATGTGCCCGGCAACGATATCTTCATCGGCACCGGCGGATTCGATGAAATGATCGGTGAAGGCGGCGACGACGTCTTCGTCGCCAGCGATGCCCAGGACAAGATGGACGGCATGTCCGGGTTCGACTGGACCACCTACAAGAATGACAAGTACGGCGTGACCGTCGACATGGTCGTTCCCTTCTTCAGTCCCTATCACGCGGTGCCCAATGCTGCAGGCAATATCGTGGGCGCAGTGGCGCAATCGGCCGACTCGATCTATGACCGGTTCGCGGAAGTGGAGGGCCTGTCGGGCTCGGCCTTCGCCGACTTCCTGCGCGGCGATGAACAAAACGCGGCCATTATCGCCAACATCACGGCCAGGGGCAGCATTCTCACCAACTTCGATCTCGTCAGCGGCCTGCGGGCCTTTGTCGGCAGCGCCGGTTTCGGTGCCGACGGTATCGGGGGGACGGCCGACGATCAGTTCGGCGCGGGCAACATCATCCTCGGCGGCGATGGCAGCGACATCATCGAAGGCCGTGGCGGCAGCGACCTCATCGACGGTGACAGTTGGCTCAACGTACGCATCAGCGTGCGTCAGAACATCGATGGCACCGGGCCGGAGATCGCCAGCTTCGACAGCATGACGCCGATGATCCCGCTCATGCTGAACGGCACCTACAATCCCGGCCAGCTCGTCGCCGTGCGCGAAATCCTGCCCGGTACATCCGCAGGCGGGGCTGCGTTCGACACCGTCAACTTCCTGGGTCCTCTGGCGAACTACACGATCTCCGTCAACGGCATCGTCGTCGATCCCGCCGTTCCCCTCAATATCGCCGGCACCGACATCGTCACCGTGACCGACAATGTCGGCAAGGAAGAAACCGACCGTCTCACCCATATCGAGCGGCTGCAGTTCTCCGATCAGGCAGTGGTCCTCGTGCAGGGGGTCAACGCCGAGCCTGTGGGTGCACTGACGGTCGATAACACCGCACCGACCGTTGGCCAGACGCTGACCGTGTCTGCGGCAGGCCTCACCGATGGCGACAACGCGGGCGGGGCGATCCACAATTCCATCAGTTACGTATGGCAGTTTGAAGCAGCACCGGGCTCGGGCGTCTTCGAGGACATCATCCTCGGGCCAGGTCGCATCGGTATCGGATTTGTAAGAGCGGACGCGCCCACGTTCACAGTGACGTCGGATCTTGCCGGCCTGGCAATTCGCGTCAAAGGCATCTATGCGGATGATCATGGCGTGACGGAGCAGGTATTCTCGGCACCGACTACGGCAATCGTGGCCGCGGCGCCTACCCCCGCACCGGCGCCTTCGCTGATMGATCCGCAGACCACTGCCCCCAGCAACGGTGTGCGTTACACGCAATCCGACCTGGCGTTCATCCTTGACCAGATCAAGATAGCGGAACACCACGCGGCTGGTGAGAACCTGGTTTCTCTGCTGCCGAACATCCGGGTGCCGTACGGATTGCGCACGGTCGAAGGGACGGAGAACAACCTGCTCCATCCCGAGTTCGGTGCCGCTGATAATGTATTCCCGCGCCTGACCACGCCGGACTTCCGCCCGGCCGACGCCGGCACGAGCTACACCCAAACCAGTGGCCTGGTGATCGATTCGCAGCCGCGCACCATCAGCAACCTGATCGTCGACCAGACCGCCAACAACCCGGCGGCGGTCGCGGCCACCTTCGATCCGGGTCTGGATGGCGTCCTTGGCACGGCTGACGATGTCTTGAAGGTCGGTGCACAGGTGGTTACCGGAACCCGTACCGACGGCACGACGTTCCAGACCTTCTTCGACCCGAACGTGAGCCCTGACGCGGGCCTGACCGCGCCGTTCAACCAATGGATGACCTTCTTCGGCCAGTTCTTCGACCATGGCCTGGACCTCGTCACCAAGGGCGGCTCGGGCACTGTGTTCGTTCCGCTGCAGCCGGATGACCCGCTGTTCGTGCCCGGTAGCCCGACCAACTTCATGGTGCTGACACGCGCCACCAATCAGCCCGGCCCCGATGGCATTCTGGGCACGGCCGACGACATCCACGAGAACACCAACACCACCTCGCCGTTTGTCGACCAGAACCAGACCTACAGCTCGCATCCTTCGCACCAGGTGTTCCTGCGTGCCTATGAGCTCAACGCTGCTGGCGATCCAGTGGCCACCGGCAAGTTGATCGAAAATCGTGATCTGGGCGCCGATGGCGTGTTCGGTACGGCCGATGACGTCGCGATCGGTGGCATGGCCACCTGGAAGGTGGTCAAGGCGCAGGCGAGCGCGCTGTTGGGCATCAACCTCACCGATGCCGATTTCGACAACGTGCCGTTGCTGGCGACCGACGCCTACGGCAATTTCATCAAGGGTCCGAACGGTTTTCCACAGGTCGTGATGAAGGGGGCGGATGGAATTGCCGGTACGGCCGACGATGTGCTCGTCGAAGGTAATCCGCTGGCGCCCATCAGCCTGGTCGATGCCGTGCGCACCGGTCATGCCTTCCTCAACGACATCGCACACACCGCCGTTCCGGTGGACGGCCAGACCGGCGCAGCACTCCTGCCCGATGCGGACAATATCGTTGGTGGTACACCTGCGCCAGGCTTCTACGACAACGAACTGCTGGATGCGCACTACATCGCTGGCGACGGCCGGGTCAATGAGAACATCGGCCTGACCACCGTCCATTCCATCTTTCACCATGAGCACAACCGCTTGGTCGATCACACCATGGCGGTGGTCCTGGCGACAGCGGCAAGCGGCGACGTGTCCTTCCTGAACGAGTGGCTGCTGACGCCTGTCACTGCCGTTCCCGCCGATACCTCGACCCTCGACTGGAACGGCGAGCGCCTGTTCCAGACGGCGAAGTTCGGCACCGAGATGCAGTACCAGCACCTTGTGTTCGAGGAGTTCGCGCGCACTATCCAGCCGATGGTCGATCCCTTCTTCGCCCCGGGCCAGGTGTACGACACCGCGATCGATCCGAGCATCGTTGCCGAGTTCGCGCACACCGTCTATCGCTTCGGGCACTCGATGCTGCTGGAGCAGGTCGACCGGCTTGATCCGAACTTCGCTTCGAGCGATATCGGGCTGATTCAGGCCTTCCTCAATCCGCTCGAGTTCGCAGGCAGCGGTCCGACCCCAGAACAGGCGGCCGGTGCCATCGTGCGCGGCGTGACCCGCCAGGTGGGCAACGAGATCGATGAATTCGTCACCGAAGCCTTGCGCAACAACCTGCTGGGTCTGCCGCTCGATCTGCCCGCCATCAACCTGGCGCGCGGCCGCGATACCGGCATTCCGTCCCTGAACGCGGCGCGGCGGGAGTTCTATGGGCCCACCGGCGACGCCGAGCTCAAGCCCTACACCAGCTGGGCCGATTTCGTGCAGCACATGAAGCATCCGGAATCGCTGATCAACTTCATCGCCGCCTACGGCACGCACTCGACCATCACCGGCGCCACCACGCTGGCGGACAAGCGCGCCGCGGCTGCGGACCTGGTGCTCGGCGGCGCGACCGCACCGGCCGACCGTGTCGACTTCCTGAACAGCACCGGTGCCTGGACCAGCACCGCTGGTGCGGACGGCGTTTTGCACACGGCTGACGATGTGACCATCACCGGCCTGGATAACGTCGACTTCTGGGTTGGCGGGCTGGCCGAGGAGAAAATGCCCTTTGGCGGCATGCTCGGCTCGACCTTCAACTTCGTCTTCGAGAACCAGATGGAGAAACTCCAGGACGGTGACCGTTTCTACTATCTGGAGCGCACTGCCTCGATGGACTTTGGCGCCGAGCTTGAGAACAACACGTTCTCCTCGCTGGTCATGGCCAATACCGATGCAACACACCTCCCGGGCAGGGTTTTCCTGACGCCAGCCTACACTCTGGAGGTCAACCAGGCGAACCAGTACAACCCCAGTGTGATTGCCGGTCCCGACGGTATTGTCGGCACGATCGACGATCTGCCAGCCAATGCCGATCCGTTTGGTCCGTCGGTCCACCCGATTGGCTCACCGCGCAGTGACTTCCTCACACCGCTGGTGATCCGCGACAACCCCGCCACAGTGGGCCCGGATGCCAACTACCTGCACTATACCGGCGCCGAAACGGTCGTGTTGGGCGGCACGCCCGGCAACGACACCCTCATTGCCGGCGACTCGGACGACGACACGGTCTATGGCGATGCCGGTAACGACCGGATCGATGGCGGCTACGGCAACGACCAGCTCTTTGGCGGTGCCGGTGACGACATCATCACCGACATCGGCGGCGACGACGTCATCCACGGCGAGGACGGCAACGACGTCATCCAGGGCGGCAACGGTCTCAACCTGATCCTCGGCCAGGCCGGTCAGGACTTCATCATCACCGGCGAGGACTTGGCCGACACCAGCGGAGGCCTGGGCAACGACTTCATCCTCGGCAGCAAGGCGAACGAATTCGCGCGCGGCGGCGAAGGTGACGACTGGATCCAGGGCGGATCCGCCGATGGTGTTGCCGGCGACAACTTCGACCCATTCGGCAACGACCCGATCAATGGCAACGACGTCTTCATGGGCGATGGCGGCCCGGACAACTTCGACGGGGAGGGCGGTGATGACATCATGATCGGCAGCCCCAGCGAGGCGGACCGTTTCATTGGCTTCTCCGGTTACGACTGGGCGACCTTCAAGGACGATCCGGCCGGCGTGACCATCGGCCTCAACTCCAGGCTGCGCTTCTTCGATCAACCGGCGGTGCCTGGCTCCAACGCGTCGATCCTTGCCCGGTTGGACCTGGTGGAAGGGTTGTCGGGATCGTCCCACGCCGACTTCCTCAGCGGCGATGACTCCACTGCAGACTTGCTCGCCGTCGCTGGCGCCAAGGGCAGCGTGCTCACCAACTTCGACCTCATCAGCGGTCTGCGGGCGTTCGTTGGCGCTGCCGGCAACGGGGCGGATGGCATCGCCGGCACAGCTGACGATAAGTTCGACGGGGGCAACATCGTCCTGGGCGGTGCTGGCAGCGACGTCCTCGAAGGCCGTGGCGGCGATGACCTCATCGACGGCGACAAGTGGCTCAACGTACGCATCAGCGTGCGGCAGAACATTGATGGCACCGGGCCGGAAATCGCCTCCTTCGATAACATGACGCCGCTGGTCCCGCTGATGTTGAACGGCACCTATAACCCCGGCCAGCTCCAGATCGTCCGCGAGATCCTGACGGCGCCCGGCCCCGACTTCGACACGGCGCTGTTCTCTGGCAATTTTGCGGATTACACCGTGGTCGAAAACGTCAACGGCACCGTTACGGTCACCGACAATGTCGCTGCCAGGGACGGGGTCGACACCCTCAGCAATATCGAGCGGCTGCAGTTCGCCGATCAGGCGCTCGTGCTCGGTGGTTTGAACTCGGCGCCAGTCGGCTCGCTGAGGATCGACGATCCCACGCCCGCCGTCGGCCAGACGCTGACGGTTTCGGCGGCAGACATCGCGGATGCCGACAATACCGCGACCGGCGGTGCGATCACCGGGCCCATCAGTTTCTTCTGGCAATTCGAACCGCGTGCGGGCTCGGGCGTCTTCGAAGACATTACCTTCTTTGCCGCCGGAGAGGTCGCGCGCGCAGAGGGAACGACTGTCACGGTGGGCTCGGAACTCAGGGTCGCACCACCGGCGACCCTCATCGGCGCCGTGCCGGCTGTTCCGGAACTCGTCGTGCCAACCGGACTGGCTCTGCGCGTCAGGGCGGTCTACAAGGACGCCAATGGCGTGCTGGAGGAAGTGTTCTCGGCGCCGACCGCACCGATCTCGCCGGCCGGTACCGGCACCGTCAATGTCCTGCCGGTTGGCACGGTGCTGATCAGCGATACGACCCCGACGCCAGGCTCGGCCTTGACCGCCACGGATGCGTTCACCGACGCCAACGGGACCACGACCTCGGTGATTACCCATCAGTGGCAGGTGGGGAGCGGTGCGATCTTTGCCGACATCGCCGGCGCGACGGGCACGACCTTCACGCCCGACTCGACGCAGACCGCTCAGCAACTGCGTGTCGTCGCGAGTTACGTCGATGACCTCGGCACACTTGAGCAAGTCACCTCTGCCGCAACGACAGTGGTCGGTGATGTGTTTGTCGGTACCGCCGGTGCCGACATATGGACCGGCACAGCAGGCGACGACGTGGCCAGCGGAGGCGATGGCAACGACATCCTGAACGCCTTGGGCGGCAACGACATCCTCAATGGTGACGCGGGCAATGACGTTCTCATCGGCGGTACGGGTGCCGACACCATGGCCGGCGGTGTTGGCGACGATGTCTACGAAGTCACCGACCTTGGGGACGTGGTGACCGAGCTCGCCGGTGCCGGCAACGACACGGTCTGGACCTCGCTCGCGAGCTACACCCTGGGTGCCAACGTCGAAAATCTGTATTACGGCGGCAGCGGCAACTTCGCGGGCACCGGCAACGCGCTCGACAATACGCTCGTGGGCGGTGCGGGTAACGACGTCCTCATCGGTGGCGCAGGTGCCGACACGATGGCCGGCGGTGGCGGCAGCGATGTCTACGAAGTCACCGAGCTTGGGGATGTGGTGATCGAGCTCGCCGGTGCCGGCAGCAGCGACACGGTCTGGACCTCGCTTGCGAGCTACACCCTGGGCGCCAACGTCGAGAATCTGTATTTCGGCGGCAGCGGCAACTTTGCGGGCACCGGCAACGCGCTCGCCAACACGATCGTGGGGGGGGCGGGTAATGACGTCCTCGTCGGTGGCGCAGGTAACGACGTCCTCATCGGTGGCGCAGGTGCCGACACGATGGTCGGTGGCGTCGACAACGATGTCTATGAAGTCGACAACCTTGGGGACGTGGTGACCGAGCTCGCCGGTTCCGGCAGTGACACGGTCTGGACCTCGCTTGCGAGCTACACCCTGGGTGCCAACGTCGAGAATCTGTATTTCGGCGGTAGCGGCAACTTTGCGGGCAGCGGCAACACGCTCGACAACACGCTCGGGGGTGGCGCGGGTAACGACTTCCTCGGCGGCGGTGGCGGTGCCGACACGATGCTCGGCGGTGGCGGTGCCGACACGATGTTCGGCGGTGTTG
>NZ_JBFREX010000075.1:0-13829 GCF_052114525.1 Pseudomonas sp. KB_15 | reverse complement strand
AGCTTGCTCGCGATGAGGCAGGCACAAACAACCCGAGATTCCGATCAGTCCCGATACCCAGGCGCCACTCGATCCAGCATTCGCAACAACGCCGCCCACGCCAATTGCATGGCATCCGGATCACTCAACTCCCCATCCTCCAGCGGCCGCCCAGGATCATTGAACTGCCGCTCGGTATGCGCGCAGACCTCGGCCGGCGGCAGAACAACTTCACCGGCAGCTTGCGCCGCCAATTGAATCTCACAGGCCTTTTCCAGGTAGTACATGCGCAGGAACGCCTGGCTCACCGTTTCGCCCACCGTCAGCAATCCATGGTTGCGCAGCATCATCACCGGCTTGTCGCCCAGGTCCGCCACCAGCCGTTGCTGCTCGCTCAGGTCCAGCGCCACGCCTTCGTAGTCGTGATAGGCGACGCGGCCATAGAACTCCATGGAAATCTGGTTCACCGGCAATAGCCCGCACTTCAACGCCGCCACCGCGCACCCGGATTTGGTGTGGGTGTGCAGCACACATTGCGCATCCTCACGGGCGCCATGGATGGCGCTGTGGATCACGAAACCGGCCGGATTGACCGGGTACGGCGACGACTCCACAGCGTGGCCATCAAGGTCGATTTTCACCAGATTGGACGCGGTGATCTCGTCGAACATCAGCCCGTAAGGGTTGATCAGAAAATGATGCTCCGGCCCCGGAATGCGCACCGAGATGTGGGTGAAGATCAAATCGGTCATGCGAAAGTGCGCAATCAAGCGATAACAGGCCGCCAGTTCCTCACGCAGACGCTGCTCGGTGGCGCTGCGCCCAGGGGCCAGATGGGTGGCGATTTTGTTCATTGTTGTGGTTCTCCAGGCTGATCGGCAGAGGCAGACAGTAAGGCTGGACGCTTGGGCACGTCCAGCCATCCGCGTTTACTTGCTGGCCCACGCGTTGAAACGCTCTTCCAGCTCTTCGCCATGATCGACCCAGAAGCTGACGTTCATCGACAACGCGCCCTTGAGGTTCTGCGGCGCGGTGGGCACCCATTGTGCCAGTTTGTCGTCCAGCCGTGCGGCGGCCTGGATGTTGGTCGGGCCGTAGGGGATCTGCTGCACGTAGTTGACCTGGGCGTCCGGCTGATTGGCGAACGCGATGAAACGCTTGGCCTGATCCACATGCCTGGAGCCCTTGATGATCGCCCAGTAATCCATGCCGTACAGGCTGCCGGGCCAGACCAGGCCGAGGTGGCTGCCTTTCTGCGCGGCGTCGGCGATGCGCCCGCTGTAGGTCGAGGTCATCACCACATCGCCGGCGGTCAGCCATTGCGGCGGTTGCGCGCCCGCCTCCCACCACTGGATGTAAGGCTTGAGTTCAGTGAGCTTGGCAAATGCCCGGTCCACGCCTTGCGGGGTGCCGAGTACTTTGTAGACGTCTTCGGTCCTGACCCCGTCCGCCAGCAAGGCGAACTCCAGGTTGTACACCGCGCGTTTACGCAATCCACGCTTGCCGGGGGTTTTCTTCACGTCCCAGAAGTCTGCCCACGAGGTCGGGGCCTGGGCCAGTTTGTCGGTGTCGTAGGCAATCGCCACGCTCCACACCAGCGCGGCAGACCCGCATTCCTGCGCCGCTTCGGGGATCAACTGGTCGGCGTGGCCCAGGCGGGTCCAGTCCAGCCGCTCGTACATGCCTTCCTCGCAGCCGCGCATCAAGTCCGGGCCTTCGATCTGCACTACGTCCCAGTCGACGTTGCCGGTGTCGACCATCACTTTGATTTTGGCCATCTCGCCGTTGTATTCGCTCTGGATCACTTTGCTTTGATCCACGGCGGCGAAAGGTTGAAAGAACGCCACGTCCTGGGCTTTTTGTCCGGCTCCGCCGTAACCGACCACCACCATGTCCGATGCTGCCTGAGCGCTGCCCAGGCCCATGGCCACAGACAATACCAAGGGATAAAAACCGTGCTTGAGCGTGTGCGATTTCATCAATGGTTCCTCTTGCAGGTGCCGCCCGGACAGAGGCCGGCGCAGCCCTTTTTATTGTTGTGAGGTACGGCCCGGGAGCGGGCTCGAAATGAAATTACTCCACGCCACAGTAAAAAAACAAGTTGATTTTTTACTGAAGGTAAATTTCTATAGACCAAGAATAACAACCGAAAACCTGATGCCTCTGTAGGAGCGAGCCTGCTCGCGATGGACCTGAGGGCGACGCGTTCATCCAGACAACACGCGTTATCGTTGACGTCTATCGCGAGCAGGCTCGCTCCTACACAGGTCAGCCTGCCTGGAGTACCCGCACCATGCCCACCTCGACACCTGCCTTCGCGCACCTGTTCGAACCCCTGGAGATCCGTGGCAAGCGCCTGAAAAACCGCATCATGTCCAGCGGACACGATACGTCGATGCCTACCGACAACCTGGTCAATGAACAATTGATTGCCTATCACCGGGCACGTGCCGAAGGCGGTGCCGGGCTGATCGTATTGCAAGTGGCCGGCGTGCATGACAGCGCGCGCTATACCTCCCACGTGCTGATGGCCACCGACGATGCGTGCATCGAGGGCTACCGCAAACTGGCGCAAACCTGCCATGCCCACGGCACCGTGGTGTTGTCCCAGGTGTTCCATCCGGGGCGGGAGATCATGGAGTCCAGCGATGGCCTGCTGGCGGTGGCCTACTCCGCATCGTCGGTGCCCAACGAGCGCTTCCGGGTGATGCCCCGCGCGCTGGACCAGGCCATGATCGACGAAATCGTCGCCGGTTATGCCGCTGCGGCCCGGCGCCTGCATCAGGCTGGAATCGATGGCGTCGAGGTCGTGGCCAGCCACGGTTACCTGCCGGCGCAATTCATCAATCCGCGGGTCAACCGGCGTACCGATGGCTACAACGGTGAGCTGGAACAGCGCTTGCGTTTCCTGCGTGAAGTCATCAAAGCCGTGCGTGCGGCGACCGATGAGCAGTTCATCATCGGCCTGCGCATCTCTGCTGACGAACGCGATCCCGAAGGCCTGACCGAAGACGAATCCCTGGCCGCCGTGCAGTCGCTGCAAACGCAGCTCGATTACGTGCACATCGTCGCCGGTACTTCGGCGTCGCTGGGTGGCGCGGTGCACATCGTGCCGCCGATGGCGATCGAAGCGGCGTACCTGGCCAGGGAAGCCGGGACGTTCAAGGCAAGTTTGAACATTCCGTTGTTCGTCACCGGGCGTATCAACCAGCCCCAGGAAGCCGAGCTGATTCTGGCCCGGGGGCAGGCCGATGTCTGCGGCATGACCCGGGCGCTGATCTGCGATCCGCAAATGCCCAACAAGACCGACACCGGCCGCGTCGAAGATGTACGTGCCTGCATCGCCTGCAATCAGGCGTGCATCGGGCACTTTCACAAAGGCTTGCCGATTTCCTGCATCCAGCACCCGGAAACCGGTCGCGAGCTGATTTTTGCTGAACGCCGACAAGCGATAAATCGCAAACGCATCATGATCGCCGGCGGCGGCCCGGCCGGCATGAAAGCCGCTGCCGTCGCGGCCCAGCGCGGACATGACGTGACCCTTTACGAAGCCGGTTCACAACTGGGCGGTCAGGTGTTGCTCGCGCAGTTGCTGCCACGGCGCAGTGAGTTTGGTGGCGCCAGTACCAATCTACAAAGGGAAATGGAATTGGCGGGTGTGCGCGTGGTGCGCAACACCCGCGTCGACCGCGCGTTGGTGGAAAGAGAAAAACCGGACATGGTGATCGTCGCTACCGGTGCCGAGCCTTACTGGCCGCCCTTCGAACGCGGCGGTGAGTTGCAGGTGGTGGACGCCTGGCAAGTGCTGCGCGATGAAGTCCGGATCGGCCGCTCGGTGGTGGTGGTCGACTGGCGCTGCGACTGGATCGGCCCCGGCATCGCCGAACGCCTGGTGCGCGCCGGGCATCAGGTGCAACTGGCGGTCAACGGCACCCATTGCGGGGAAAACCTGCCGCTGTACGTGCGCGATCAACTGGCCGGCGAACTGCATAAACTGGGTGTGCCGATCACACCGTATGCGCGCTTGTACGGCTGCGATGACAACACCGTCTACCTGCAACACACCGCCAGTGGCGAACCGATGCTGATGGAAAACATCGATACGCTGGTGTTGTGCCAGGGCCATCAACCGGTGGATACCCTGGGCGCCGAACTGCAAGGGCTGGTTGAGTTTCGCCGCATCGGCGACTGCCTCGCGCCGCGCACTGCCGAAGAAGCGATTTATGAAGGGCTGAAAGTCGCGTGGGAGCTCTGAGGCTGTTTATACTCCGGGGCTTAGACGGCTAACACCAACCCTGTAGGAGCGAGCTCTGCTCGCGATGAACCCGTGAACACCGCTGGGTGTCAGGCTTCCAGCGTTATCGTTAGCGACCATCGCGAGCAGGCTCGCTCCTACAGGGATTTGCGCCACTCCTTCCGGTTCGGATTTGACCATGAGCAACAGCACCACCACACAGCCCGCCCCTGGCAACGCCGAACCGCATTTTCTCGGCACACGCATTCGCGGCCTGCGAAAACGTCGGGGCATGACCCTGGCGGAACTGGCGCAACAGAGCGAACTCACCGCCGGCTACATCAGCCAGCTGGAGCGCAACCTCGCCTACCCGTCGATTCCGGCGCTGTTCAACATTGCCCGCAGTCTCGGCGTCACCATCCAGTGGTTCTTCGCCAGCGAAGCAGTCACCGACCCGGAAGATGACGGCATTGTCGTGCGCAAGCACAGCCGTCTGAACGTGCATTACGAAGACGGCATCGTCGACCAGTTGCTGACGCCGCAAGCCAACCGCCAACTGGAAATGCTGCACTCGCGCTTCCCGCCCGGCACCTACAGCCAGCAAAGCTACAGCCACGATGGCGAAGAAGCCGGTTATCTGCTGTCCGGCAGCTTCGAACTGTGGGTCGGCGAGCGCTATTTCCAGCTCAATGAAGGCGACAGCTTCAGCTTTTCCAGCCAGGAACCGCACCGCTATGGCAATCCCGGCGAAGTGGATGCAGTGGTGATCTGGGTGATAACGCCGCCGACGTTTTAACGCCGGCCGCGCCCGATTGGCGGGGAGACACTCGCACGCTTGAGGGTGTCACTCGGCAACTCCTTGAACAGCGCGCGATAGCTGCTGGAAAACCGCCCCAGATGCCAGAACGACCAGTGCATGGCCACTTCGGCCACGGTGGTTTGCGTCGGCGTGCGGCTGAGCAGCTCGCGGCGGGCGCTGTTGAGTCGGCGCAGGCGCAGCCATTGGGTCGGCGCCATGCCAGTGTAGGTCTTGAACGCATGCTGCAACTGGCGCAGTGAAACCCCCGCGACCTGGGACAGTTCCAACAGGTTGAGGTGTTCTTCCGGGGTGTCTGCCGCCCATTCCCCGACCCGCTTCATGATCGCCCGCTCCCCGGCCCGACGCTGCAGGGCACCCTGGTCGAGGCCGACACACGCGTTGTCGAGAATGAACAGGCAGTCTTCCAGCAACTGTTGGGTCAGCGCTTCGCGGCTCGGTGGATCGAAGGTCTGCGACAGCCGCGTCAACGTCCCGCTGAGCCAGCGACAGAACAGCGCGTTCTGCCGGGAGTTGAGCGGCGCCATGAACAGCCCTTCGAGCCGGGCGATGTCGAGGCTGTGACGCTGTACAAACTCCGGGCCGAACACCACGGCGATTTCCTGGTAGTTCTCCGGGGTGATCCAGATGTTGCGGCTCTCGCCATTCAACACGTACAGCGCGTTGTCGCCGCGATCGAAACAGAACGACAACGAGCCCTGGGGCGCACTGAAATTCTGCTCGACCCGGGTGTTCATCGACTCTTCGTAAATCTCCACGCCCTGCAGATCCAGATAGCGCACAAGACCTGCGAAATGCCCCGGCGACATCTGCTGGTAATGCTGAGTCCAGCCCGGCGTGGCGCGAATTTGCTCGGCGACATCGGCGGTGTTGAAGGCTTGGACCTGGAGGGAATTGGAACCTGTCATGGGGCGACCTTACGCACTCTTTTGGTGCGCTTTGTGCTGCTTAAAGTGGATAGATGGAACTGCAAGGCTCGCCCAAGATAGTCGTCAACGCGCTACAGGGGAAGCGTCGGATAGATGAAATCGGCTTTCCCTGGCGTTAATAAAACCAATAACGAGGTCTTTATGAATGCCCCTTTCGATCAGCTGTTCACTTGGCTGAAAGATCACAAGATTACCGAAGTCGAGTGCGTCGTCAGCGACCTGACCGGCATTGCACGCGGCAAAATTGCACCGACCAACAAGTTCCTGCATGAGCGAGGCATGCGCCTGCCGGAAAGTGTCCTTCTGCAAACGGTAACCGGGGACTTTGTCGACGACGACATCTACTACGACCTGCTCGACCCGGCCGATATCGACATGGTCTGCAAGCCGGACGCCGACGCCGTTTACGTGGTGCCATGGGCCATCGAGCCGACCGCCATCGTGATCCACGACACCTTCGACAAGTTCGGCAACCCGATCGAACTGTCGCCGCGCAACGTGTTGAAGAAAGTSYTGCAGCTYTACACCGACAAAGGCTGGCGGCCGATCGTCGCGCCGGAAATGGAGTTTTACCTGACCCAGCGCTGCGAAGACCCGGACTTGCCGCTCAAGGCACCGATGGGCCGCTCAGGCCGTGCCGAAAGCGGTCGTCAGTCGTTCTCCATCGACGCGGCCAACGAATTCGATCCGCTGTTCGAAGACGTCTATGACTGGTGTGAATTACAGGGGCTGGACCTCGACACGCTGATCCACGAAGACGGCCCGGCACAGATGGAAATCAACTTCCGTCATGGCAACGCACTGGACCTGGCGGACCAGATCACCGTGTTCAAGCGCACCATGCGTGAAGCGGCGCTCAAGCACAACGTCGCGGCAACGTTCATGGCCAAGCCGGTCGGCGATGAGCCGGGCAGCGCCATGCACCTTCACCAGAGCGTGGTGGACATTGCCACCGGCCAGCCGATCTTTGCCGATGCCGATGGCAACATGAGCGAGCTGTTCCTGCATCACATCGGTGGCTTGCAGAAGTACATCCCGAAAGTGCTGCCGATGTTCGCGCCGAACGTCAACTCGTTCCGCCGTTTCCTGCCGGACACCTCGGCACCGGTGAACGTCGAATGGGGCGAGGAAAACCGCACCGTCGGCCTGCGCGTGCCGACCTCCAGCCCGGACGCCATGCGTGTCGAGAACCGTTTGCCGGGCGCCGACGCCAACCCGTATCTGGCCATCGCCGCCAGCCTGCTGTGCGGTTACCTGGGCATGGTCGAGCGCATCGAACCGAGTGCCGCGGTACAGGGCCGCGCCTATGAGCGTCGCAATCTGCGCCTGCCGATCACCATCGAGGACGCCCTGACCCAGATGGAAGAATGCGACACCGTCAGCCGCTACCTGGGCAGCAAGTTCGTACGGGGCTATGTCGCGGTCAAACGCGCCGAGCACGAGAACTTCAAACGGGTCATCAGCTCCTGGGAACGTGAGTTCCTGATGCTCAGCGTCTAAGGCCCCCGCTCCCACAGGAGGCAAGTGATTTCCAAAAAATCACCTGAAGAATCCAATAACTCCAAGAGGTGTCGATATGCGTCTATTGAAATCCATGGTTCCGGTCGCGCTGGCAGCGCTGTTCAGTGCCGGCGCCCAGGCTCAGCCACAGGTCAGCGTCTACAACTGGACCGACTACATCGGCGAAACCACCCTCGCCGACTTCCAGGCCAAAACCGCGATCAAGGTGATCTACGACGTCTTCGACTCCAACGAAACCCTGGAGGGCAAGCTGCTCGCCGGTCGCACCGGGTATGACGTGGTGGTGCCGTCCAACCACTTCCTCGCCCGCCAGGTAAAGGCCGGTGCGTTTCTCAAGCTCGATCGCGAGCAACTGCCGAATTTCAAGAACCTCGACCCGAAACTGCTGGCGCTGCTGGAGAAAAACGATCCGGGCAACGAACACTCCGTGCCCTACCTGTGGGGCACCAACGGCATCGGTTACAACGTCGACAAGGTCAAGCAGGTGCTGGGCATCGACCACATCGATTCCTGGGCCGTGCTGTTCGAACCGGAAAACATCAAGAAGCTCAGCGCGTGCGGCGTTTCGATGATGGACTCGGCCGATGAAGTGTTCCCGTCGATCCTCAACTACATGGGCATGGACCCGCGTAGCGAAAACCCTGAGGACTTCAAAAAGGCCGAAGCCAGGTTGTTGGCCATCCGCCCTTACATCACCTACTTCCATTCCTCCAAATACGTGTCGGACCTGGCCAACGGCGACATCTGCGTGGCGTTCGGTTACTCGGGTGACGTATTCCAGGCCGCCAACCGCGCCAAGGAAGCCAAGAACGGCGTGAACATCGCCTATGCCATTCCCAAGGAAGGCGCGAATTTGTGGTTCGACCTGCTGGCCGTCCCCGCTGATGCCGGCAATCCGCAACAGGCCCACACCTTCATCAACTACCTGCTGGACCCGCAAGTGATTGCCAAGGTCAGCGCGTCGGTCGGTTACGCCAACCCGAACCCGGCCGCCAAGCAGTACATGGACCCTGAGCTGGTCAGCAATCCCGAGGTTTATCCATCCCAGGCAGTCCTCGACAAACTCTACATCTCCACCACGCCGCCGCAGTCGATCATGCGACTGATGACCCGTTCGTGGAGCAAAGTGAAGTCCAACAAATGAATCAGTACACCAAGGAACACACCCTCTCCTACTACGCAGCGTCCGCCAGGGGCATGAAGCAGCGCCCCGCGCTGGCCTCGGACCTGGTGGCCGATGTCTGCGTGGTCGGCGCGGGTTTCACCGGCATCAACACCGCCATCGAGTTGGCCCGACGCGGGCTCTCGGTGATCCTGCTGGAGGCCCGGCGGATTGGCTGGGGCGCCAGCGGGCGCAATGGCGGCCAGTTGATTCGCGGCATCGGCCATGACGTCAGCGGTTTTGCCAGGCATATCGGGGCCGAAGGGGTGCGGTATCTGGAGCATGCCGGGACGGAATCGGTGCAACTGGTGGGCAATCGTATCCGTGAGTTCGGCATCGATTGCGATCTGCGCTGGGGCTTTTGCGAACTGGCCAACACCCCGGCGCACTTCGCCGGGCTGAAGGCCGAGCACGCAGAACTGCTTGAATCCGGTTACGCCCATGAAACCCGCTTGATCGAACCTGGCCAGATCCGTGAACACGTGGTGAACTCCGGCGTTTACGCGGGCGGCCTGGTGGACATGGGCTCGGGCCACCTGCATCCGTTGAACCTGGCGCTCGGCGAAGCGAAAGTCGCCGAGTCCCTTGGCGTGCAGATCTTTGAGCAGAGCCCGGTGCTGGAGTTGATCCACGGCAGCACCGTGCAAGTGCGCTGTGCCGGCGGCACTGTGCGTGCGGGCACGTTAGTGCTGGCTTGCAATGCCCATCTGGAGGAGCTCGAACCGAAGCTCAGCGGCAAAGTACTCCCGGCAGGCAGCTACATCATCGCCACCGAACCCTTGTCGGAAGAGGCCGCTGCGAAACTGATCCCGCACAACCTCGCGCTGTGTGACCAGAAGGTCGGGCTGGATTACTACCGGCTCTCGGCGGATCGGCGTTTGTTGTTCGGCGGCGCCTGCCACTACTCCGGGCGCGATCCGGCGGACATTGCTGCCTACATGCGCCCGCAGATGCTCAAGGTGTTCCCGCAACTGGCCAATGCGCGCATTGATTTTCAGTGGGGCGGCAAGATCGGCATCTCGGCCAACCGCTTCCCGCAGGTCGGGCGCCTGAGCCAGCACCCGAACGTGTACTACGCCCAGGGCTACTCCGGCCATGGCCTGAACGTGACCCACTGGTGCGCCAGACTGTTGGGCGAAGCGATCCATGCCGGACACAGCAAAGGCTTCGACGTGTTCAGCGCCGTGCCACACATGACCTTCCCCGGTGGCCGTGCCTTGCGCTCGCCACTGCTGGCCCTTGGCATGTTCTGGTATCGGATGCGGGAAATGCTCGGCTGACACAATCCTCACGGGCGCCCCCTACCCACTGTGGGAGCGGCGGTGCGGCGATCCGACTTGCTCGCGAAAGCGGTCGGACATTCAACATTGATGTCGACTGACCCACCGCTTTCGCGAGCAAGCTCGCTCCCACAGGTTCAGCGGTTGAGCGCAAAACCTGCGAACTACCCAAGTCATTGGGGAGCTCGCTCCCACATGGTTCTGCGTATTCGCTCTTCTACCCATCCCCTTGTATCGACTTTCGATTTGCTCAATTGCAAGGCACTTCTATATTGAGGGGGTGCTCTGAACTTCCTGCCTTCTGTTGAGCCTGGCCCATGGCATCTACTGATCAGCTGATCATCTGCGAGCACTGCGACAGCGTGTACCAAAAAGTGACGCTCGCCAAACATCAGAAAACCCTGTGTACGCGCTGCGGCGGCGTGCTGCAGCGCTATAACGGCCTGACAGTGGAACAGCGTCTTGCATTGACCTTCACCGCGTTGATGCTCTGGATATTCGCCAATTTCTATCCGGTGATGAGCATCAGCCTCAAAGGCTCGAAGAACAGCGCAACCCTCTGGGACTCGGTGCTGGCCCTGAGCCTGGGACCTATCACGTTCATCGCCATGGTGGCGGCGATCGCCATGATCATCGCGCCGATTTTCCAGCTGTTGCTGCTGATCTGGGTACTGGGCTTCGCCCTCGCCCGGCAACGGTCGCCCGGGTTCAGGTTCTGCATGCGCTGGCTGGAAACCCTGAGACCCTGGAGCATGCTCGAAGTCTGCCTGCTGGGTGCCATGGTCGCGGTGATCAAGCTCGCCGGACTGCTCGATGTGCTGCCCGGCATAGGGCTGTTTGCCCTGGCTGTGCTGAGCCTGATGATGATCCGTATCGCCGGGCGCGATATCCGCGATTTATGGGACATCTTATGAGCACGCCTCCGTACGCCGACGAGCTCAACCTGTGCCTGTGCCACAGCTGCGGGCTGGCCTGCGACATGACTGGCGACCCTCACGAATGCGAGCGCTGCGGCGCGCCTTTGCATCGACGCAAAACCAACTCGTTGGCCCGGACCTGGGCCTACATGATTGCGGCCCTGGTGTTTTACATCCCCGCCAATTTGCTGCCGGTAATGAACACCGAAATGGTCGGCCATGGCGCCGACAGCACGATCATGAGCGGCGTGCTGGAGTTCTGGCAGGCCGGAGCCTGGGACATCGCCCTGATCATCTTCATTGCCAGTATCGCGGTGCCGGGCATCAAGTTCGTCGCTATCACACTGCTGCTTGTGACCGTGCACCGCGACAGCGAGTGGGCACGTAAAGAGCGGTCGACGCTGTACCGCTTCGTCGAGGTCATCGGCTACTGGTCGATGCTCGATGTGATCGTGGTCGCACTGGTCGCCTCGCTGGTGAAATTCCAGGCCCTGGCCGACATCGAACCGCGCCCGGGCATTCTGTTCTTTGGTCTGGTGGTGGTGTTCACCATGCTCTCGGCCATGAGTTTCGACCCGCGCATGATCTGGGACAAAGAACGGGAAAACCCAAACAATGAGGAGGTCACGGATGAAGTCACAAGCCACTGACGGGCCGCAAGCCCCCGGGCCGGCGCCGATCAAGACCCGCCGCTTCAGCGTTTCGCTGGTCTGGATCGTACCGATCGTCGCGGTGCTGGTGGGTATTTCGCTGGTGGTTCACAGCATCCTGCAGGAAGGCCCGACCATTGTTGTCACGTTCAAGACCGGGAGCGGCCTGACCGCGAATAAAACCGAGGTCAAGTACCGTAATGTGGTGATTGGCCAAGTCTCGGATGTGGAACTGAGCAATGACCAGAAGAGTGTGAACGCCACCATCAAGCTGGCCAAGCAGGCCGAAAGCTTTACCCGCGAGGACTCGCAGTTCTGGGTAGTGCGGCCGCGCATTGGAGCGGGCGGTGTGTCCGGTATCGATACGCTGCTGTCGGGCGATTACATCGGTGCCGATATCGGCCAGGCCAACGGCCGGGCAAAACACTTCACGGGGCTGGAGAACCCGCCACCCATCACCTACGGCGAGCCGGGCAAGCGTTTCACCTTGTTCACGCAGGACCTGGGGTCGCTGGATATCGGCTCTCCGGTTTACTACCGCAAGATCCCGGTCGGCCAGGTGGTGGCCTACGCGCTGGACCCGGATGGCAAAGGCGTGAACATAGAGCTGTTCATCCATGCCCCCAATGACAAGTACGTCACCGAAAACACCCGTTTCTGGAACRCCAGCGGCATTGACGTGAACGTCGGCGCCAACGGTTTTGCGGTCAAGACCGAATCGCTGTCGTCCTTGCTGGTGGGCGGCATTGCCTTCCGCGCGCCCGACTACAGCCCTGGCGATAAACCTGCTGCGGCAGAGTATGCCTACGAACTGTTCGAGGACCAGCAAACCGCCCTCGCCCCGCCAAACGGCAAACCGCAGTACCTGGCCATGCGATTCGACCAGGCACTGCGCGGGCTCAAGGTTGATGCGCCGGTGGAATTCCTCGGTGTGGAAATCGGCAAGGTGGTGGCGGTCAATCTGGATTACGACGAGAAGAATCGTTCCTTTCCGGTCAACGTCGGCATCGTGATTTACCCGCAACGCCTGGGCAAGGCCCACGACAAGATGCTCATGGCGCTCAAGCATGACCCCAATGACGAAGCCGGTGGCGTACGTCTGATCGGCACCTTTATCGATAACGGCCTGCGAGCCCAGGCCCGCACCGGCAACTTCCTGACCGGCCAGTTGTACATCTCCCTGGATTTCTACCCCAAGGCAGAAAAAGTCGCATTCGATGCAAACGCACGTCCGGTCATCATCCCGACCATACCGGGCAGCCTCGAGCAATTGCAGGAAAAACTCGAATCCATGGTCGACAAGATCAACAAACTGCCGATCGAGCGCATTGCCGGCAATCTCGACGGCAATCTCGTCGAACTGCGCAAGGGCATGACGCAATTCAACGGCAAGATCTTGCCGGGCGTGCAAACCACCTTGTCGGAAGTCAGCAAGACCCTGCAAACGGCCAATTCGACCTTGCAATCCGCCAGTTCGACCTTGGCCGAGGACTCGCCGCAACGGGAAAAACTTGGGCAGACCCTGGATGAACTGGGACGCACGTCGAGATCCTTGCGCGATCTTTCGGATTACCTGGGGCGACATCCGGAATCGCTGCTTCGCGGCCGTCCGGACAATGCCGCGCCCATGGATCTGCAAGGGCCACCGCGCAAATGAACACAGGAGCAACCCCCATGGCTTTTCCACTGAAGTTCACACTGGTTACCGCGCTGTTGCTGCTCGCCGCCTGCCGCAGTGACCCGATTCAATTCCACACCCTGACCCCGGCCCAGGTGGGCGATCACTCAAGGACCACCGTCGGGGTGATTCAGATCGAGAGCATCAGCGTGCCGCCCCAGGTCGATCGCGCGCAGATCGTCATTCGCCAGGGCAACAGTGGCCTGGCGATCCTGGAAACCGAATGGTGGGGCGCGACCCTCGTGGATGAATTGAACAGTGCGCTGGCCGATCAACTGAGCAACTATCCTGCACAAAGCGGGTATTCGGTGCGGGTCGATGTGCAGCGTTTCGACTCGGTCCCCGGTCAATACGCATTGATGGACGTGAAATGGCGCCTGCGCAGTGCCGGCGAAAGCGAACCTGCACGGGTCATTTGCCGCAGTACCTTGCAAACCCCCTCAGGTCCGAGTATCGACGAACTGGTGCTTGCCCAGCAAAACAACATCAAGCGCCTGGCCGCGCTGATCAGCCAGGCTGCCTCCAGAAAACAGGCTGGTTGCCTAATGCCGGTCAATTAAGCAACTTCAGCCGCAACACCCTTTGTAGCAGCTGCCGAGCCCGCGAGGCTGCGTTCGGCTGCGAAGCAGTCGTGAGTCCAGCTGACGCGGCCTGTCTGACGT
>NZ_JBFREX010000074.1:0-14177 GCF_052114525.1 Pseudomonas sp. KB_15 | reverse complement strand
GCATTGATAGTTCTCTCAGATCGCTATCGCGAGCAGGCTCGCTCCCACACTGGATGGCGGGTGTGATCACGACCGTGCAAACACCACCAGACCCTGTGGGAGCGGGCTTGCTCGCGATGAGGCCAGCACAGGCAACATATTCCTACTGACAAACGCACAAACAAAAACGCCCCGACCAAGGTCGGGGCGTTTTCATTGTAGGAGCGGGCTTGCCCGCGAAGGACGTGAATGATGACGCGCGCTGCCTGGAGAACCGCGCCGCCTGTGATTTTTTCGCGAGCAGGCTCGCTCCTACAGAAATCCACAAACAAAAACGCCCCGACCAGGGTCGGGGCGTTTTCATTTGCAGCTAAGGCTTAGCGCGGGAATGCTGGCGGGTTTACACCGGCCATGTCTTCCATCACGCGAACCACCTGGCAGCTGTAACCGAACTCGTTGTCGTACCAAACGTACAGAACAACGCGGTTATCCTGGGTGATGGTCGCTTCAGCGTCCACTACGCCTGCGTGGCGCGAGCCAACGAAGTCGGTGGAAACCACTTCCTGGGAGCTCACGTAGTCGATCTGCTTGTGCAGATCCGAGTGCATGGCCATCTGGCGCAGGTACTCGTTGATCTCTTCGCGAGTGGTGGCCTTTTCCAGGTTCAGGTTCAGGATGGCCATCGACACGTTCGGCGTAGGAACGCGAATCGCGTTGCCGGTCAGCTTGCCCTTGAGCACTGGCAGCGCCTTGGCGGCTGCGGTGGCGGCACCGGTCTCGGTGATTACCATGTTCAGCGGCGCGGCGCGGCCACGACGGCTGCCCTTGTGGAAGTTGTCGATCAGGTTCTGGTCGTTGGTGAACGAGTGAACGGTTTCGACGTGGCCGTTGACGATGCCGTACTTGTCGTTGACTGCCTTGAGCACCGGCACGATGGCGTTGGTGGTGCAGGAAGCCGCCGAGATGATCTTGTCGTCAGGGCTGATGTCGCCATGGTTGATGCCGTGCACGATGTTCTTCAGCGCGCCCTTGCCAGGTGCGGTGAGGATCACGCGGGCAGCGCCCGGGCAGGCCAGGTGCTGGCCCAGACCGTCAGCGTCACGCCATACACCGGTGTTGTCGACGATCAGAGCGTTTTCGATGCCGTACTGGGTGTAGTCGACTTCGGCCGGGCTCTTGGCGTAGATAACCTGGATCAGGTTGCCGTTGGCGGTGATGGTGTTGTTGGCTTCATCGATGGTGATGGTGCCATCGAACGGGCCATGGACCGAGTCGCGGCGCAGCAGGCTGGCACGCTTGACCAGGTCGTTCTCGGCGCCCTTGCGGACAACGATGGCGCGCAGACGCAGGCCGTCGCCACCACCGGTTTTCTCGATCAGGATGCGCGCCAGCAGACGGCCGATGCGACCGAAGCCGTACAGGACAACGTCGGTGCCTTTGCGGGCGGATGCGTTTTGCTGGCCAACCACGTCGGCCAGTTCTTCACGGACGAACTGCTCGGCAGTACGGCCATTGCCTTCGGCCTTGAACTTGGCCGCCAGCTTGCCCAGGTCCACCGAAGCGGCACCGAGCTTGAGCTCGCTCATCGCCTTGATCAGCGGGAATGTTTCGTGGACGGACAGCTCGCTTTCGTCGGACTGACGGTGACGAGCAAAGCGGTGAGCTTTGAGAATCGCAATGACTGAACGATTGATCAGGCTGCGGCCATAGATCGAGCTTACCACATTGTTATTGCGGTAAAGCTGACCGATAAGCGGAATCATCGCTTCTGCGAGTGCTTCACGGTCGATCCATTCACCAAGACACTGGTCGGGCTTCTGAGTCACGGGAACCTTCCACATGTAGGGGCAGAAAAAAGGGGCTACATTATGCCGCCGAGTGACAGCCGTAGCAATGCGCGCCCGTCGTGCTTTACGTAACAAATCGTCGTTCAAAAAAATTACGCCTCGCGCCAGCCCAATAAAACCGGGGCTTTCAGCACAGTCAATTTTTTGGAGGTCACGCCTCCTTATCCGTAACCCTCCGTAACACTCGTTGTATTTGCCACTACATATTCAGTAATTTCAGGTAAAAAACCGCCGAATCTTGTCTTTACCACTACATTTCGCCAAACCGGCGCTTTAGACACAGTCAGCAACTGACAGGCGGCATCGTAGACCGCTACAATTACCGACTTTGTCGCAACGCTTGGAGCTCAACCTTCCGTGCCCGTTCTGCGTCTACCGCTTCTCCCTGCCGCGGCAGGTAAACAGCACTGGGGCAACCTGCCCGGTGCCGCCCTGTGCCTGGCCATCGCCGAGGCCGCCAGCGCTGCCAAGCGCTTTACCCTGCTGCTGACCGCCGACAGCCAAAGTGCCGAACGGCTGGAACAGGAGCTGGGTTTCTTCGCCCCGGATTTGCCCGTATTGCACTTTCCCGACTGGGAAACCCTGCCCTACGATCTGTTCTCGCCGCACCAGGACATCATTTCCCAGCGCATCGCCAGCCTGTACCGGCTGCCGGAACTGAGCCATGGCGTGCTGGTGGTGCCTATCACGACCGCCTTGCATCGCCTCGCGCCGACTAAATTCCTGCTCGGCAGCAGCCTGGTGCTGGATATCGGCCAGAAGCTCGACGTCGAGCAAATGCGCACCCGGCTCGAAGCCACGGGCTATCGCTACGTCGACACGGTGTATGAACACGGCGAATTCACTGTACGCGGCTCGCTGATCGATCTCTTCCCGATGGGCAGCAAGCTGCCGTATCGCATTGACCTGTTCGACGATGAAATCGAAACCCTGCGCACCTTCGACCCGGAGAACCAGCGCTCCATCGACAAAGTCGACTCGGTCAAGCTGTTGCCGGCCAGGGAATTCCCGCTGCAAAAAGAAGCGGTCACCCGTTTCAAGGCACGCTTCCGCGAGCGTTTTGACGTCGACTTCCGCCGCTGCCCGATCTTCCAGGACCTGAGCAGCGGGATTACGCCGGCTGGCATCGAGTACTACCTGCCGCTGTTCTTCGATGAAACCTCGACACTGTTCGATTACCTGCCCCAGGACACGCAAGTGTTTTCCCTGCCGGGAATCGAACAAGCCGCGGAAAATTTCTGGAACGACGTGCGCAATCGTTATGAAGAACGCCGCGTCGATCCGTCCCGCCCTTTATTACCGCCCGCCGAACTGTTCCTGCCGGTGGAAGACTGCTTCGCGCGCCTGAAGAACTGGCCGCGCGTGGTGGCCAGTCAACAGGACGTGGAAAGCGGTAGCGGCCGCGAGCGCTTCCCCGCTCGGGAGCTGCCGAACCTGGCCATCGAAGCCAAGGCCACTCAGCCAATGGCGGCACTGGCCGAATTCCTCGACCAGTTCCCCGGTCGCGTGCTGTTCACCGCCGAATCCGCAGGCCGCCGCGAAGTGCTGCTGGAACTGCTGGAACGCCTGAAGCTGCGACCGAAAACCGTCGACAGCTGGCCGGACTTTGTCGCCGGCAAGGAACGCCTGGCGATCACCATCGCCCCGCTCGACGAAGGCTTGCTGCTCGACGACCCGGCCCTGGCCCTCGTCGCCGAAAGCCCGCTGTTCGGCCAGCGCGTGATGCAGCGTCGTCGCCGTGAAAAGCGCGCCGATGCCAACAACGATGCCGTCATCAAGAACCTCACCGAGCTGCGCGAAGGTGCGCCGGTGGTGCACATTGACCATGGCGTCGGCCGCTACCTCGGCCTGGCGACCCTGGAAATCGACAGCCAGACCGCTGAATTCCTCGCCCTGGAATACGCCGAAGGTGCCAAGCTTTATGTGCCGGTGGCCAACCTGCACCTGATCGCCCGCTACACCGGCAGCGACGATGCCCTGGCCCCGCTGCACCGTCTTGGCTCCGAGACCTGGCAGAAAGCCAAGCGCAAGGCCGCCGAACAGGTGCGTGACGTGGCCGCCGAGTTGCTCGACATCTATGCACGCCGCGCCGCCCGTGAAGGCTACGCATTCGCCGATCCGAAGGCCGACTACGCCACCTTCAGCGCCGGTTTCCCGTTCGAAGAAACACCCGACCAGCAAACCACCATCGAAGCGGTGCGCGAAGACATGCTTGCGCCCAAGCCGATGGATCGCCTGGTGTGCGGCGACGTCGGCTTCGGCAAGACTGAAGTGGCGATGCGCGCCGCTTTCATTGCCGTGCACGGCGGTCGCCAGGTGGCGATCCTGGTGCCAACCACCCTGCTCGCCCAGCAGCACTACAACAGCTTCCGCGACCGTTTCGCCGACTGGCCGGTGACCGTGGAAGTGATGAGCCGTTTCAAGTCGGCCAAGGAAGTGAATGCGGCGGTCGCGGACCTGGCCGAAGGCAAGATCGACATCGTCATCGGCACGCACAAGCTGCTGCAGGACGACGTGAAGATCAAAAACCTCGGGCTGGTGATCATCGACGAGGAACACCGTTTCGGTGTGCGCCAGAAAGAACAGCTCAAGGCCCTGCGCAGCGAAGTCGACATCCTGACCCTGACCGCCACGCCGATTCCGCGCACGCTGAACATGGCGGTGTCGGGCATGCGCGACCTGTCGATCATCGCCACGCCGCCGGCCCGTCGCCTGTCGGTACGCACCTTCGTCATGGAGCAGAACAAGAGCACGGTCAAAGAGGCCTTGCTGCGTGAGCTGCTGCGTGGCGGCCAGGTCTATTACCTGCACAACGACGTGAAGACCATCGAGAAATGCGCCGCCGACCTCGCCGAACTGGTACCGGAAGCACGGATCGGCATCGGTCACGGGCAGATGCGCGAACGTGAACTCGAACAGGTGATGAGCGACTTCTACCACAAGCGCTTCAATGTGCTGATCGCCTCGACCATCATCGAGACCGGCATCGACGTACCGAGCGCCAACACCATCATCATCGAGCGCGCCGACAAGTTCGGCCTGGCACAGCTGCACCAGCTGCGCGGCCGGGTCGGACGCAGCCACCACCAGGCCTACGCCTACCTGCTGACGCCACCGCGCCAGCAAATCACCCCGGACGCGGAAAAGCGCCTGGAAGCGATTGCCAATACCCAGGACCTCGGCGCAGGCTTCGTGCTYGCCACCAACGACCTGGAAATCCGTGGCGCCGGCGAACTGCTSGGYGACGGTCAGAGCGGGCAGATCCAGGCTGTCGGCTTCACGCTGTACATGGAAATGCTCGAGCGCGCGGTGAAATCGATCCGCAAGGGCGAGCAGCCGAACCTCGATCAACCGCTCGGCGGCGGTCCGGAAGTCAACTTGCGCGTACCGGCGTTGATCCCTGAGGACTACCTGCCGGATGTCCATGCCCGCCTGATTCTCTACAAGCGCATTGCCTCGGCCACCGACGAGGACGGCCTCAAGGATTTGCAGGTGGAGATGATCGACCGTTTCGGCCTGTTGCCGGAGCCGACCAAGAACCTGATCCGCATCACCGCATTGAAATTGCAGGCCGAGCAACTGGGCATCAAGAAAGTCGATGGCGGTCCGCAAGGCGGTCGCGTCGAGTTCGCTGCACAGACGCCGGTCGACCCGCTGACCCTGATCAAACTGATCCAGAGCCAGCCAAAACGCTACAAATTCGAAGGCGCCACGATGTTCAAGTTCATGGTTCCGATGGAGCGCCCGGAAGAGCGCTTTAATACTATAGAGGCGCTGTTCGAGCGCCTCGTTCCGAAAACTGCTTGAAGGACGCCGCATGCGCCTGTTTCGCTCACTGACCTTGCTGTCCCTGCTAATGCCAGCGCTGGTTGCACCCACGGCATTTGCCGATGACCTGTATCAGGTCGAAATGATTCTGGTCCGTCAAAACGCCGTGCCGGCGATTGTCAGTCGCGCCGCGCCGGAAGACTGGGCGGCAGGCGCCCAACCCGTCAGCCCCGACAGCCTGCGTACACCAAGCCTGAATGGCGAGGTGGAAAAACTCACCAGCAGCGCCGACTACACGGTGTTGCTGCACAAGGCCTGGCAACAGACCCTTGGCGAAAACGCCAGCAAAGTGGCGATCAGCGACGGCAAGGAACAGTATGGTCAGTTCCCGATCGAGGGCACGCTGAACATGAAACTGGGACGCTTTACCGACGTCGACGCCGATTTCTGGGTCAATCAGATCGATGCCAATGGCATGGTGACCGCCAGCGAGCGCCTGAAACAGGAAAGCCACACCAAGAATGGCCAGTTGAACTTCCTCGACAACGGCCACCTCGGCCTGCTGATCAAGATCACCTCGCTGACCGCCCCCGCACCCCGAGCAGCTCCTGAAGAAATTCCGGACTGATTCCCAATGTCCGCGACCCTGAGCAAACCCCTGGCACCTTCCTGGGTCAGCCGATTCAAGGAACAGAGCCTGGAGCGAGGCCGCCGTTACGCGCTGGAGAATCGTGTCAGGATCGTTGAAGCCGGCGACGCCACGATCATCGCCGCTTGCGAAGGCTCTGGCAGTAACGTTTACCGCCAGACCATTCGCCTTCGCGAGTCAGCCAAGGGCACGCTGCTGATGGTCGACGCCACCTGCTCCTGCCCGGTCCACAACAACTGCAAACATTGCGCAGCGGTGCTCCTGCAAGTGCAGGAAACCCTCGACTACCCCGCTGCCGCCAAAGACGCCGAACTCCTGGAAAAACTCCAGGCAGTCCTGGAAAACCGCAGCCCGAAAGCCCCGCCGCAAGTGCTGGTGGACAATGTGCAGCCCGTCCCGCGACTGTGGCTGGCCAGCATCGAGTTCAGCGCGTTCGAACCGCGCAACGGTCGAATGCAGCGGTACATTCAGCATCGCGCGGCGTTGTCTTTCAGTTACCTGGACGAGTACGTTTCAGGACAGAAAAACGCCGACATCCTGATTCGTCAGGAATCCCAGACACTGCGGATAAAACGCCACCCGGAAGTGGAACAGTCCTACCGGGAACAGTTGCGAATCCTCGGTTTCAAAATCGCCACCCGGCAAAGCAAGGCCTTGCCGGAAAGTGCCGGCGAGCTGTTCGAGATGGTCAATGACAGCGCCTGGCTGACCTTTACCCTCAATGAACTGCCAAAGCTGCGCACCCAAGGCTGGGAATTGCAGATCGACGAGGACTTCGGTTTCGACCTGACAGCGGTAGACGACTGGTACGCCACGGTCGAACAGGCACCGGAGCGCGACTGGTTCGACCTGGAACTGGGGATCATCGTCAACGGCGAACGCCTGAGCCTGTTGCCGATCCTGCTCAACCTGATGCGCTCCCACACCGAAATCCTCAACCCGGAACGTCTTGCCCGACGACGCGACGACGAGTTGATCCTGGTCAACATCCCCAATCGCCCGAACTCCGAACACGGCCCGCTGCAAGTCGCCCTGCCCTTCGGCCGCTTGAAGCCGGTGCTGGCCACCCTCGGCGAGTTCTACCTGCAGGAACCCGGCGACACCACGCTGCGTCTGAGCAAGGCCGATGCCACGCGCCTGAACCCGCTGGAAGACATGCCACTGCTCTGGGAGGGTGGAGAACAGATCCGCACCTTTGCCCAGCGCTTGCGCGACATCAAGGACCACACGGCCACCGCCCCGGAAGGTTTGAATGCGACGCTGCGTCCGTATCAGCTCGAAGGCTTGAGCTGGATGCAGTCGTTGCGGCAACTGGAAGTGGGTGGGATTCTGGCGGACGACATGGGCCTGGGCAAAACCCTGCAGACACTGGCGCACGTTCTGAGCGAGAAAAACGCCGGCCGCCTCGATCGGCCGTGCATGGTCGTGATGCCGACCAGCCTGATCCCCAACTGGCTCGACGAAGCGGCGCACTTTACGCCGCAGCTCAAAGTGCTGGCACTGTACGGTGCGAGTCGCAAAAAACACTTCGACAAGCTGGCCGACTACGATCTGATCCTGACCACCTATGCGCTGCTGCCCAAGGATGTCGAACGCCTGGCGGCACAGCCCTTGCACATACTGGTGCTGGATGAAGCGCAATACATCAAGAACCCCGGCAGCAAGGCCGCCCAGGCCGCCCGCGAGCTCAATGCCCGGCAGCGCCTGTGCCTGAGCGGCACACCGCTGGAAAACCATCTCGGTGAATTGTGGTCGCTGTTTCACTTCCTCTTGCCCGGCTGGCTGGGCGACGTCAAAAGCTTCAACCGCGATTACCGCGTGCCGATTGAAAAACGCACCAGCGAGGTCAGGCTTCAGCACCTCAACGGCCGGATCAAGCCTTTCCTGTTGCGCCGCACCAAGGAACAGGTGGCCACCGAGCTGCCGCCGAAAACCGAAATCATCCACTGGGTCGAACTCAACGAGGCCCAACGCGACGTGTACGAAACCATGCGCCTGGCCATGGACAAGAAAGTCCGCGACGAGATCACCCGCAAAGGCGTGGCCCGCAGCCAGATCATCATTCTGGAAGCACTGCTCAAGCTGCGTCAGGTGTGCTGCGATTTGCGCCTGGTCAACGAGGCCACCCTGCCAACTCGCGGCAGCACGTCAGGCAAGCTCGACAGCCTGATGGAAATGCTCGAAGAACTGTTCGAGGAAGGCCGGCGGATCCTGTTGTTCTCGCAGTTCACTTCAATGCTGTCACTGATCGAAGACGAACTGAACAAACGCGGCGTGGCCTACGCCCTGCTGACCGGCCAGACCCGCGACCGCCGCACCCCCGTGAAGGAATTCCAGAGCGGCAAGCGTCAGATTTTTCTGATCAGCCTGAAAGCCGGTGGCGTTGGCCTGAACCTGACCGAAGCGGACACGGTGATTCATTACGACCCGTGGTGGAACCCGGCGACGGAAAACCAGGCGACTGACCGGGCGTATCGCATTGGTCAGGAGAAGCCGGTATTTGTCTACAAGCTGATTGCTCGCGGCACGGTAGAAGAGAAGATCCAGCACCTGCAGAAGGAAAAATCCGATCTCGCGGCAGGCGTGCTGGATGGGCGCAAGGCCGGGGACTGGAAACTGCAGAGCGATGATATCGAGGCGTTGTTTGCGCCGCTGCCGGAAAATCTCGAAAAACGTTGAGATTTTTGGCGCCTGAACCGGCCTCTTCGCGGGCAAGCCCGCTCCCACAGTGGTTTTGTACTGCCTCCACTGCTGAGGCTAGACACAAATCAAATGTGGGAGCGGGCTTGCCCGCGAAGGGACCAACTCGGTGCCAAGGCAGACTCAGCCCTTGAGCACCCGCGCCAGCGTCGATTTCACCTTGCCCATGCCGTCATGCAACGCCTGCTCGATCTCGGCCATGGTAATCACCGCCGTCGACTTGCCCGCCGCCGGGTTCACCACCAGCGCCAGACAGGCGTAATCCAGTTCCAGCTCGCGGGCCAGGGCCGCTTCCGGCATGCCGGTCATGCCGACGATGTCGCAACCATCGCGCTCCAGCCGGGCGATTTCAGCAACCGTTTCCAGTCGAGGCCCCTGGGTGCACGCATACACACCATGACTGCTATACCCCACACCTTCAGCCGCCAATGCCGCAATCAGTTGCTGGCGCAACGGTTCGCTGTAGGGGTAGCTGAAGTCGATATGGGTGACGTGTTCCAGGTCATCGGCAAAGTAAGTGTGCTCACGACCGCTGGTGTAGTCGATCAACTGATGCGGCACGCAGAAATGCCCGGTGCCCATGGCAGCATGGATGCCGCCCACGGCGTTGACCGCCAGAATGGCTTGCGCCCCAGCCTGCTGCAGCGCCCAGAGATTGGCGCGGTAGTTGACCTGATGCGGCGGAAATCGATGCGGATGGCCGTGACGTGCGAGGAACAGCACTTCCTTGCCGGCATACTCGCCGATCTGAACGTCGGCCGAAGGTGCGCCATAAGGCGTGTCCACTGCCAGTGACTGACGAATGCTCAGGCCTTCGAGCTGAGTCAGGCCGGTACCACCGATAATCGCGTAAACCGTCATAACGAACAGTCCTTAATCAATCAATTGAGCTTCTTTGAGCGCGCCGACAGCGGTGAGCCAGCGCGGGTCCTGACGGTATTCGGTACTGGCAAACGACTGGCCGCGCATCCGCGCAATCCGCTCGGAAGGCTTGACCTTCAGACGCTGGGCAGCGCTCAGGGCGAGCTCGGCGGCCGCACGGTCGTTGCACACCAGGCCCATGTCGCAACCGGCCGTCAACGCCGCTTCGATACGACTGGCGGCATCGCCGACCACGTGAGCCCCCGCCATGGACAGGTCGTCACTGAAGATCACGCCATCGAACTGCAACTCGCCGCGCAGGATGTCCTGCAACCAGCGGCGGGAGAAACCTGCGGGCTGGGAATCGACTTGTGGATAAATGACGTGGGCCGGCATGACCGCGGCCAGTTGCTTGCTCAGTTTGGCAAACGGCACCAGGTCGTTGGCGCGGATCTCGTCGAGGCTGCGTTCGTCGTTGGGAATCGCGACGTGGGAATCAGCCTCGGCCCAGCCATGACCAGGGAAATGCTTGCCGGTGGCCGCCATGCCTGCGCTGTTCATGCCGCGGATGAATGCACCCGCGAGCAAGGCAGCGCGCTCGGGATCACCTTCGAACGAACGGGTGCCGACCACGGCGCTGCGCTGGTAATCGAGGTCCAGCACCGGGGCGAAACTCAGGTCCAGGCCAACGGCCAACACTTCGGTCGCCATGATCCAGCCGCACTGCTCGGCCAGGTATTCGGCGTTCGGGTTGTCGGCAATGGCGCGCATGGCGGGCAAGCGCACGAAACCCTGGCGCAGGCGCTGCACGCGGCCACCCTCCTGGTCTACGGCCAACAGCAGATCAGGACGAATGGCGCGGATCGCGGCGCTGAGCTCACGTACTTGACGCGGGTGCTCGATGTTGCGGGCAAAGATGATCAAGCCACCCACTTCTGGCTGGCGCAACAATTGGCGATCTTCGGCCGTCAGCCAGGTACCGGCGACGTCCACCATCAACGAGCCTTGCAAGCCAGCAGTCATAGAATTTCCTTGATAACAGAAAACCCGGCCCACACGAATTCGCCGCCAGGCGCTGTGCCCGGCAGGTTGGCGATATCAATGGGAAACGGGTTCAGAACGAGAGTCGGCATGGGCGGCTAGCTTAGCGGATGTCAGCTGCCACGCCCACCCGTGTGCGGTTAAACCTTGGCGGCAACCGGTGTCGATTTGCTACGCGGACGCAACTGGGCCGTGGCCATGGCCGTGTCGGTGACTCCGGATTCGGCACGCATGCCGGCGGCCAGGAACGGCACCATCAGACGCATGACCTGCTCGATCGAGGTGTTCACGCCGAAATCGGTTTCGGCAATCGCCCGCAAGGCCTTGATACCGGACATGCTGAACGCCGCCGCACCCAGCATGAAGTGCACGCGCCAGAACAGTTCGATGGGCGGAATACGCGGCGCCGCTTCGTTGACCAGCATCATGTAGCGGCGGAACACCTTGCCGTACATGTCTTCCAGATAACGACGCAAGTGCCCCTGGCTCTGACTGAACGCCAGTCCCAGCAAACGCATGAAGATAGACAGGTCGTTGCCACTGCGCGGCTGCACCACCAGTGCCTGCTCGACAAGGATTTCCAGCAACTCTTCGAGTGTCGGCTTGATGTCAGGCTTGGCCTGACGCCGCTCCAGCTCTTTATCGAGGCTGATGCAGAACGGCCCGAGGAACCGCGAGAAAACCGCTTGAATCAACGCCTTCTTCGAACCGAAGTGATAGTTCACCGCCGCCAGGTTGACACCCGCCTTGCTGGTGATCAGACGCAACGAGGTTTCAGCGAAACCTTTTTCCGCGAACAATTGCTCGGCTGCATCAAGAATGCGTTCAACGGTTTCCGACTGGGCCATGGCTACTCCGCCTGACAAACACTTGTTTGAAACATACGTTTCAGCCTGTGCCTTGTCAAGCCTGGCAGTTCGTTTCGGGAATGGTCGGTCAGACATTTAACCACACAACGGCGAAGCTTCAATCCACTGACTGATTGACCGTCCGGCGGCGACTGAAAAATGGAGCATTGCCAAGACCGCCTCACTGTATATAATCCCAGTCACTGTATAAAAAAACAGAGCGATCAATATGCTAAAGCTGACGCCACGACAGGCAGAGATTCTGGCCTTCATCAAACGCTGCCTGGAAGACAACGGATATCCACCCACCCGTGCGGAAATCGCTCAGGAACTGGGTTTCAAGTCACCCAATGCGGCGGAAGAACACCTCAAGGCACTGGCCCGCAAGGGGGCGATCGAGATGACGCCTGGCGCCTCCCGTGGCATTCGTATCCCCGGCTTCGAAGCCAAGGCCGACGATTCCACCCTGCCGATCATTGGCCGGGTCGCCGCCGGCGCCCCGATTCTTGCGCAGCAACACATCGAAGAGTCCTGCAATATCAACCCTGCCTTCTTCCATCCGCGCGCCGACTATCTGCTGCGCGTCCATGGGATGAGCATGAAGGACATCGGCATATTCGACGGCGACCTGCTGGCGGTCCACACCACCCGCGAAGCCCGTAACGGCCAGATCGTGGTGGCGCGAATCGGCGACGAAGTGACCGTCAAGCGTTTCAAGCGCGACGGCAGCAAAGTCTGGCTGATCGCCGAGAACCCCGAGTTCGCCCCTATTGAAGTGAACCTTCAAGATCAGGAACTGGTGATCGAAGGCTTGAGTGTCGGCGTCATTCGCCGCTAAAGGAGGCACCATGCAGTTCCCGCAGACATCACCACAGCAAACCCAACTGCCGTTGTTCGAAGCGTTCATGGCACAGCCATTGGCGCCGATTCTGAAAGACGTAGTCGAGTCCCCCTGGAGCGCCGAACCTGACGTTTTCAGCGAGCTGTCACTGCGTGGTGCAGCCGGGAACTGCCTGAACCTTCTGGCACCGATCCTCAGGGAGTTGAGCCAGGACCAGGACGCACGCTGGCTGACACTGATCGCGCCGCCCGCCAGCCTGACTCAAGCCTGGTTGCGAGATGCCGGCCTCAACCGCGAACGCATTCTGTTGCTGCAACCACGGGGTACCCAGAGTGCCCAGCAACTGACCTGCGAAGCTCTGCGCCTGGGTCGTAGCCACACGGTGGTCAGCTGGATCAACCCGTTGAGCCCCCAATCACGGCAACAACTGATCAGCGCCGCCCGTACCGGGGACGCTCAGAGCCTGAATATTCGATTGGGTTAACCGGCAGACAAGACGCGTGCTTCACCGCGCAAGGCTTCTCCAGGGGCAGAGAAGCCGATGAGTAACAACATCAAGAAAAGCGACAGACGGGGATCAATGAAGAACCCGCGACCCCTCTTCCTTGTCGAATTCGCCTTCAACCAGGCGACCGGCCATCTGAACACCCACGCTCAACATCGCCTTGGCGACTTCCACGTGTTGTCCTTGCAGGAACGCCTTGGCATCCTCGGAGAAATCCAAAGTAACCAGAGAACCTTCGTCCTCGGCCCTGCGCAGCTCGATACGGCCGTCTGGTAACTCGACAATTTCTAGAAAGGACGTTGGCATAAAGGACTGTTCTCCACGAAAGGCGGGGATTATATAGGCATCGCTCGGGCTTCGCTTGGGATCTTGACCAGATGTCATTACCCAGCGGCTTGTGTCAGCACTCGTTCAACCCTTCACGAAACCGGATCGCCAATCCTTTCAGGTTCTGACGCCAACTCTCCAGCTCTTCCCGACTCAGCTCTTCCGGAGCCTCCTCTTCATCCAGATTGACAGCCTGAATCAGTGGCTGGGTCACGTCCCCTTTTGGCTTGTGGGGCGCGCGCGGCGGCTGAAACAACGCAGCATAGGCAGCCAACAGTTTGGCCAGCCAGGTCTCCGGGTTATTGGCCAGCTCGACCAGCTCAGCCATTTCCGGAATGGCGATGGTTTCCAGCACTTCGCGAGTCAGCAACAACTCTGCACGGGGCGCATTGGCCTGAGGCAGGCGATAGAAACCGGCGATTTCGTGACACAGGCCCAACAGCGCGCCGTACAGGTGAAACAGCGCGGATTCGCGTCCGGCCTGGATCAGCGCCAGCGAATTCATCGCCCGCCCCTCTTCAGTGCGGGCCAGCGCTTCGAGCGACAAGCCGGCGAAATAAATCTTCTGATTGGTGCGGGTATACAGTTCGTGGGCCATGACGGCAGCCTCCACAACGAAATAATTGCTTCATGCAGGTTGGACAGTGTCGTGGATCAGCCGATCCGACCGCAAGCCCCTAATGCCAGTCAGTTAAGCGCTAATGCGATCTGTAGCAGCTGCCGAGCCCGCGAGGCTGCGTTCGGCTGCGAAGCAGTCGTAAAATCAGTCATTGCGGTACGTCAGGCAGACCGCGTCAGCCGGACTCACGAC
>NZ_JBFREX010000073.1:0-16138 GCF_052114525.1 Pseudomonas sp. KB_15 | reverse complement strand
CTTGCAAACAGTGTCTGCCAGACATGAGGAAGTGCATCGGGCAGACGCGTCAGGGGTTCGAGCCATGCTCGTAGGAAATCACCCTGTTGCGATTAGGAAGTTTCGTCATCGTCTTCTTCTGACTCATCTTTGATGATTGATTACTTACAAGAAAAAAAAAGTACTCATTACGCATAAATTAGGCACTCAAAAAGCATATGTCAAAAGGAAGAGGCTCAAATTGCGTAGCAAAAAATCACAAGCTGTTCTGGCTCGACTAAAGCAAGTTACGGGTACAAAAACCGATGCTTCTTTATCTTCCGCCTTACAGATCAGCCCGCAAACCCTTAGTAGCTGGCGAGGCCGCGACAGCACGCCATACTCATTATGCGTAGAAATCGCTCAAGCCCGGGGGATCTCCCTTGACTGGTTGCTGCTGGGTGAAGGACCGATCCTGAGACAAACCGTTACTGATTCCCCGGAGGGTAATCAGGAAAACACAATTCGGGAAAACACCATTCTCGCGCTCTGGCGGTTGCTCGACGAAGATGATCGCTGCGCCATACAAAACGCATTGGAGGAAAAGCAACGACTGCGTGATATGGAACTCAGGCTTTGCGAAATGGCCTCTATTCTGGCAACACTCAAACCTTCGAATGAAACTTGATGACCTATGTAATCCGAAGTTTCATTGCTTGAAGACGTGCCATGGGCAACAGGTAGAAATGCGCTGATAACACGCCACCCTGAACACACCTGGACAACCCATTCACGGACCATCATTTGCGCCCTCGCAAGTGTCGAATGATTTCGCCGATACCGGCGCCATCGATCCATTGCATGAGCTTGAGGCTGATGGGAATAACGATCAGCGCGCAAAAAAAGGCTGTTACGCCTTCTGTCAGAAAAGGCGCCAGCGGATGTACGACAGGCGTAAAGAGGTATCCGACACCGGCAGACAGCAACAAGGAACCGATGCGCTGCCAGGTCTTGAAGTTATTGCGGGCAGTAGTGACCAGCCATGCGCCGAGCATTGCGCCGAACAGTACCTCTCCATTGACGACTGGCAGCGATGCAATCCCCATTCCCAGCATGAGCCCACTGATACCGTTGTAGGTCGAATCAGTCAGGCTCATGCACACCTCGCGCAACGACCGAGTCCACGATGATCGCTCCCGACTCGATCGCCTTGAGCAAGGCGCAAGTGCGAGAGCTGACGTCGAACTTTCGGYGGATATTGGCGAAGTGAAAATTGACGGTAGATTCCGTGCAATTCTCGATCCTGGCGATTTCCCAGGAAGTCTTGCCCTTGAAACACCACATCAGGACTTGAGTTTCCTTCGCGGTCAGCTTCGCCGTTGGTGTACTTCCCTCTCCGCCAGGCGCTACCCGTGCCAAAGAGTCAATCGATTGTCGGGTTGTCATAAGAATCCCTCTTCGCGGGAACACCCGTCGCTGGGCGTCCACTGTTAGAGAGAAATACTGACGACCAGGCTGAACCCGGACAATCAACGGGAGTTGTAGCGACGAGCGCTACACAATGCGATGAAAAGTCTTAGCCGAGCACCACCAACCGGTTCGGCAACTCATTGCGCACGTGGGTCACTGGCACATGCACCTTGAGCAGCTCGCCACAGGCTTCGATACACTGGACGAACCCCTGCAGTGTCTGCCCCTGTTTCACCTGCCGGGTAAACGTGGCGACGATCGCGTCCCAGTTCTTGTTGTCCAGACGACTGGAAATCCCTTCATCCACCAGGATCTCCACATAACGCTCAGCCTCGGAAACGAAAATCAGCACGCCGGTGCTGCCCTCGGTGTGGTGCAGGTTCTGCTCCAGGAACTGCCGGCGCGCCAGGTTCGAGGCGCGCCAGTGGCGCACCGAGCGCGGGATCAGATGGGTGGTGACTTTCGGCAGGCGGAACACCAGACACAGCACGATGAAGCTGACCCATTGCACCAGCAGCAGGCTGTGCATGGTCAGCCAACCGGTGAGGTAATGCACGATACCCGGCACCAGCAGCGCCAGCAGGCTGGCCCACAGCAACGGGATGTACGCATAGTCGTCGGCGCGGGCCGCAAGCACGGTCACCAGTTCTGCATCAGTGTCGCGCTCGACCCGGGCAATGGCCTCGGCCACTTTGCGTTGCTCGTGTTCAGTCAGTAATGCCATGTCGTGAATTGCCTGCTCATTTTTATTATCACCAGCCGCCGGACGAACCGCCCCCGCCGAAACTGCCCCCGCCGCCGCTGAAGCCTCCACCTCCACCGCCGCCGCCAAATCCACCACCGCCAAAGCCGCCCCCGGATCCACCCGAGCCGCCCCGGCCGGCGGGAAGGATACCGAGCATCTGGCACACAAAAACAGTCAGGATGAACAACATCACCAAAAACACCAACAACCCGGGATGCCGCGAGACGAAATCGTCCCCCGGATCGCCTCTGGATTCATACGCCGTGGAAGGTTCGTCCAAGGGGTTGCCGCCCAGCACTACCAGCATCGCCGCCACGCCGTCACTGATGCCTTTACTGAAATTGCCGGTCTTGAACGCCGGGGTGATGACCTGATTGATAATCACCGAACTCTGGGCATCGGTCAGGCGATCCTCCAGGCCATAACCGACTTCGATACGCAGCCGGCGCTCGTCCCGGGCAACGATCAGCAAGGCGCCGTTGTTCTTGTCCTTCTGCCCGATGCCCCAGTGGCGGCCGAGTTGGTAACCGAAGTCGGCGATGTCGGTGCCCTGCAAATCCGGCAAAGTCACGACCACAAGCTGCTCGCCGGTGGCTTGTTCATGGGCCTGAAGTTGTTGGGTGAGCTGCTGGCGCACCGATGGCTCGATCATCTGCGCGTTGTCGACCACCCGCCCGGTCAGCGCCGGGAAGCTCAGTTCGGCGCGGGCCGTGATCGCCACCACCCATAACAACAGCAACAGGCCCGTTTTCAGGACGCGCATTGGCAACCTCTTGCGTGGTGACGCTGATGACCGCTTTTCAGAATTTGACCTCTGGGGCCTTTTCCGAACCCGGTGTGGCTTCGAAGGTCTCGCGCACCGGCAGGTTGCTGTACATCACGCTGTGCCACAAACGGCCGGGGAAGGTGCGGATCTCGGTGTTGTATTTCTGCACCGCGAGGATGAAATCGCGCCGGGCCACGCTGATCCGGTTCTCGGTGCCTTCAAGCTGCGATTGCAAGGCGAGAAAATTCTGGTTGGCCTTGAGGTCCGGATAACGCTCGGAGACCACCATCAACCGGCTCAAGGCGCCACTGAGCTGATCCTGGGCCTGCTGGTACTGCTTGAGTTTTTCCGGGTTGTCGAGGGTCGAGGCATCCACCTGGATCGAAGTGGCCTTGGCCCGGGCCTCAATGACCGCCGTCAGTGTCTCTTCTTCATGTTTGGCGTAGCCCTTGACGGTTTCCACCAGGTTGGGGATCAGGTCGGCGCGCCGCTGATACTGGTTCTGCACCTGACCCCAGGCGGCCTTGGCCTGTTCGTCGAGAGTCGGGATGTTGTTGATGCCGCAGGCGGTCAGCAACGTGGCCAGCATCAGCAGCGTGGCGACCTGCAGGCGCGACCGGTAGGTTGGACTTGCATTCATCAGGATGATGCTCCCTTGTACATTTCATGAAAAAACCGACCGTGAATCCTTCTGAGCCGGCTCTTGGGGCATAATCGCCCGCGCCTCTGGATTGCAACGGGCCAATGGGCTAAAAAGAGGCCCTGCGCGAAAACGTATCCGCCATTTGGCTGTCGTATTCCGAGCCTGCATCCGAACAACAATAGTCGCTCCCTAAATTTTGGCTGGCCGGCGTGTGCATCGCCGTTTGGGCCCTTGAGAAAACTATTCATGAAGAAGCTGTGTTTGCTGGGCCTGTTCGTCAGCCTGGCCAGTCATAACGTATTGGCCGCCACGACCCCCGCACCTCTGGAGAACAAGGACGCCTTCATCAGCAACCTGATGAAGCAAATGACCCTCGATGAAAAAATCGGCCAGCTGCGCCTGATCAGCATCGGTCCGGAAATGCCCCGGGAGATGATCCGCAAGGAAATCGCGGCGGGTAACATCGGTGGTACGTTCAACTCGATCACCCGCCCGGAAAACCGTCCGATGCAGGACGCGGCCATGCGCAGCCGCCTGAAGATCCCGATGTTCTTCGCCTACGACGTGATCCACGGCCACCGCACCATTTTCCCGATCCCGCTGGCCCTGGCCTCGAGCTGGGACATGGACGCCATCGGTCTGTCCGGGCGCATCGCCGCCAAGGAAGCCGCGGCTGACAGCCTCGATATCACCTTTGCGCCGATGGTCGACATCTCCCGCGACCCGCGCTGGGGCCGTACCTCCGAAGGCTTCGGCGAAGACACGTACCTTGTGTCGCGGATTGCCGGCGTGATGGTCAAGGCGTTTCAGGGCACCGGCGCGAACGCAGCCGACAGCATCATGTCAAGCGTCAAGCACTTCGCCCTTTACGGCGCGGTCGAGGGTGGCCGCGACTACAACATAGTCGACATGAGCCCGGTCAAGATGTACCAGGACTATCTGCCGCCGTACCGCGCCGCCATCGATGCCGGCGCTGGCGGGGTGATGGTTGCGCTGAACTCGATCAATGGCGTACCGGCCACCGCCAACACCTGGCTGATGAACGACCTGCTGCGCAAGGAATGGGGCTTCAAGGGCCTGGCGGTCAGCGACCACGGGGCGATTTTCGAGCTGATCAAGCACGGCGTCGCCGCCGACGGCCGCGAAGCAGCGAAGCTGGCGATCAAGGCCGGCATCCACATGAGCATGAACGACACCCTGTACGGCAAAGAGCTTCCCGGGCTGCTGAAGTCCGGCGAAATCCAGCAGAGCGACATCGATAACGCCGTGCGTGCGGTACTCGACGCCAAGTACGACATGGGCCTGTTCAAGGACCCGTACCTGCGCATCGGCAAGGCCGAGGATGACCCGGTCGACACCTACGCCGACAGCCGCCTGCACCGCGCCGAGGCCCGTGATGTGGCACGCCGCGGCCAGGTACTGTTGAAGAACCGGAACGAAACCCTGCCGTTGAAGAAAACCGCGAAAATCGCCCTGGTCGGCCCGCTGGCCAAGGCGCCGATCGACATGATGGGCAGCTGGGCCGCCGCAGGTAAGCCGGCGCAATCGGTGACCCTGTTCGACGGCATGACCAACGCGCTGGGCGACAAATCGACACTGATCTACGCCCGTGGCGCCAACATCACCAGCGACCCGAAAATCCTCGGTTACCTGAACTTCCTCAACTTCGACGCCCCGGAAGTGGTGGATGACCCACGCCCGGCGAACGTGCTGATCGACGAAGCGGTGAAAGCGGCCAAGGATGCGGATGTCGTCGTTGCCGCCGTCGGCGAATCCCGTGGCATGTCCCACGAATCGTCGAGCCGCACCGACCTGAACATCCCGGAAAACCAGCGCGAGCTGATCCGTGCCCTGAAAGCCACCGGCAAACCGCTGGTGCTGGTGTTGATGAACGGTCGTCCACTGACGATCCTCGAAGAGAAAGAACAGGCTGACGCGATCCTTGAAACCTGGTTCACCGGCACCGAGGGCGGCAATGCCATCGCCGACGTGCTGTTCGGCGACTACAACCCGTCGGGCAAACTGCCGATCAGTATTCCGCGTTCGGTCGGCCAGATTCCGACCTACTACAACCACCTGACCATTGGCCGGCCGTTCACACCGGGCAAACCAGGCAACTACACCTCGCAGTATTTCGATGACACCACAGGTCCCCTGTACCCGTTCGGCTATGGCCTGAGCTACACCGAGTTCAGCCTGAGCGACATGGCCCTGTCGTCGACCACGCTGAACAAGACCGGCAAGCTCGACGCCAGCGTCACGGTGAAAAACACCGGCAAGCGCGACGGCGAAACCGTGGTGCAGTTGTACATCCAGGATGTGGCCGGCTCGATGATCCGCCCGATCAAGGAACTGAAGAACTTCCAGAAAGTCATGCTCAAGGCTGGCGAGCAGAAAGTCGTGCACTTCACCATCACCGAGGACGACCTGAAGTTCTACAACACCCAGCTCAAGTACGCGGCGGAACCGGGCAAGTTCAACGTGCAGATCGGCCTGGACTCCCAGGACGTGACGCAGCAGAGTTTTGAGTTGCTGTAATTAATCAAACACCGCATAACCCTGTGGGAGCGAGCCTGCTCGCGATAGCGGCCTGACAGTCGACAGCGATGTTGAATGTTGAGCCCTCATCGCGAGCAATCGAGCGTCGACCGGCTGCTCCCACAGTGGTTTTCAGTGTTCAGAAGATTGGTATCAACCCCTCCGATCCAGCAGATTCACCACCACCCGATCCACCCATCCCCACACCCGCTGCTTGACCCGCCGCCACAGTGGCCGGCGCTTCCATTCCTCCAGGCTGACTTGCTGGCTCAGGGCGAAGTCGCGCTCGAAACTTGCGGCTACCGCAAGGGTCAATCCGGGGTCCAGGGCTTCCAGGTTGGCTTCCAGGTTGAAGCGCAGATTCCAGTGATCGAAGTTGCACGAGCCGATGCTCACCCAGTCATCGATCAGGACCATTTTCAGGTGCAGGAAACACGGCTGGTACTCGAAAATCTTCACCCCGGCCTTGAGCAGTCGCGGGTAATAACGATGCCCGGCGTAGCGCACTGACGGGTGATCGGTACGAGGTCCGGTCAGCAGCAACCGCACATCGACGCCACGGGCAGCCGCCCGGCGCAGGGAACGGCGAACTTTCCAGGTCGGCAGAAAGTACGGCGTGGCCAGCCAGATTCGTCGATGGCCGCTGTTCAAGGCGCGTACCAGCGATTGCAGAATGTCCCGGTGCTGGCGGGCGTCGGCATAGGCCACCCGGCCCATTCCCTCGCCCATGGACGGCACCCGCGGCAGGCGCGGCAAGCCGAAATGCGAGGCGGGTCGCCAGGCGCGACGATGGCGGTTGGCGATCCATTGCCGGTCGAACAGCAACTGCCAGTCAAGCACCAGCGGCCCGGTGATCTCCACCATCACCTCGTGCCATTCGCTGACGTCTTCCCCCGGGGTCCAGAACTCGTCAGTGACACCCGTGCCGCCGACGACCGCCAGGCTCTGGTCAACCAGCAACAATTTACGGTGATCGCGGTAGAAGTTGCCGACCCAGCGTCGCCAGCTCAGGCGATTGTAGAAACGCAGCTCTACCCCGGCGGCCATCAGCCGCTGACGCAAGGTCAGGGTGAAGGCGAGACTGCCGTAATCATCGAACAGGCAGCGCACCCGCACTCCGCGTTCGGCGGCCTGAACCAGTGCCTGGACCATGGCTTCGGCACAGGCGCCGGCCTCCACCAGATACAACTCCAGCTCAACCTGTTCTTCGGCGCGGGCAATCGCCACCAGCATGCGCGGGAAAAACTGCGGACCATCGACCAGCAGTTCGAAGTGGTTGCCTTCAYGCCAGGGAAAAATCGCTCCGGCCATGTCAGCGCGCCGTGAAAATCAGCACCGCACTCACCGGCACTGAAAGACTGATCGCCGATAAACCGGCCAGTTTGCGCAACGTTTCCAGGCCGGGCGCCAGATCGAAATCTTCGGCGTTGATCACCAGCGGTTCGAGGGTCACCACCTGGAAGCGCCGGTCATCGAGACGGGTCGCCAGCAGTTCGGCGTGGTACTCGTGTTGTTTGCCGTGCAGGTCGACGGTCAACGGCAGGCGCAATTCCAGCTGCGCGCCGGGAGCCAGGTCATTGATCGGGCGCAGATCGATTTTCGTGGTGATCAAGGCGTCGGGAAACCTGTCGATCTGGAACAGTTCCTTGCGCATGCGTTCATCGCGCAACGGAATGCCACTGTTGATCGACTCCAGCTCGACTTCCACCTGCGCCAGCCCCTCGGGGTCGACCTTGCCGTGCAGCACCAGAAAGCGCTGCACTTCGGAAACATTGGCATTTTTGGTGCTGACAAACGACAGGCGTGAAGACTCGCCATCCAGGTACCAATCGGCACGGGCCGACAACGCGGCACCGGCCAGCAACAGGAAAGCGAGGGTGTGGAGGGTGGAGCGCCTGGACATAAAAACTCGTGGGGCAGATAAACCTGTGCTGAACCTTAACTGGCTTGTCACAGGTTGCAAACTTTCTGTTGCTCTTTGATCACATTCTCTGTGGCAAGTGAGTTTTAGTGGCGAGGGGGCTTGTCCTCACCCACGAATCTGATCGTGTTCAAGGCTGCAAGCGACAGCCCTGGCGCTCGCCGATCCACACGGCGCTATTGCTGCGCCCCATGCCGCTGACCGTGACCCGCTTGCCGGCAGCGTCATCGGTAAAGCCGCTGGCGGGCAGCCACTGCTTCACATAGCTGTGACAATACTCGGCGTCATTACCCATCACATAGCGGCACGAGCAATACTCCTTGGCGGTATAAGCGCTGATGATGTCGGGGAACGCCCACAGCGCCACCCGCTCGTGCCAGATCCAGCCGAGCAAGGCAAACAGCACGATCAACAACAGCGAACCGAACTGCCGGCGGCGAAGGAAATTGATCATGGCTGCACCTTCCCGGTAAACGCCTCGAGCGCGAGCTGGAGCAACTCGTTGTGCCGGTAACTGCCGTCGCGGTCATCGCCGTAGCGGACGATCACCAGGTGTTCGCTGGGGATCACATACATCGCCTGCCCCCAATGACCCAGTGCGGCGAAGGTGTCGGCGGGGGCATCGGGCCAGGGGCGTGCGGCCCCCTCAACGGCTCGATTGAGCCACCACTGGCCACCAGGGACAGCATCGTCTTCATGGGCGTGATAGTGAGCGAACGGCTCGCGATTGAACGCCACCCAGTCCTTGGGCAGCAGTTGCCTGTCTCCCCAACGCCCCTCGCGGGCCATCAACAGACCGACCCGGGCCAGATCCCGTGCGGTGAGATAGGCATAGGACGAAGCGACAAAAGTGCCGGTGGCATCGGATTCCCAGACGGCATGGCGAATGCCCAGCGGCTCGAACAACGCAGTCCATGGATAGTCGGGATAGCGGCTGGGGCCGACGATGGTTTTCAGCGCGGCGGACAACAGATTGCTGTCACCGCTGGAGTAGCGAAACGCCTGGCCCGGCGCCTGGTACWCAGCATGCGCCGCGGTGAACGCGGCCATGTCGTGGCGACCGCGGGTGTAGAGCATGGCCACCACCGAAGATTTCAGCGGTGCGTATTCATAGTCCTCTTGCCAATCCAGGCCCGAGGCCCAGTGCAGCAAGTCGGCCACGGTCAAGTTCGGATGCCTGGCCAGCGGCGGATAAAATTTCTGCACCGGGTCCTGCAACTTGAACAGCCCTTCGCCATAGGCCACACCGAGGACCGTAGCCATCAGGCTCTTGCTGATCGACCACGTCAGGTGTGGGGTCTCGGCCGTCGTCGGACCGGTGTAGCGTTCGTAGATCAACTGGCCGTCGCGAATCACCAGCAAGGCATCGGTGCGAATGCCCAGGCGAGTGGTGTCATCGCGGGGAGGGAAGGCGTAGGCCTCCAGGGCTCGAAGCGCCGGCCCGGTCGGCGTCGGGGCGGTCTGCCATTGCTCGGCGGGCCAGTTTTCGGCCTGGGCCGTGAAACTGAGCAGCAGCAGGAAAATCAGGGACAAGCCTTTGGGCATGACGGGGGCTCGGAGATTGAAATTGCTGAGCCTAGTCGAGGTTGATGACAGTTCTGGAGTTTTGTTGCCAATGAGGCCGCCTTCGCGGGCAAGCCCGCTCCCACAGGTTCTGCGTCGAACACAACATGTGTACACGACACAGGTCCCTGTGGGAGCGGGCTTGCCCGCGAAGAGGCCAGTCAGGGCAGCGAAGATTCCGCCAACGCCTTGGCCAACCGCTTACCCCGTGCCCCCGCCGCCAAATCCATCACCGCCTGGTCGCGCTGCCACATCGTCGCCCACTCCGGCGGCCCTCCAGCCATTGCCTCATTCACCTCAGCCTTGAGCCCTTCGAACTGCGCAAACAACCCACCAAGCAACACATGCCCGGCCGGATGGGTCGGTGGCTGACGGCTGGACTCCGCACACCCCGCCAACAACCCCAGCAACCGCAATTGCAAGGATTGCGGCCAACTGCATTCCTGGCCGACGCCATACAACCACGCCGTCATGGCGCTCAGTACATAGATGTCTTCCAGCGTGCGAAACGGTTTGACGTAGGCATCCCAGCCATCCCCCGCGAGCAATTCGCACAAGGCATTGTCCAGAAACAAGCGGCCATGGCTGATATCCGGCATCAACGGAATCGGCGCCAGTTTTTCCACCCGCACACCCGGCTCATCGCGATAGATCACTGCCAGGCTCAAGCGTGGCTTGGCACCGGGCTCCTCGCTGCGCACCGCCACCAGCAACCAGTCGGCCGCATCGCCGGCGGTGACGAAATCCTTGCGTCCGCTCAGGCGCAAACCGCTCAGTCGGGTTTGCATGTCGGCCGGGCGCAGGCTGCGCTGTTCGGTGGCGCACAGCGCGCCGAGGCTCAATGGCGCGCTCGGCCAGAGCATGCGCAATGCCGCTTGATACCCCACCAGAAACGCCAGCCCCGGCGTCGCCATCAACCGCCCGCCGAGCACGGCCAATTCGAACGGCGTGACAGTGCCCAACTGCTGCAACAAGGTCGCGAAACCTTCGGCCAGATCCGGGTTGGCGGGCAAGCGTTCGCGGCGGTTCAACAGGGTTTGCCAGGGCATAAGAGGCTCCTTGAGGGCTGTCATATAAGCATCACCAAAGCTTAATGGCGATGACACCGGGGCTACATAGCCTGACTTTGCACAACACGGCTAGATAAAGAAAGTCGATCCGCTGAAACCCAAAGACGGGTGAGCAGCCCGCACGGAGAATCGCCATGACTCAGATCGCCCGCATCAGCGACACCGGCAATGAACGCCGCCTGCAAGCCGAACGCCTGGTGGGCGCCGAGGCGTTGCAGGAGGCCCAGGCCTTGCGTTTCAACGTGTTCAGCGGCGAATTCAACGCCAAGCTCAAGGGTGCCGAGCTGGGTCTGGACATGGATGACTACGACGTTCACTGCGCCCACATCGGTGTGCGTGACCTGAACACCGGGCGCCTGGTGGCGACCACCCGTTTGCTCGACCACACGGCTGCCAGCAGCCTGGGCAAGTTTTATAGCGAAGAAGAATTCAGCCTTCACGGCCTGGTGCATCTGCAAGGACCGATCCTGGAAATCGGTCGCACCTGCGTCGACCCGGCCTACCGCAACGGCGGCACCATCGCCGTGCTCTGGGGCGAATTGGCCGAAGTCCTGAACCAGGGCGGCTACAGCTACCTGATGGGTTGCGCGAGCATTCCGATGCAGGATGGCGGCGTGCAGGCCCACGCGATCATGCAGCGTCTGCGCGAACGCTACCTGTGCACCGAACACCTGCGCGCCGAGCCGAAAAATCCGCTGCCGAGCCTGGACATCCCGTCCAACGTAATCGCTGAAATGCCACCGCTGCTCAAGGCCTACATGCGCCTGGGCGCGAAGATCTGCGGCGAGCCCTGCTGGGACGAAGACTTCCAGGTCGCCGACGTGTTCATCCTGCTCAAGCGCGACGAACTCTGCCCGCGCTACGCCAAACACTTCAAGGCGGCTGTGTAATGAGCCGGTTGCGGGTGTACGCGCGAATCGCGCGAGTGCTGATGGTGGTGACGCTGGGCCTGGGCATGGCCAGTGTGTTCGGGGTGTTCGAGCGCCTGGGCCTGGCCCATTCGATGGCGCGTCGTCAGCGCTGGTCGCGGTTTTTCATGGCCCGCCTGAGCAACGCCCTGCCCTTTGACGTGACCGTCCACGGCGAGCTGCCGAAGGCACCGATGCTCTGGGTCAGCAATCATGTGTCCTGGACCGACATCCCGCTGCTGGGGATGCTCACACCGCTGTCGTTCCTGTCCAAGGCCGAAGTGCGCACCTGGCCGGTGGCCGGCTGGCTGGCGGCCAAGGCCGGCAGCCTGTTTATCCGCCGTGGCTCGGGTGACAGCCAGTTGATCCGCAAGCAGATGACTCGCCACCTGGAACAAGCCTACCCACTGCTGATGTTCCCGGAAGGCACCACCACCGATGGCCGTTCGCTGCGCACCTTCCATGGTCGCCTGCTGTCCGCCGCCATCGATTCCGAAGTGGCGATGCAGCCGGTGGCGATCCGTTATGTACGCGACGGCGAGCCCTGCACGCTGGCACCGTTCATTGGCGACGATGATCTGCTCTCGCACTTGATGCGGCTGTTTGCCAATAATCGCGGTGGTGTAGAGATTCATCTGCTCAAGCCAATTGCTTGCGAAGGTCGGGAACGTGCAGCGCTGGCGTTCGAGGCACAACAGGCAGTGCAGAAGGCGTTGTTCGGGACTGTCGTTGAACCTCAGCGAGCACCGATGCGCCCCGCCATTGCGGCGTAAACACATACCCCCTGTAGGAGCGAGCCTGCTCGCGATAGCGGCTTAGCATTCAACGATGATGCTGAATGACAGATCGCAATCGCGAGCAGGCTCGCTCCTACAGTGATTTTATGTTGTTGGATAGTTCCGGGCAAAATCCTGCAGCTGCGGATAGAACAACCGAAAGTCCTCGCTCAACGGTTCATACAACCGCCGCAACTCCTGCATCGCCGCCGCCAGTTCCTCCGGCCGGGTCAGGCGCCGCGAGATCCCCCGCAACACCTGCTCCAGCACTTCGAATTCCTGATACGAACCCAACCAGTCATTGGCCACCATGTACGGTGCAATCTTCGCCAGCCGTTCCGGCAATTGCCGCTCGCTGGACAGCACCCGGTAAACATCCGAGGTGAACAACGCCAGGGGCCGATCGGCATACAGCGTCCAGTCCCGGGCCAGACAATGGTCGAAAAACACGTCGAGCACGATCCCAGCGTAGCGACGCCGGGTCAGGGAGAAACGCGACAACGCAACGTCCACCAGCGGATGGCGATCGGTGAACACGTCGATGCTGCGGTGCAACTGGATGGCCCCTTCGATTTCCGCAGCGAACTGCCCTTGCAGCCGTCCCTTGACGAAATCGCCATACAGACTGCCGAGCAATTGGCCGGGACGCTGGCCACCGAGGTGAAGATGTGCGAGATAGTTCATGGGCGCAGCTTAGCACCGCCCCCTTGTATTGTTACACTCTCCATATCGTTATAACTCGATATACCGAAATGTGAGTTGGTCAGAGCCAAATCATATTTGTATATCGCGAAATACCGATTTAAAGTTCGCCTCATCGCGATATAGCGTTTTAAACATCACGAGCCCACACCATGACCATCAATCTCGACGAAATAATAAAAGCCCTGGCACACCCGGTACGGCGAGAAATCCTGCACTGGCTCAAGGACCCGACCGTCGAATTTCCCGACCAGTCCCACAGTAACGAGCACGGCGTCTGCGCCGGGCAGATCGATCAACGTTGCGGCCTGTCGCAGTCCACGGTGTCCGCACACCTGGCGACCCTGCAACGCGCCGGCCTGATCAGCAGCCGCAAAGTCGGCCAGTGGCACTTCTTCAAACGCAACGAGGAAACCATTCAGGAATTCCTCAAGACCTTCAGTAAAGAGCTCTGATCCAGCCGAAAAGGAATTAAACAATGCCCCTCTCGCTACTCATCCTGGCCTTGAGCGCCTTCGCCATCGGTACCACCGAGTTCGTCATCATGGGCCTGCTGCCCAATGTGGCGGCAGACCTCGGTGTATCGATTCCCGGTGCCGGCTGGCTGGTGACCGGTTACGCCCTGGGCGTAGCCATCGGTGCGCCGTTCATGGCGCTGGCCACCGCCCGGCTGCCGCGCAAGGCTGCCCTGGTGGCGTTGATGGGCATCTTCATTATTGGCAACCTGCTGTGCGCGGTGGCCGGCGACTACAACGTGCTGATGTTCGCCCGTGTGGTCACCGCCCTTTGCCACGGCGCCTTCTTCGGCATCGGTTCGGTGGTGGCGGCTGGTCTGGTGCCCGCCAATAAACGCGCTTCGGCCGTGGCCCTGATGTTCACCGGCCTGACCCTGGCCAACGTCCTCGGCGTACCGCTGGGCACTGCCCTCGGCCAGGAAGCCGGCTGGCGTTCGACCTTCTGGGCCGTGACCGTGATCGGTGTGATTGCGCTGATCGGTCTGATCCGCTTCCTGCCGGCCAAGCGCGATGAAGAAAAACTCGACATGCGCGCCGAACTGGCCGCACTCAAGGGCGGTGGCATCTGGCTGTCCCTGAGCATGACGGCACTGTTCGCCGCCTCGGTGTTCACCCTGTTCACCTACGTCGCGCCGCTGCTCGGCGAAGTCACCGGCATCTCGCCCCGTGGCGTGACCTGGACCCTGATGCTCATCGGCCTGGGCCTGACGGTCGGCAACATCATCGGCGGCAAGCTGGCCGATAAAGGCATGGCCGCGACGCTGATCGGCGTGTTCATCACCATGGCCGTGGTGTCCACCGTACTGACCTGGACCAGCGTCGCGCTGATCCCGACCGAAATCACCCTGTTCCTCTGGGCCACCGCGTGCTTCGCCGCCGTACCGGCGTTGCAAGTGAACGTGGTGACTTTCGGCAAAGCCGCACCGAACCTGGTGTCGACCCTGAACATCGGCGCTTTCAACTTCGGCAACGCCCTGGGTGCCTGGGTCGGCGGCAGTGTGATTGCCCATGGCTTCGGCCTGACCAGCGTGCCGCTCGCCGCGGCCGCACTGGCGGTACTCGCCCTGCTGGTCACCCTGATTACCTTCCGCCAGACCGGCAATCCCGAGCTGGCACCTGCTACCAACTGATCAACCATTACCTCACGAGGGCTGCAATAAATGACGTCTATTTTCGATCCGATCAAACTGGGCGACCTCGAGTTGGCCAACCGCATCATCATGGCACCACTGACCCGCTGCCGCGCCGACGAAGGCCGCGTACCCAACGCGCTGATGGCCGAGTACTACGTGCAGCGTGCGTCCGCCGGGCTGATCCTCAGCGAGGCCACTTCGGTCACGCCGATGGGTGTCGGCTACCCGGACACCCCGGGTATCTGGTCCAACGATCAGGTACGTGGCTGGTCCAATGTGACCAAGGCTATCCATGGCGCGGGCGGCAAGATCTTCCTGCAGTTGTGGCATGTGGGTCGCATTTCCCACGGTTTGTACCTGAACGATGAAGCCCCGGTCGCCCCGAGCGCCATCCAGCCCAAAGGCCACGTCAGCCTGGTTCGTCCGCTGGCCGACTTCCCTGTCCCGCGTGCCCTGGAAACCGCTGAAATCGCCGACATCGTCGACGCTTACCGCGTCGGTGCCGAGAACGCCAGGGCGGCCGGCTTCGACGGTGTGGAAATCCATGCCGCCAACGGTTACCTGCTCGACCAGTTCCTGCAAAGCAGCACCAACCAGCGCACCGACAACTATGGCGGCTCCCTGGAAAACCGTGCCCGCCTGCTGCTGGAAGTGACCGACGCCGCCATCGAAATCTGGGGCGCCGGCCGCGTAGGTGTGCACCTGTCGCCACGCGCCGACCTGCATGACATGGGCGATGACAACCTGGCCGAAACCTTCACCTACGTCGCTCGCGAACTGGGCAAGCGTGGCATCGCCTTCATCTGCTCGCGCGAGAAAGAAGGTGCCGACAGCCTCGGTCCGCAACTCAAGGAAGCTTTCGGTGGCCCATACATTGCCAACGAGCGTTTCACCAAGGACAGCGCCAACGCGTTGCTCGCCAGCGGCAAGGCCGATGCAGTCGCCTTCGGCGTACCCTTTATTGCCAACCCTGACCTGCCGGCACGCTTGAAGGCCGACGCACCGCTTAACGAAGCGCGTCCGGAGCTGTTCTACGCCAAAGGCCCGGTCGGCTACATCGACTATCCGGCGCTGTAATCAGCAACGGTTGAAACACAAAAGCCCCGACTCGAAAGAGCCGGGGCTTTTTTATACCTGACGGTTTAACACTATCCACTAATGTGGGAGCGGCGGTGCGGCGATCCCACAAGGTCTAAATGGATTTCGCACAGACTCGACACAAAATCCCTACAAAATACTGAGCTTGCTATCTGTCATCCGGACGAGGGTGCGTATATAAAAGCACCCATTACGGCTCATGCCAGTCAGTTAAGCAATTTCAGCCGCGACACCCTTTGTAGCAGCTGCCGAGCCCGCGAGGCTGCGTTCGGCTGCGAAGCAGTCGTAAAACCAGTAATCGCGGTACGTCAGGCAGGCCGCGTCAGCTGGAC
>NZ_JBFREX010000072.1:0-17044 GCF_052114525.1 Pseudomonas sp. KB_15 | reverse complement strand
GATTTTACGACTGCTTCGCAGCCGAACGCAGGCTTCGCCAGCTGCTACAGACCGCGTTTCGTTACAGGTTCCGCGATTAATCCTGCGGATCGAGGTTATCCAGCACCCGATTCACCGCCAGTTCGGCCAGCATGATGATCTGTGCGATCGCCAATGCCGTGTTGCGCTGGCTGCCTTCCAGAAACGTAGCAAAGTCATTGGTCATGACGCTCGCCGAGGCCAGCGACTCGCAGGCGTGCGCCAACAGCGTTTCGTTATTGATGCCGGGCGAGATGGAGAACATCGGGCTGGGATTGCGTGGGGGGTTGGCCGTGGGTTTGAACATGGTGATGCTCCTAGAGTAATGGAGCTGCCAAGTCTCGCTGCGATACGAAGGGTGGCAGCTGTACGCGGGTCGCAGACCGGGACTCTAGAACCCGGTAGACCCGAAGGTCTCCCACGCACAGCCGCCATAACGTGAATTGATCACGAACAGTGGACGCTATGCGTCTAGAGATACCCGGGCTGCGAAACCCGATCGCTGAATTTGCAGCGACACGGAACGATAGGGTCCGGATACCAGGCGCACAAGTCGGCGGATTCTGGCGTAGTTGTAGGCAAGGGTGCAAGAAACCGTAATCTGTGGAGTTCATCCGAAGCCGATTACCTTCAGACCATTCCTACACAGCATTCCGGGACTGTTTATCCGCATTTCGAAACATCTTTTACCCTCCGCGACCCGAGTGTCGAGTGCAGAATCCGCAGACTTTTTCTCGCGGATATTCCTATGCGTAAAGCGATTTTCCTGACCGGCGTGCTGACCCTCTTGCTCGGCCAAACGATTCAGGCACAAGCCTCGGAGCCGAACGACTGGACGCAGTTTCTGAGCGATCCTCGTTTCATGCCGGCAATCAAAAGTTGCCTGGCCGCTCACCCGAAAGCCGAGGGGCCAGCCGTTGTCATGAACGTTTGGCATGCGAACCTGGAAGAAGTCGGGGTCATGACAACCGACCTGAGCGGACGCAGAAATAGCTGTTTCGCCCCCAAGGAAACGGGTGTTGCAAGCGAGTCCCGAACGGTGTTTGATCTGCCCGGACCGCTATTTGTGTCAGTGGATCAAGCCAGAGTGGCGCCCAAGGGTGAGTGCATTGAACCAACTCCGGTGTACATCGACCAACGGCTTCAGGGATGGATCCTCAGGCAACCTGTTCTCAATCAGCAAATCCCCAGTGCCTGTTCGACCCCGATCTGGACCGACCTGTTGCCGGCCAACCAGACTCGGCCAAGTGCCTGAAGCCCAATCAAGAGCCTCCGTCGAGGCATTACCACGAGGAGCGTGGGAACGATCAAGGCGTCCAGGCGAGCGGATTTCAACTAACCTTTTAGAGCAACGTATGTCGCCCTGTGGCAGGCACACTGTTAGATTCCCGTAGCGCATCAATTCGCTAACGGAGTAGCTCAATGGAACACACACTGAAAATTCTGGGTAAAGCCTCGTCGATCAACGTCCGCAAGGTTCTGTGGACCTGCGAGGAACTGGGCATAACCTACGAGCGCGAGGACTGGGGCAGCGGCTTTGCCTCGACCCACAGCCCGGAGTTCCTCCGGTTCAATCCCAACGCGCAGGTGCCGGTGATCATCGATGAAGCCGGGGTGTTATGGGAGTCCAATACCATCTGCCGCTATCTGGTCGGCAAACACCATCACCATCATACCGAGCTGCTGCCTACTGAACCTGTCGCCCGCGCTCGGGTGGAGCAGTGGATGGATTGGCAAGCCACCGAGCTCAATCCGTCCTGGAGATACCCGTTCATGGCACTGGTGCGCAAGGACCCGGAATTCCAGGACCCGCATAGCCTTGAAGTCGGCATCCGCGGCTGGAACCAGAAAATGGGCATCCTCGAACATCAACTCGCAACCACCAAGGCCTATGTCGCCGGACCGCGGTTTACCCTGGCCGACATCGTCATCGGCCTCTCGGTCAACCGCTGGCTGATGACCCCGATCGAGCGTCCGGACTACCCCGCCGTCGATGAGTACTTCAAACGCCTGGCGCAACACCCCGGCTTCCTGAAGCATTGCTGCAACGGCTTGCCTTGAATGGCCGCCTCGCACTAACCGCCACACAATGAAAAAGGCTCCCGAATGCCAGTCAGTTAAACAATTTCAGCCGCGACACCCTTTGTAGCAGCTGCCGAGCCCGCGAGGCTGCGTTCGGCTGCGAAGCAGTCGTAAAACCGGTAATCGCAGTACGTCAGGCAGGCCGCGTCAGCTGGACTCACGGCTGCTTCGCAGCCGAACGCAGCCTCGCGGGCTCGGCAGCTGCTACAGATACCCTCTACCGGGACGCGTTTTCATTTGTCACGACTAGTTCAGTTGCAACGTCGAGTTGAACTGACTGATCGCATCCACCACGTGGCGCGAGCCCTGCTGGATTTCCAGGATCACCTCCCCCGCCTCGTTCGCCAACTCAACCCCGAGCCCGGTACGACTCAGACTCGATTGCATGCTCGACACCGCGCTGAGTGACAAATCGTGGTTCTTGCGCACCACCTCGACAATCTCCAGCGTCGCCTGACTGGTACGCGCCGCGAGGCTGCGCACTTCATCGGCCACCACGGCAAACCCGCGCCCATGCTCACCGGCCCGTGCCGCTTCAATCGCCGCGTTGAGCGCCAGCAGGTTGGTCTGATCGGCAATGCCGCGAATGGTCTGCACGATGGTGCCGATGATGTCGGACTGTTTGCTCACGGCATCGATGCTCAGTGCCGCTTCATTCAGGTCCCGGGAAATGTCCTGGATAATCTGCACGGTCTGCTGCACCACCTCGGAACCTTTGCGCGCACAGGCGTCGTTTTGCACCGAGGTGCTGTGGGCAGATTCAGCGGCGGTTTGCAGGGTGGTCATCTGGTGAGTGATGTCGCTGGCAAACTTGACCACTTTGTACAAACGCCCCTTGGCGTCGAACAGCGGGTTGTAGGACGCTTCCAGGAATACCGTCTGACCTTGCTTGTTCCTGCGCTCGAAACGGTGAGAGTGGTACTCGCCACGATTGAGCGAGGCCCAGAAATTCCTGTAGCCCTGGGACTCGGCTTCGGCCCGGTGGCAGAACAGGCTGTGATGCTGGCCGAGCACCTCGTTGAGCGAGTAATGCATGGTTTTCAGGAAGTTGTCGTTGGCGCTGATGACCTTGCCATCGGGAGTGAACTCGATCACCGCCATGGAGCGGCCTATCGCGGCGAGCCTGCTTTCGTTTTCGTGCTCCTTGTTGACCCGGGCGGTGATGTCGGTAGCGACCTTGATCACGCTCTTGACTTGCCGATCGGGGCCCAGCACCGGCATGTAGCTGGCTTCGAGCCAGATCTCCCGGCCGCTTTTGTGCAAGCGCAAAAAGGTCCCGCTCAGCGACTCGCCCCGCGCCAGGTCGCGCCACAGTTTGGTGTAGTCGTCGCTGCGGTAAAACTGCTCTTCACAAAAGATCCGGTGATGCTTGCCGCGCACCTCGTCGGCGTTGTAGCCCATGGCATTGCAAAAATTTTCGTTGGCATCGATGACGATGCCGTCCGGGGTGAATTCAATCATCGCCATCGAACGACTGATCGCCGCCAGCTTAGAGTTGGCCTCGGTCAGCGCACAACTGAATCGTTCGATTTCCAGCAGGTCAGCCTTGTGATGTAGGTTGAACATTGTTGCATCACCTTCTGTGCGGTTTTTTGATTGATGAAAGTTGCAGGTCTTTCACATCCACCACTACGTTCCATGGAACAGGCGCACACATCCCTCCAAAAAGAAGGACTCGTCAGGTGATAAATGATGATCAATCGGAGGGGTCCTAAATCGGCACTCTCATCAAGACATCCTTCTCTTGATAGCCCGCATGCGGGCCAGCCCTAACAGATTCAAATCAAAGTCCATTTAGCGCACGGTTCCCTGTCATCAAGTGTCGGTGCCTTCGATTGCGCACTCTTTCGCCAAGACTTCGACCGCCCCATCACGGTCGACATAGTTAGTTACAGCTGATAATAGACAGCCACCTTGGGTTTGCAAGGCCACTAGTATGCCAGCATTGAGGACAAAATCGATTCAGCGGCCGGCGGTGAAAGCGGCGTTGGCTGCCGAATTGGCGTAAGACTTCAAATCGCATCGCGAGCAAGCTCGCTCCCACAGGGGATCTCTGCTGACCACGGGTTTTGTGGGCACAACAGATCCAATGTGGGAGCGAGCTTGCTCGCGATGGCTACCTTCCAGACACCACAAAACTACAAGCTGGCACTCACCCTGGAGGCCACCTCCCCCGGCACCCAGCCCTTCCACACCTGCGGCTGTTCACGCAAAAACGCTTCGGCGACCTCACGGGGTTTCTGCCGCTTTTCACTCATCTGGCCCAAGGTCTGGTTCAACAGATCAATCGGCAGGTCGACCTTTTCAAAGAACGTCACCAGATCCGGGTACTGCACCTTGAACGGTGCCGATACGCCAATGGCCAGGCTGGCCGGCATCGAGCGCGTGCCTTTGGGGTTCGGGTTGTTGGCGTCGGCCAGGGTTTTCCAGGCTGCGGCATCGAACGGCGGTTCGTCGAGTTTCACCAGTTTGAAACGCCCCAGTAGCGGTGTCGGCGACCAGTAGTAGAACAGCACCGGTTTGCCACGGCGGATCGACGACGCCACCTCGGCATCCAGTGCGGCACCGGACCCCGTGCGGAAGTTGACGTAGCTGGCGGTCAGGTCATAGGCCTTGAGTTTCTGGCTGTTGACGATTTCCGAGGTCCAGCCGGTCGGACTGTTGAGGAAGCGTCCGCGGCTCGGGTCTTCCGGGTCGCGGAACACGTCCTTGTACTTCGCCAGATCAGCGACGGATTTCAACTCCGGGGCCAAGGGCTTGATGCCGCGTTCGGCATCGCCCTTGATCACGTACTCCGGCACCCACCAACCTTCGGTGGCGCCTTTGACCGTATCCCCAAGGCCGAACACCTTGCCCTCCGCCGCAGCCTTGACCCACGCCGGACTGCGCCCGGCCCACTCTTCACCGATGACCTGGATATCGTTTTTGGCCAGCGCCGCTTCAAGGCTGACGGTGCTGCCCGGCAGCGTGTCAGTCGGGTAGCCGTAACCTTTTTCAACGATCAGACGCAGGATTTCGGTGATGAGGCTGCCGCTTTCCCAGGTGATGTCGCCAAAGTGGATAGGTGCCGCTTTTTCCGTAGCCGATGCCGGATGGGACAACAGGCTCAGGGCCAGCAGCGAACTGCCGAGCAGGGTTTTGATCGATCTCATGCGGACCTCTGGTTCTGGAGTGGGCTGTTCAGGGATTGATTTGCGCTGTGCCGGTCGCACAGGGCCTGGGAACGGGTCATGTAGTCGCTGACCGAACGCAGCGAGATGCCCAGCGCAGCGGCAATTTGCGGGTAGGTCAGGCCGTCGATCCGCGACAGCAGGAAGGTCGAGCGAACTTTGCCTGGCAGCCGCTGAAGACTGTGATCCACACGGCTCAGGGTCTGGGACAACTGAGCCAGTTTTTCCGGCGATTCGGCGTGGATCGGCTCGGCCTGTTGCAGCTGCTGAAGATGCCGGCGCTCCAGATCACCTCGACGCCAACGCTGATAGAGCAGGCGCCGGGCGATGGTGGTGAGCAAGGCACGAGGTTCACGGATGGCCGTCAGGCCAGGGGCTTCGAGCAATTGCACGAAGGTTTCGCAGGCAATGTCTTCGACACCGGCGGCATCGTTCAGAGACTGACGCAGGCGTGTGCAGAGCCAGTGGTAGTGAGCGCGGAACAATCCGTCCACGTGTTTGCGATGAAGAATATCGGCGCCGGACATAGGGGCTCCTGGGTTAGGGGTCGCTGAATGTCCGGTGGTCCGGTGAGGCGAATCCTAGCAAGGAGCCTTATTCTTTAATAATACTTAAAACTTATTTTTATATTCCTATAAAGAATTAAAGATCACTTGCGCCTGACAGTCCGTCATCGCGGGCAAGCCCGCTCCCACAGGGTTTCGGTGTACCTGTGGGAGCGTGGCTTGCCCGCGAAAAATGGACCTGTCGACCCAACATTTGCACCCTATCGCAAATCTCCATACCCCAGCATCTCGGCCTCAAGCTGATAATCGAGCACAACCTGATAGTCGCTTTCGCTAGCCGACAGCACCTCTGGCAACCCGAGGATTTCGGCGACGTCAGGCAATTCGCGCAACGCCTGATTCATCGCCTGCAATAGCCCTTCAGCCTGCTGATCGCTGACGGTGGCTGCCGTGATGTAGGGCAACGTCGGACTCAATGCACTGCGAGCAATCACGCGCAAACCGGCCACTTCCTCCTCGGCGTATCGGGCCAGACAGGCAAATGTCACGCTGTCGATGGCCGCCAGATCGGCAAGGTCTTCGCGCAGCCAGCGCAGGCTTTCTCGATGGCTACCGCTGATTCCGACCTGCGCAAAAAACTGCCCGTCACGTTGCAATGGTGCCAACCGGTGGCGCAGCAGGTTCATGCCGCTGTTGGAGTCATGGCTATTGATCACGCCTCGGCTGCCGCGAAAATCCGCCAGGGTTCGCCGTGCATCATCAATACGCCCCAGAATCAGGCTGCAATGATTGCCGCCGCTGCTGTCCGGCAGTTCATAACGCGGCCGCCCCAGCACCCGGACCTTGCCGCGCAATGCCGTCATCAGCGGATAACCGCAGGTTTGTGTGAGCAGCAAGTGCGGCGACAGCCACAGGTCCATCAGTGACAGGCCTTCGGCATCGCCGCGGGTTTCGCCCAGGTGCTCGAGGATTCGCGCCAGCCAGCGTTCGTTGGCCTGGTGGATGGGTTCGGGTGCGACGTACATCAGTAGTTCGGCGATGTGTTGGGTCATCGAAATAGTCCCGTGTAACGAAAATCCCCTGTGGGAGCGGGCTTGCTCGCGAATGCGGTGCGTCATTCAACATTGATGTTGGCGGAGACGACGCTTTCGCGAGCAAGCCCGCTCCCACAGGGTTTGGAGGTGATCCACGGATCAGTAAAACGGATGCCTCGGGCTGTCGATGGCCTTCACTCCATGTTCACGCCACAGCTGCCCATAACCCCGCACCAGAAATCCACCACTGCGCGCCAGCCATTGCGCGCGGCGGGTCCGGTAAGCTCGGGGCAAGTCGTACCAGGGCAACCCCGGCAACTCGTGATGCACCAGATGAAAATTGAGGTTCAGGAACAGCCAGCGCCACGGCCACGCCGCTTCATTGAGCACGGTGCGTTGCTCCGGCGCCGCGTGAGGCCGATGTTCATAGTAGGAGCGAATCATGGCAATCGACAGCGCCGGCACACTGATCAGAAACAGGTAATGCCATACCGGCAACACGCTGTAGCGCGCGATGAACAGCAGCATCAACAGGGTCAAGGCGCCATGGCTGAGCCACATCAACCAGGCCTGGCGCTCGCCGCTTTTCAGGCGCTGCAGTTCTTCCCGGGCCAGCGTCAGCAAAGCGATTGGCGCACCGAGCAGAAAGCGCCCGAGCACGGTTTTGTTCAACCAGTGCAGGCCTTGTTCGAACAACGAACTGCCCCGCCACTGCTCGGCGCTCAGGTAACGGCTTTCCGGATCGCGACCGGGGATGGTCAGGTCCTCATCGCGGTGATGCAGCAAATGGCTGTCGCGATACAAGGTGTAGGGATACCAGACGGCAAACGGCGCGTAGCCGAGGATTTTATTCAACAGCGGCCAGCGGGTCGGATGACCGTGCAGCAGTTCGTGCTGCACGGATAACCACAGCACCAACAATGGAATCAGCAACAGCGTGCTCCACCACAAACCCAACCGATGGCTGGCCAACACGATGCCAAACCAGCCGCCATACACACCGATCAGCAGCAACCAGGTCGGCCATTCGGTGCGCGCGGTGAAGCGTCGGCGCAGGGTTTCGATTTCTTGTTGGTGGGCGCTATCAAAGTAATGGGGCATGGCATTGCTCAGATCGGGGACCAATCCTCTTCTGTGCAACGACGCCCGGATTTCTTGCAGATTATTTTCAATGTGATCGCTCCCGCATTGCGCGGGAGCGATCGGTCAGCGCAGGCTCAATGCCCGAACACATTGACCTTTTTGGCTTTCTTGTCGGCGCGCTTTTCAATAGCGGTTTTCGCCGGCTTTTTCTTGTCTGCTTTCTTTGAATCCATACCTTTGGACATGATGCGTACTCCACTCATGGGGATGTGAGATCAGGTATACACCTATCCCGGCGCGCGTGTTCTTTTATAATCGCCCGCTTTGCATACCGACAGTCCGAGACCATGCCCGATACCCATTTCACCCTGCTCGACGAGCCGTTATGGCCGTTGATGAACAAGTTCTATCGCGCTCACCAATCGTCGATGAAAGCCGTGCGCGACGCGCAGCTGTGGGTGGCCCGGCGCGACCAGATTGTTGCCGCGCTGTGTTTGCGTCCGGTGTCCGGCGGGCATTGGCTGACCGGGTTGTTTGTCGATCCGGGGTGTCGCGAACAAGGGCTTGCCGCCGGGTTGATTGCGGCCGCGGTGAAGGATTGCCAACTGCCGGTGTGGTTGTTCTGTCATCCGGACTTGCGCGGGTTTTATGAGCGACGCGGGTTCACTTTCGATCCACCGATGCCTTACGCAATGGTCGAACGCTTGAGCCGTTATGCGCGCAGCAAGCCGATGATTGCGATGGGGTTGGAGCCAGGCGTTTAACTTACTCAACCCTGTTGGAGATCCAATGTGGGAGCGAGCTTGCTCGCGATGAGGCCCGGTCAGTCAACATTGTTGGCGACTGATACACCGCCATCGCGAGCAAGCTCGCTCCCACAGGGTTTTGCGGCGATTTAATCGTCCGCGTTGGGATCCAGGTCCGGGAACATCACTTCGGTGAAGCCAAACTTGCTGAAGTCGGTAATGCGCGAAGGGTACAAGCGGCCGATCAGGTGATCGCACTCATGCTGCACCACCCGTGCGTGGAAGCCCGAAGCAATCCGCACGATGGGCTCGCCCTTGGGGTCGACGCCTTCGTAGCGAATGTGCTGGTAACGCTGCACCGCGCCGCGCAGGCCGGGCACGGACAAACAACCTTCGAAACCCTCTTCCAGGGTCGGGCTCAGCGGTGTGATCAACGGGTTGATCAGGATTGTCTGCGGCACGGCTTCGGCATCCGGATAACGCTCGCTGTGCTCGAAACCGAAGATCACCAGTTGCAGGTCGACGCCGATCTGCGGAGCAGCCAGGCCAACGCCCCCCACACTTTCCATGGTCTGGAACATGTCATCGATCAGTTGCCACAGCTCGGGGCTGTCGAACATCTCGGCCGGCACCGGCGGGGCAATGCGCAGCAGGCGCTCATCGCCCATTTTCAGAATTTCACGAATCATGATCAGGCTTCGTCAGTGGTCGGTTTGAGCGAATGATCGCGGCCCAGTCCCGACACGTGGTGTTTTTCTTCGTGGCCGGGACCATGTTCACCGGGGACTTTTTCCCCTGGGTCCTTGCCCTCTCGCGACATATGTTCGATCACCGCATTCATTTCGGCACCGAGCAACAACACCGCAGCGGAAATGTAGAAGTACAGCAATAGCACAATGATCGCGCCGATACTGCCATACATGGCGTTGTAGTTGGCGATCTCTTTGACGTACAAACCGAAGCCCAGGGACGCGATGATCCACACCACCACCGCCAGCACCGAGCCAGGGGTGATGAAGCGAAATTCCTGTTTGACGTCGGGCATGACGTAGTAGATCAACGCCACCGCGACCATCATCAGAATCACGATCACCGGCCAGCGCGCGATGGTCCAGAGCGTGACGATAAAGTACTCAAGGCCGACTTGCGCGGCGATCCACTCCATCACCTGCGGCCCGAGCACCATCAGCGCGGCGGCGATCAGCAGCATGCCGGCAATGCCGACGGTGTAGATGATCGACAACGGAAAGCGTTTCCACAGCGGGCGCCCTTCAACCACGTCGTAGGCAGCATTCATCGCGCTCATCATCAGCCGCACACCGGCGGAGGCGGTATACAGCGCAATCACGATACCCACCGACAGCAAGCCGCCCTTGGATTGCTGCAACTGGTCGATCACCGGGTTGACCTGTTCCAGTGCCTGGGGCGGCAATACCAGTTCTGATTGCAGGCGCAGCCAGGAGAAGAAATCGGGCAGATGCAGGAAGCCGATCAGGGCAATCAGGAACAGGATGAACGGAAACAGCGAAAACAGCATTTGATAGGCCAGCGCCGAGGCATAGGTCGACATCTCGTCGGCAATGAACTCGGTGACCGTGCGCATCATCACACGGTGCAGGGGCAAGCCTCTCATGTCCGGAAAAATCATTAGCGTCTCCATTCGCCGCATACGCATTTGGGTTGAAGTCGTGGCGACTCAGGGGCCGTTTTCTTTCATCAAGGTAGCCCAGTTGGCGACTTTGAAACAATTTCAGAGTGCAAGTTCAGGCTGACACAAAAACGGCCATCTGAAGATGGCCGCGTCCTGTTTTAATGAAAGGTCGGATCACGCCTTGTCGATGCCTTTCTTGAGCGCATCCTTGACCTTGCCGACCGCTTGCTGGACCTCGCCTTTCTTTTCCTGCATCACGCCTTCGGCACGCATTTTATCGTTGCCGGTGACCTTGCCGACACCTTGCTTGATGTTGCCAGCGGCTTCGTTGGCCATGCCTTTGACTTTATCGCTTGTGCTGCTCATGGTGATTCTCCAGTGAACATTTCAATGGGAGGAAATGTCGTTACACAAGGTTGACCGGGGGCTTTTGCAGGGAGTTTCATTTATTTTCACCACGACATTTCATCGTTCAGTGCAGGTTGCGCTTTATGTTTGCCCGGCAACCCCTGAGAATGCGCAACACATTCAGGCCATGGCGCTGAAGATCCAATCCCGTAGGAACGTTATGAAACTCGATAAAAAGCAGGCCATTGCCCGCAGAAACCAGGAACTCGGCGGTGCTGTGCTTGGCGTCAACAACTGCCACTTCACCGAATTGAACCGCAACCGCAATATCTGGTGGTTCGACATCCCGGTAGCGCGCCTGGCCGTGGGTCAGTACGAGTGGATCCACCTGCTGATGCACACGCCGGACACCGACGAGTTGCTGCACCTGAAAGTGCCGACCGTGTTCCTGCGCGAGAAGCTCGAAGGCCTGGTGGTGCGCAACCAGGGCAAACGCAAGGCCGCCCTGAGCCTGGAACTGAGCGCCGACAAGGACTCGTACCTGCAAGACATGCGCCCGGCTGGCACCAACGTCAACTTCGCGCCGTTTCGCTTGTAGGAGCGAGCTTGCTCCGGGCGGCGTTCCGACGATGGATTCAAGAGCGCTGCGTTTAACCAGTAAACACGCGTTATCGTTAACGACCATCGCGAGCAAGCTCGCTCCTACAGATGCAAAAAGCCCCGCATCAGCGGGGCTTTTTGTTGATTACGCGGTGGTTTTTTTCGCGTTGATCTTCTTCAGCTCTTCATCGCGCAATTCACGACGCAGGATCTTGCCGACGTTGGTGGTCGGCAGTGCATCGCGGAACTCCACGGAACGCGGGACCTTGTAGCCGGTGACGTTGGCACGCATGTGCTCCATCACCTGTTCCTTGGTCAGGGTCACGCCCGGCTTGGCGACGATGAAAATCTTGATCGCCTCGCCCGACTTCTCGTCCGGTACACCGATGGCCGCGCATTGCAGCACGCCCGGCAAGGTGGCCAGCACATCTTCGAGCTCGTTCGGGTACACGTTGAAACCGGAAACCAGGATCATGTCTTTCTTGCGATCGACAATGCGCATGTAGCCATCGGGCTGGATCAGCGCGATGTCACCGGTCTTCAGCCAGCCTTCGCTGTCGAGGATTTCATCGGTGGCTTCCTGGCGCTGCCAGTAACCCTTCATGACCTGCGGGCCCTTCACGCACAGCTCGCCGATTTCGCCCATCGGTTGTTCGACACCGGCATCGTTGATGACTTTGCACAGGGTCGACGGCACCGGAATGCCGATTGTGCCGACCTGGATGTTCTGGATCGGGTTGACCGTGGCCACAGGGCTGGTTTCGGTCATGCCGTAGCCCTCGCAGATGGCGCAACCGGTGACTGCCTTCCAGCGTTCGGCCGCGGCCAGTTGCAGGGCCATGCCGCCCGACAAGGTGACTTTCAGCGCGGAGAAGTCCAGCTTGCGGAAGCCTTCGTTGTTGCACAGGGCCACGAACAGTGTGTTCAAACCGACGAAGCCGCTGAACTTCCACTTCGACAGTTCCTTGACCATCGCCGGCAGGTCACGCGGGTTACTGATCAGGATGTTGTGGTTGCCGATCAGCATCATCGCCATGCAGTGAAAAGTGAACGCATAGATGTGGTACAGCGGCAGCGGTGTGATCAGGATCTCGCAACCTTCATTCAGGTTGGAACCCATCAGCGCCTTGCACTGCAACATGTTCGCCACCAGGTTGCGGTGGGTCAGCATCGCGCCCTTGGCCACGCCGGTGGTGCCACCGGTGTATTGCAGCACTGCGACATCACCGCTGGCCGGGTTGGCTTCCGCCACTGGCTGGCCCAGGCCTTTGCTCAGCACGTCATTGAACTTGACGGCTTTTGGCAAGTGATAGGCCGGCACCATCTTCTTCACGTACTTGATGACGCTGTTGATCAGCAGGCGCTTGAGCGGCGGCAGCAGGTCGGCGACTTCGGTGACGATCACGTGCTTGACGCCGGTTTTCGGCACCACGATTTCCGCCAGGTGCGCCATGTTGGCCAGGCAGACCAGGGCCTTGGCACCTGAGTCGTTGAACTGGTGTTCCATTTCCCGCGCGGTGTACAGCGGGTTGGTGTTGACCACGATCAACCCGGCGCGGATGGCGCCGAAGACGGCGACCGGGTACTGCAACACGTTGGGCAGTTGCACGGCGATTCGATCGCCGGGCTGCAAGTCGGTATGCTGTTGCAGGTAAGCGGCAAACGCACCGGACAATTCGTACAGTTCACCGTAGGTGAGTGTCTTGCCCAGGTTGCTGAATGCCGGCTTGTTGGCGAAGCGTTGGCAGGATTGCTTCAACACTGCCTGAATATTCGGATACTCATCTGGATTGATGTCGGCAGCAATTCCAGCTGGGTACTTATCCTTCCAAAAGTCTTCGATCATGGAAGCCCACTCCTCAGCAACGCGAATTCAGCACCGCATTTGATGCGATTATTATTGGTGTTTGGCCATTGGTGAATCTGGCTGATAGAAGGCCGAGAAGTCACAAAGCGCGCCGAGAGTAGCAGCTTTGCCAAGGGTCGACTAGAGCCAAAAGCGGCCTCTACGGTCACTTTTGTGACTCAAGACTTACAAGCGGTCATTTTAGAGCAAAAAACCTATAAAGCCCTGAAACCCACGAAAACCGGGGCTTTGGCGTTCGCCGAAAAGCATCGCGGGCAAGCCCGCTCCCACAGGGTTCGCGCCGCACACATAGTTTGTGCACAACAGTGAACCTGTGGGAGCGTGGCTTGCCCGCGATCCGCGCAAAGCGCGGCCATTCAGCGATCAGGCGATATCACGCAACTCCCGCCGCAGGATCTTGCCCACCGGCGTCATCGGCAACGACTCACGCAGCACAATGTGCTTGGGTACTTTGTACGCCGTGAAGTTCTCCTTGCAGTAAGCCTTCAACTCTTCAAGGCTGACACCCGCTTCGCGGGCCACCACGAACAGCTTCACCGCCTCCCCCGACCGCTCGTCGGGCACACCGATGACCGCACAGTTGGCGACTTTCGGGTGGGCCATCACCACGTCTTCGATCTCGTTCGGGTACACGTTGAAGCCCGAGACGATGATCATGTCTTTCTTGCGGTCAACGATTCGCACGAAACCGTCCGGGTCGATCACCGCAATGTCACCGGACTTGAACCAGCCTTCGGCATCCAGCACCTCGGCAGTGGCATCGGGTTTCTGCCAGTAGCCCTTCATGATCTGCGGACCCTTGATGCACAACTCGCCGCGTTCGCCCAAAGGTTGTTCGACGCCGTCATCGCTGATGACTTTCAGCGTGGTGCCCGGCACCGGCAGGCCGACCGTGCCGATCCGCGACTGGTCGCCATACGGGTTGGTGCAGGCCACTGGCGACGTTTCGGTCAGGCCGTAACCTTCGGTGATGCGGCAACCGGTCAGTTGCTCCCAACGCTCGGCGGTGGCCTTGACCAGCGCAGTGCCGCCTGAGTTGGTGAGCTTGAGGCTGGAGAAATCCAGGATCTTGAAGTCTGGGTGATCCATCAGCGCGACGAACAGCGTGTTGAGCCCCAGCAACGCCGAGAACCGCCAGTTCTTCAGTTCCTTGATGAAGCCACCGATGTCCCGTGGATTGGTGATCAGCACGTTGTGGTTGCCCGTCACCATCATGCACATGCAGTTCGCGGTGAAGGCATAGATGTGGTACAGCGGCAGCGGCGCGATCATGACCTCCTGCCCTTCGCGCAACAACGGCTGGCCGTCACGTCCATGCTGACTGAGACAAGCCCGCGCTTGCTGCATGTTCGCCACCAGGTTGCCGTGGGTCAGCATCGCGCCTTTGGCCAGGCCGGTGGTGCCGCCGGTGTATTGCAGCACGGCGATATCGTCGAGGCCGACGTTCAGCGGCTTGATTCCCAGGCCCCGCCCCATGCGCAGCGCGCTCTTGAAGGAAACAGCCTGGGGCAAGGAATAGTCCGGGACCATCTTCTTGACCTTGCTCACCACAGTGTTGACCAGCCACCCCTTGGCGGCCGGCATCAGGTCGCCCATCTTCGCTTCGATCAAGTACTGGATGTCGGTGTCAGGCAGCACTTCCTGGACTTTCTGGCCGAACATGTTCAGGTACACCAGCGCCCGGGCACCGGAGTCCTTGAATTGATGACGCATCTCCCGCGCGGTGTACAGCGGGTTGGTGTTGACCACGATCAGCCCGGCGCGCAAGGCGCCGAACACGGCAATCGGGTAATGCAGGACGTTGGGCATCTGCACCGCGATGCGGTCCCCCGGCACCAGGTCGGTGTGGGCTTGCAGGTAACCGGCGAAGGCGGCGCTGTGGCGTTCCAGTTCGGCATAGGTCAGGGTGATGCCCATGTTGCTGAACGCGGGGCGGTCAGCAAACTTCTTGCAGGAACGCTCGAACACCTCGATCACCGACTTGTAGGTTCCCAGATCGATATCCAGGGGTACGCCGGCCGGGCGTTTGTCATTCCAGAAATCAGGTTGCATTGTTCTTGTCCTCTTTACCTGAATCTATCCGGGGCCACTTTTCTGTCATTTCTCTCTGATCCCTCAAAGGCAGAAAGCGAAAAGCGGAGCTTCACGGACACTAGCAGCTATGGCGATTCAGGCAAATATGCCGAAAGCCGTCATTGATCGTGTGAATCTTCCTGCCTTGCTGTGGGCTGATCAGACGCGTGCAACGGGATGCGCTATACAATGCAACGACTCAGTGCAAAGGAACCGCCATGATCCATGACACTTTCTGGCTGACCACGAGCGACCACAGCCGTCTCTTCGTCAACCAGTGGCTTCCTGACGGCAGCCTCAAGGCAATGATTCTGCTGGCCCACGGCATGGCCGAACACAGCGGTCGCTATGGCCCCCTTGCGGAAAAACTCTGTGATCAGGGCTATGGCGTGTGTGCGCCGGACCTGCGTGGACATGGCAAAACTGCCGAAAACGGGACGCTCGGGCATTTCGCCGATGACGACGGCTGGTGCAAGGTCGTGAGCGACCTGGCCTGCCTGAACCAGCACATCGGCCAGCAGCACCCTGGCGTACCGATCGTGCTGCTGGGCCACAGCATGGGCAGTTACATCGCCCAGGCCTATCTGCTGCACCACAGTGCCAGCCTGCACGGGGCAATCCTCAGCGGTTCGAACTTCCAGCCCGTGGCGCTTTATCGCGCGGCACGGCAAATCGCCCGTATCGAACGCCTGCGCCAGGGCCAAAAAGGACGCAGCGCCTTGATCGAATGGCTGTCGTTCGGTTCGTTCAACAACAAATTCAAACCGGCACGCACGCCGTTCGACTGGCTCAGCCGAGATCCGGCGCAGGTCGATCTGTACGTTAACGACCCGCTCTGCGGTTTTCGTTGCACCAATCAACTGTGGATCGATTTGCTCGGTGGCTTGCAGCAAATCAGCAAAGCGTCCAATCTCGCCCAGATCGATCCGGGTCTGCCGCTGCTGGTGATTGGTGGTGAATGTGATCCGGTGAGCGAAGGCAAACGTCTGAAGGATCTGGCCGGCGCGCTACGGGCGGCCGGCAGCCAGCACCTGCAACTGACCGTTTACCCGCAGGCGCGGCACGAACTGTTCAATGAGAGCAACCGCGATGAAATCATCGCCGATGTGCTGAACTGGATCGCACAAGCCTTGAGCGCCCCTCGGCCGCACCGATCCGAATAGTTTTTTGTGAATTTTTTAATTCGTCACAGGAATTGAGATAGATGACCCAGGTTACCAACACCCCTTACGAAGCCCTTGAAGTCGGCCAGACCGCCAGTTTCAGCAAGACGGTCGAAGAGCGCGACATCCAGTTGTTCGCCGCGATGTCCGGCGATCACAACCCGGTGCACCTGGATGCCGAGTACGCCGCCAGCACCATGTTCAAGGAGCGCATCGCCCACGGCATGTTCAGCGGCGCGTYGATCAGCGCAGCGGTCGCCTGCGAATTGCCTGGACCGGGGACCATCTACATCGGTCAGCAAATGAGCTTTCAAAAGCCGGTGAAGATCGGCGACACCCTGACCGTGCGCCTGGAAATCCTGGAAAAACTGCCGAAGTTTCGCGTGCGCATTGCCACCCGCGTGTTCAACCAGCGCGATGAACTGGTAGTGGATGGCGAAGCGGAAATCCTTGCGCCACGCAAGCAACAAAGCGTGACATTGACCACGCTGCCCGCGATCAGCATCGGCTAACCCTCTGTGGCAAGGGGGCTTGCCCCCTCGCCACTGTCCCCGCAGCTAGCTGGATAATGCCGATGAGTTAAGCCACAACGCAATCTGTAGCAGCTGGCGTAGCCTGCGTCCGGCTGCGCAGCAGTCGTAAATCCGGCTTGCACGATCTCTCTGACGTACCGCGAACTCTGATTTTACGACTGCTGCGCAGC
>NZ_JBFREX010000071.1:0-17166 GCF_052114525.1 Pseudomonas sp. KB_15 | reverse complement strand
GCGCAGCAGTCGTAAATCCGGCTTTCATGATCTCTCTGACGTACCGCGAACTCTGATTTTGCGACTGCTGCGCAGCCGGACGCAGGCTACGCCAGCTGCTACGGATTGCGTTGTGGCTTAACTGGTCGGTATTAGCCTTGCAGACGCCTTTTTTTCGTCCGCATCCATTCCACTGGTCGCACCGATATTGCTCTATAGATTCAATATATCTAAATTTGAGTCTACAGATTCACATCGAGCACACGAACATGGCCGTCCCCGCCCAAGCCCAATCCTTCAGCAAAAACCAATGCGTCACCGGCCTGCGCGCCGCTGTGAGCATTCTGGAAAAGTGGAAAGCCACCAGCGATCAGGCCTGCCGCATCCTGCGCATCTCCCGCAGTACCTACACCCGTGCGCGGCAGCATGACCCGGACTGGGCCGTGGCGCTGGATGCGGACCAGATGCAGCGCATCAGTTTTGTACTGAACATTCATGCAACGTTGCGGCTGGTGTTCGATAACCCGGAGAACGTCTACGGTTTTGCGTCGATGGCCAATAACAACGAGTTTTTCAACGGGCGTTCGCCGCTGGAGATCATGGCGCAGGGCGACATGATTTCGCTGTATGAAACCTTCCGCCGCATCGACATGCTGCGGGGTGCGCAATGGTGATGGCGAGTGAGCTGGCCGCGTTTGCCGGTCAGTCGTTGCAGGCTTATCGCCTGGTCAATTCGAAGTTTCCGCCGATTGCGTTGTTTGATGATGTGGCGGATGCAGATGAGTTTGAGGTGTTGTTCGAGATTCAGGCGCTGACCAATCCGCGGTTGAAGAATGAGGTGGGTCAGCTGGAGTTGATTGCACGCAGCGAGATCCCGTTCGGGATTGCGGGTTGCTCCTACGCGATAGCGCCGTTTACCCACGTCAACCCGGCGGGCTCGCGCTTCAGTGACGGCAGTTTTGGGGTGTTGTACCTGGCGGATTCAATGGAAGCGGCACTGGCCGAGGTGCGGCATCACCAGGGCCTGTATTGGTCGAAAGTGCCGAGCCTGAACTATGAGCGGTTTGTGTTTCGAGGGTTGACCTGCGCCTTTGGCGATGGCGGGATGAAGGACGCCACCGCCTTGCCGCTGACCGATCCGGTGTATGCGCCGGACGACTACACCGATTCCCGCCGCCTCGGTCGGGATGTCAGGAAGGCCCAATGTCCTGGCCTGCGTTATCACTCGGTGCGGATGCCGGGCAGTCACTGCTGGGCGTTGATGACGCCAAGGCCCGTGTCCTCAATCATTCAAGCGGCGCATTACGAGATGGTCTGGAATGGGCAGATCACCAGTGTCAGCCAGATCAGCGAGGCTTGAACCCCGTTGATAGGCGCATGAAAACCTGTGGCGAGGGGGCTTGCCCCCGTTGGGTCGCGAAGCGGCCCCAAAAAAGGGCTGCTGCGCAGCCCAACGGGGGCAAGCCCCCTCGCCACAGAAAGTCCCCTCGCCGCACACGCAGTGTTCAATCCATTGACTGCGTCGATAGTCACCATTGATTCAATGAAGTTCTCTTAAAAAATCCCCGGCGTAACATCTGCTCCATACCAACCCATTACACCCCGGAGCACACCATCATGAAACGCCAAACCCTTCTCAGCATCGTTTTCTCGGTTTTCGCCGTTAACGCTTTTGCCGCTACCTCCGCTCAACCTGTGGTCGCGGAAGGCGGCTCGGATCGTCTGATTGAAAGCCGTGTAGCTGAGGGTGGTTCCGATCGTCTGATCGAGAATCGAGTGGCCGAAGGTGGTTCGGATCGCCTGCTGGAAAAACGCGTCGCCGAAGGTGGCTCCGACAAACTGCTGCAAAACCGCGTTGCCGAAGGCGGTTCCGACAARCTGCTGCAAAACCGCGTCGCTGAAGGCGGTTCCGACAAGCTGCTGCAAAACCGCGTCGCTGAAGGCGGTTCCGACAAGCTGCTGCAAAACCGCGTTGCCGAAGGCGGTTCCGACCGTCTGATCGAAAGCCGCGCCGTCTGAATGCAGTGCTTTACCGCAACACTCAACGAAAAGCCCGGCCTCAACAGCCGGGCTTTTTCGTGCGGGTCATCAATTCGTCCGTGGTTCATGCACTTTCGCGTATCGCGAGAGGCCAATCTTGATGCCGACCAGGATGGGCGCGGCAAAGACGAACAGCAGGGCCACGGCGAAGAACGCCGTATCGAAGGCAATCACTGTGGCCTGACCTGACACAGCTTTGCCCAGCAGGCTCGTGGCTGCCCGGCCAGCGGCCACCTGGTCCATGCCCTTCCCTGCCAGCATCGCGGTTACGGTCGTCAGCCGCTCGATGAGCGCGTGCCCGCCCGGAGTGACGTTGGCGCCGAGGACCACGCTATTGCTGACAACCTGATGGTCGATCAAGGTCTGCAGCCCCGCGACGCCCATCAAACCACCCAACTGGCGCCCTGTATTGAACAGGCCGATGCCGCTGGCCAGGTTGCGGCTGTTGAGGTGGGTGAAAGCAATCAGCGTGATCGACAGGAACAGGAAGCCAAGGCCCAGGCCGCGCAACAGGATGGCCGCCATCATGTCATCGCTGCCGCTTTCGCTGGTGGAGCCGGACAGCATCCACATCGCCGCCATGATCAGCAGGATGCCCAAGGGCACGGTAGCCACCGGCGGCACACGGCGGACTTTGAATAACCAGGCAGCAATGAGCAGCGAGCCGACAAAAAAACCGCCACTGGGCAACAGGAGCAGGCCGGCATCGGTCGGCGTGAACGCGAGTACCGACAGGGCGAACGCCGGGATCAGGTACGCGCTGCCGAACAAGGCGGCACCAGCGACGAAACTGACGATAAAGGCAAAGGTGAAGTCGCTTGATTTGAACAGGCTGAAGTCGAGCAGCCCCTGGCCGTTGGCCAAAACCTGTTGGCCGAGAAAGGCCAGCAGCGCGGCGACGCCGATCACCGTCAGCAACAGGATGCGCGGTTCCTCGAACCAGTCCCAGCGGCTGCCCTGGCTGAGCACGTAGGTGAAACAGAACAACATGGCAGCGATCAGTGAACAGCCGAGCCAGTCAAACGAACGTTGCCGGACCCTGGCGGGCATGGGGTGGTCGGCGATGAGCAAGAGGCCGATCGCCGCCAGGGCCAGCGGCACCACGCTGAAGAAAATCCAGGTCCAGGACTGGCTGTCGATCAACCACCCTTGCAGGGCCGGTGCGAGGGTCGCAGACGCGACCACGGCCGCCATGGCGAACAGGGCTTGCAGAATCGGCTGAAGGGCGCGCGGATAGCCGCGAAATATGATCGCCTGGCCTGCTACCAGCAAAGTACCGCCAGCGAAGCCTTGCAGGATGCGCAATGCGATCAGCAGCTCCAGCCAGGCGGTAACGGCAGCCACGCAGCACGCCATGCCCATGACCAGGGTTGCGCCGATGATCACGTTGCGCGCAGAAAACCTCTGCATCAGCCAAGGGGCGATCATGAACCCGATCAGCTTGAGCGCGATGTAGCCGACATCCAGCCACGCGAATTCATCAGGCGTGGCATAGGTGTCGCCGATGATGTCGGCGCGGCCGAGGGCCAGCACGGTGCTGGCGATCGCTTCGGTCAACGTGGCCAGGACGATGCCCGCGATGAGCAGCACGCCGGTCGTCGGTCTGGCGCTACTCATGAGCCGGCCCCTTGCGCAACCTCTACCCGCGCGGACAGCCCCGGCACGATGCGCCCCGGTAGCGGATTGTCAGCCAGGCGGATCTTCACCGGAACGCGCTGCACCACACGCACAAAGTTCCCGGTGGCGTTGTCGGGCGGCAGCAGGCTGAACGCCGAGCCACTGCCCGGAGCAAAGCTGTCGACCACGCCATCGAGTGCCGCGTCGGGGTAGCCATCGACCGTGACGCGCACGTGCTGGCCGGGGCGAATATGTTCGAGCTGGGTTTCCTTGAAATTCGCCACGACCCACACATCGTTGACCGGCACGATATCGAGCAGGGAAACGCCCGGCGTGACGAAGCGGCCGAGGCGAACCTGACGGTTACCGACCACACCATCCACCGGTGCATGTACCACGGTGTGCTCAAGATCGATCCGGGCGAGATCTCGCGCGGCCTGTGCTTGCGTCACGGCGGCCACGGCAGCCTCGCGCTCGGCCACAAACACCGTGATGCGTTGTTGTTGCGCCTCGACCGTTGCCGAAGCGGCCGATACCGAAGCCGCGGCTCTGGATTGCGCCGTGCCGGTTTCATCGACCAGGGCCTGGCTCACCGCGTTGCTGACGATCAGCTTGCGGCTGCGGTCATGGGTCTTGGCCGCCAGGCTCATGTCGGCGGTGGCCGAGCGCCTTTGTGCTTCGGCCTGCCTGATCAGCGCATGCTGAAGCTGGATCTGCGCATCGACATGGGTCAGGCGCGCCTGGGCGGCGCTGACATTGGCCTCGGCTTGCGCAAGTTTGGCGCGATAGTCGCGGTCATCGATACGAAAAAGCACATCCCCCGCGTGCACGGCCTGGTTGTCCCCGACCTCGACCGCCGTGACATAGCCGGCGACCTTGGCGGCCAGCGAGGTGACGTCCCCGCGGACATACGCGTTGTCGGTCGAGGTCACGCCATTCGAAAACGCCATGCCCCCCCAAACCGCCACGACTATCAAGGCACCGACGCACAGCAACAGGCCGATGGTCTTGCGCTTGCTGCTCCGCACCACGACCTCAGGCGTTCCGGTACTTGCGCTGGTGGCAATGGCGGACTTGTCCAGGAGCGAGTTCATTTTTTCATTTCCTGTTCAGTGCCAAGAACTAAAGCAGCCACTGGGCGACAGGGTCTGCCGCCCGGCTGTCGAACCTTCATGAGCGCGTTGATCGGCTCACTGTTTGATCGGTGTAACGAGCACCTTTTCGTCGGTGTCGAGGACGAACACCGCCAACAGGCGTGCAGGTTGGGTATCGCTGGCGTTGGCGCTGACCAGATGCACGGAACCCGGCTCCTCTACGAAGTTTTCGCCGACCTTGTAGATCTTTTCCGGCTGACCTTTGACCTGGATGCGAAACGAGCCTTCAAGGACCGTTGCATAGATAAAGGCCGTTTTCGGATGGGTATGGGCCGGCGATGCGGCACCCGGCCCATACTCGACGACCACGCCCCTCATGCTCTTGCCAGGGATGTTGGGAATGGGACGGTCGAACACCACCGTCACCTTGCCGGGGGGCGGCTCGGCGGCCGATGCGGCGCTGATCGAGAGCACGGCGAAGACAGCGGCCATCAGCAATCGGGTAACCATGGGATTTCTCCTGGATTCGTAGGGATATGTGAGGGTGCGATTCGTTACTGCGCCGTCGACCGGGCCAGCCAGTCGTCGAAGCGGATCGCCCCCAGGCGTGCGTTCTTGCCGGTGACCAGCGATTGATCGTCGAGCACGGCGCCGAAGTAACGTGCATGTACATCTGGCACGACCTTGCGGTTGTCCTGGGTCGCCCGCAGATAGCGCCTGGCCAGTTCGTCGATCGGCATGGTTTCCGGGCCGCCAACTTCAACCGTGCCATTGACCGCTGCTGCCAGCACGACATCGGCCAGCGCCGCCACCACGTCGTCGGACGCAATCGGCTGGATCAGCGCAGGCGAAGCATGAATTTCATCGCCGACGGTGAACGACTGGACAATGCCGCCGGCAAACTCGGAGAACTGCGTGGCACGCACAATGGTGTAAGGCATGCCGGATGCCTTGATAAGGGCCTCCTGCGCGACCTTGGCCCGAAAATAACCGGTATCGGGAAGCCGTTCGCTCCCGACAATCGACAGGGCAACGTGATGACGAACCCCGGCGGCGGCTTCGGCGGCCAGCAGGTTACGGCTCGACGTTTCAAAGAAATCGAGAACGGCCTGGTCCTCCCACGACGGCGCGTTCGCCACGTCGACAACCACATCAGCACCATCCATCGCTTCGGCCAGGCCTTCGCGGGTGATGCTGTTCACGCCCGTGCTGGGGCTGGCGGCAAGCGCGTCATGGCCGCGCTCGCGGAGGGTATTCACAAGTTTCGATCCAATGAGGCCGGAGCCTCCGATGACGACGATCTTCATGGCTTTTCTCCACTTGTCGACTGCAACGATTGCGTCGGTGTAGGGAGAGATTGCCTGCACGCGTGAGGCAAGTCCTTGCGCCGGGCTTGGGTTTGCCTTGGCGAGCGCTTGGATTTATGTCCAAAGCTGATGAAGTTCCTCCAGCCACCCTTGTCGCTGACGGTGCAGCGGGTGTCGAGCTGCCGTATCATCTTCCCCAGTTACCAACCGCCAGCCGCCTGGGACACGGCGTTGAGGGCGCTTCGCCAGGGGATGCTCAACTTGCCATTCGCGTTTGAAGATTACGTGCTCGATCAGGAGCGCCGGGAGCTGACCTTGCGCGGGCAGGTCGTGGCCGTCGGACCGCAGGTCTTCGACCTGTTGCTGCTGTTCGTCAACAACCCCGATCGAGTCCTCAGCAAGGACGAGTTGCTCAAGTCGGTGTGGGGCGGCCGGATCGTTTCGGAATCGACGATCACCAGCCACATCAATGCGGTACGCAAGGCCATCGGTGATACCGGGGAGGAGCAACGCCTGGTGCGCACTGTCGCCCGCAAGGGCTACCGCTTCGTCGGCCGGATCAACGGCGACACGAACGGGGAAGCTCGACAGCCTGACATCGACGAGCGCTCGACCGCTGCCCCGAAGCCAATTCCTTCCCCTGCGCTCGTCCTGCCGGACAAACCCTCGATCACCGTCCTGCCCTTCCAGAACCTGAGCGGCGATCCGGAGCAGGAATACTTCGCCGACGGCGTCGTGGAGGACATCATCGCCGCCCTGTCGCGTATTCGCTGGCTGTTCGTCATCGCGCGCAATTCGAGCTTCACCTACAAGGGCCGGGCGGTGGACGCCATGGGCGTCGGCCAGGAGTTGGGCGTTCGCTACGTGCTCGAAGGCAGCGTGCGCAAGAGCGGGAACAAGCTGCGCATTACCGGGCAACTGATCGATGCGACGAGCGGGACGCACATCTGGGCGGAGCGCTTCGAAGGCCTGCTCGACGACATCTTCGAGCTGCAAGACCAAGTCACCGAAAGCGTCGTCGGCGCGATCGCGCCACAACTGGAGCGGGCGGAAATCGAACGCGCCAAACGCAAGCCGACGGAAAGCCTGGACGCCTATGACTACTACCTGCGTGGCATGGCAAAACTGCACAGCGGCAGCCGGGAAGCCATCGAGCAGGCGCTGCCGATGTTCTACCAGGCCATCGAACTCGATGCGGAGTTTGCCTCGGCCTATGGCATGGCCGCCTGGTGCCACTTCTGGCGCAAGCTCAATGGCTGGATGAGCGATCGACCTGCAGAAATCGCCGAGGGCATACGGCTGGCGCGTCTGGCAGTGACCCTCGGTCGCGATGATGCTGTCGCGTTGACCCGGGGCGGACATGCGCTGGCTCATCTCGCCGGCGAAGTCGACGCCGGCATCGCACTGCTCGACAGGGCGCGCCTGCTCAATCCCAACCTCGCCCCCGCCTGGTTTCTGGGCGGTATCCTGCGGGCGCTGCACGGTGAAACAGACGCCGCCATCGAGCATTTGAACCATGCCGTGCGCTTGAGTCCGCTGGACCCGGAAATGTTCAGGATGCAGGTCGGGATGGCGCTCGCGCATTTCTTCGCCGGGCACTTCAATGCCGCCGCAGACTGGGCGGAAAAGGCACTGGGCAACCTGCCCAGCCTGCTGGTCGCCGCGGCACTGGTGGCGGCCAGTCATGCGCTCGACGGTCGAATGGATAAAGCGACGTGGGCGATGCAACGCCTGCAAGCGCTGGATCCCTCTTTGCACCTCGGCATCCTCAAGGACTGGCTGCCCATTCAACGGCCTGAGGACCTCGCCCGTTTCGCCGATGGACTGCGGCTGGCGGGATTGCCGGAGTAAAGCCGACCACCCTTGACCTTGTAGGAGCGAGCCTGCTCGCGATGGCCGCAAGAGCGCCGCGTTTAGCCAGTAATTACGCGTAATCGTTAACGACCATCGCGAGCAGGCTCGCTCCTACAAGGTAGGCTAAGCTTTGATCAACTCGTTGCTCATGATGCTCGGTTCTGCAGGTTTTGGGTTTTTCTGGAGAGCGTCTGCAACAGCTATCTCAGACAGCCCCAAACCTTTCACGCAGGCACCCTGTTTATCGTCGACCCGAAAGCCACGACCGAAACCCTGGTGGTTTACTTGTGCGAAACGCTGGCCTGCGTCGATGTGATGGTCCATCAGTTGGTCGATCATCTGGACGGTGGCTCGCGCAATGCTCTGCTGGGGATTTCCAACAGCGTGATGCTGGCCGAGATCACCGCGAATCGGGTGCTGGATCAGATTGATCCGCCTGCGTAGATGCCGTCTGCTGTGGTGAGTGGGTTTGTTTAGTCGAGCTGTGCAGCGGTCCCTATTTCGGGGCCGCTGCGTGGTCCAGCGGCGCAAGAGCTCTATCCACCGTTTGTTCAGCGTGGCAAGTCCTCTCCCTGACGACTATCGCAGCACGCGATGAATTCAACCGCGGTTCCGTTCACTCAACGTGCCGCTCCCTCCCCCATCACATCCTCCGCCCAACTAATCGCCGCCACGACGGTCGGGAAACCGATGGTGCTGGTCAACGCGATCAGGGTGTGACGGATCTGCTCCGGCGTTGCACCCGCCTCCAGCGCCCGGCGGGTATGGCTGTGCACGGCGCCCTCGGAATGGATCGCCGCTGCGGCGCCGAGCTGAATCAGTTGAACAACTTGCTCGTCCAGCGGCCCGGCGTGACGCACGGCCGTGCCCAAGGCCTCAACTGTATCCAGGTAATCCGGGTAGTGCTGTTTGAGGTTCTGGTAGGTTTTGTTTGCTCTCTTCTTCGCCATTTTCATTTCCCCGCGAGCCTGTACCGGCCTGCTTCGTTGGGCCTTCCACGGCCATGTTGACCCCGACTGGGCAAACTTCAATCACCGAAAACTTGCGAAAATCGACAGTAGGCTAAGCTTAGTGCAGCTAATTGCCCACGATGCTCGCGGCTGCAGTTTTTGGATTTTTCTGGAGAGCGTCTGCAACAGCTATTCCAGAAAGGCCCAAACAATTTGCGCAGGATTGCCGTGATGACCGAGCCTCTACTCAGTTTTGACGATCTCAAGCGTGCTGCCGCTTCCGGCGAAATCGATACCGTGCTGGTCTGCATGATCGACATGCAGGGACGCCTGGTCGGCAAGCGGTTCCAGGTCGAGTTTTTCATCGACAGCGGCCACGAAGAAACCCACTGCTGCAATTACCTGCTGGCCGACGACATCGACATGGAGCCCGTGCCGGGTTACGCCGCGGCCAGTTGGAGCAAGGGCTACGGCGATTTCGTGCTCAAGCCCGACATGTCCACCCTGCGGCGCGTGCCGTGGCTTGAATGCACGGCGCTGGTGCTGTGCGATGTGCTCGATCATCACCATCGCAAAGACCTTCCCCACAGCCCGCGGGCGATTCTGAAAAAACAGGTCGAGCGCCTGCGTGAGCGCGGCTATACCGGCATGTTTGCCTCGGAACTCGAGTTCTACCTGTTCGATGAGAGTTACGAGGCGATCCACCAGCGCAACTATCACAAACCGAAAACCGCCGGCCATTACATCGAGGATTACAACATCCTGCAGACCACCCGCGAAGAGCCGGTGCTGCGGGCGATTCGCAAGCATTTGCAGGCATCGGGCATTCCCGTGGAAAACTCCAAGGGTGAGTGGGGCCCGGGCCAGGAAGAGATCAATATCCGCTATGCCGATGCCCTGACCATGGCCGACCACCACGTCATCATCAAGCACGCCTGCAAAGAGATCGCGCAGTTGCAGGGCAAGGCGATCACGTTCATGGCCAAGTGGCGCTACGACGCTGCCGGGTCCAGCAGTCACATCCATAATTCGTTGTGGGACAAGAACGCCAAAAAGCCGCTGTTCTTCGACGCGAAAGCCGAGTTCGGCATGTCGAAACTGATGCGTGCCTGGGTCGCAGGGCAACTCAAGTACGCCAACGACATCACCTGTTTTCTCGCGCCCTACATCAATTCCTACAAGCGCTTCCAGGTCGGCACTTTTGCGCCGACGCGGGCGGTATGGAGCCGCGACAATCGCACCGCCGGCTTTCGCTTGTGTGCCGAAGGCAGCAAAGCCATCCGCATCGAATGCCGCATCGGCGGCGCCGACCTCAACCCCTATCTGGCCTTCGCCGCCTTGATCGCCGCGGGCCTGGCCGGTATCGACGAGAAGCTCGATCTTGCGCCGCCGTTCGAAGGTGACGCCTACCTGGATGAGCACTTGCCGGAAGTGTCCAAGACACTGCGCGATGCGAGCGCCGCACTCAAGGCCTCCAGCATGTTGCGCGAAGCGTTCGGCGATGAGGTGGTCGACCACTACGTACACACCGCCGAGTGGGAACAGAAAGAGTACGACCGGCGAATCACCGACTGGGAATTGCAGCGCGGTTTCGAGCGCTATTGAGAACATCATGACTGCGAAGGTGCAATTGATCTCCCCGGTCGATGGCCGGGTGTACGTCGAACGAGAGATGGCCGATGCGGCGCAGGTCGAACAGGCGCTGACCGCCGCTGCCAGCGCACAGGCGTCATGGCAACGCCGCTCACTGAGCGAACGCGCAGCATTTTGCAGCGCTGCAGTGGACGCGATGTTGTCGATGCAGGCAGACATCGTGCCGGAACTGGCCTGGCAGATGGGCCGCCCGGTGCGTTATGGCGCCGGCGAACTGCGCGGTTTTGCCGAACGTGCCCGGCACATGATCGCCATCGCGCCGCAAGCCCTGGCGGCGGTAGAGCCCGAGCCTGTGGCGGGTTTTCGACGCTACATCAAACGCGAGCCGCTAGGCACGGTGCTGGTGGTCGCGCCGTGGAACTACCCCTATTTGACGGCGGTGAACACGATCATCCCGGCGCTGATGGCCGGCAACAGCGTGATCCTCAAGCATGCGTCGCAAACCCTGCTGGTGGGTGAGCGTTTCGCCGAGGCCATGCGCCGCGCCAGTCTGCCGGACGGCCTGTTCCACAACCTGCTGCTCGATCATCGGCAGACCGCCGCGATCATTGATTCGGGCCGGGTACAGCAGGTCAACTTCACCGGTTCAGTCGATGCCGGCAAGGCCATGGAAAGCGCCGCCATGGGACGCTTCCTCGGCGTGGGCCTGGAGCTCGGCGGCAAGGATCCGGCCTACGTGCGGGCTGACGCCAACCTCGAGCATGCGGTGGAAAGCCTGGTGGACGGCAGTTTCTTCAATTCCGGGCAGAGCTGCTGCGCCGTGGAACGCATCTACGTCGACCAGAAAATCTACCCGGTGTTTGTCGAGCGCTTCGCTGAACTGACCCGCCAGTACGTGCTGGGCAACCCGCTGGACGAAGCAACCACCCTCGGTCCGCTGGTGACACCGGGGGCCGCATTTTTCGTTCGTGGCCAGATCGCCGAGGCGCTGGCCCAGGGAGCGACGGCGCTGATCGATCCGCAGGCATTTACCGCCGACGTGCCGGGCAGCGCCTACCTCGCGCCGCAGGTCCTGATCGATGTCAGCCATCAAATGTCGGTCATGCGCGACGAAAGCTTTGGCCCGGTGGTCGGCATCATGCCGGTGGCCAGCGATGATGAGGCCATTGCCTTGATGAACGACAGTGAGTTCGGGCTCAGCGCGTCCATCTGGACCCAGGACCTCGCAGCGGCCGAACGCCTGGGCAACGAGATCGCCACCGGCACCGTGTTCATGAACCGCTGCGATTACCTGGATCCGGCACTGGCCTGGACCGGAGTGAAGAACAGCGGGCGCGGCGTCACCCTGTCGCCACTGGGCTACGAGCACCTGACCCGCGCCAAATCCTTTCATCTGCGTCACGAGGTGTAGACCATGAGCCTGACAGGAAACTGGAACTACCCCACGAGCGTTCGTTTCGGTGTCGGGCGCATCGCCGAACTGGCCGAGGTCTGTCGCAGCCAGGGTATCCAGCGCCCCTTGCTGGTGACCGACAGCGGCCTGGCCCGCGCGCCGATCACCACGGCGGCACTCGAAGCATTGCGCGCCGCCGGTCTGGGCGTGGCGCTGTTCTGTGATCTCAAGCCCAATCCGGTGGAAGCCAACCTGGCCGGCGGGCTCGACGCCTGGCGCGCCGGCCGGCACGACGGCGTGATCGCTTTCGGCGGCGGCAGTGGCCTGGACATGGGTAAGCTGATTGCCTTCATGAGCGGCCAGACCCGCCCGGTCTGGGACTTCGAAGACATCGGCGACTACTGGACCCGCGCCGACGACAGCCGCATCGCCCCGGTCATTGCGGTGCCGACCACGGCGGGAACCGGTTCCGAAGTCGGTCGCGCGGCGGTGATCATCGACGAACGCACCCACACCAAACGCATCATCTTCCACCCGAAAATGATGCCGCGAGTGGTCATCAGTGACCCGGCCCTCACCGTCGGCATGCCCGCCAAGGTCACCGCCGGCACTGGCATGGACGCGTTATCGCATTGCCTGGAAGCGTACTGCGCCCCCGGTTTTCATCCCTTGGCCGACGGCATTGCCGTGGAAGGCATGCGCCTGGTGGCCAACGCTCTGGTGAAAGCGGTACACACGCCGTCGGACCTTGAGGCGCGCGCGCAAATGCTCGCGGCGGCGGCAATGGGCGCCACGGCATTCCAGAAAGGCCTGGGCGGGATGCATGCGCTCTCGCATCCGGTGGGTGCGCTTTACGACACCCATCACGGCATGACCAACGCCACCTTCATGCCCTATGTCCTGAAATTCAATCGCACCGCCATCGAGGAACGCATCACCCGCCTGGCGGCGTACCTGCGCCTGCCCTCGCCGGGGTTCGACAGTTTCATGGCCTTCGTCCTCAAGCTGCGCAAGGACATCGGCGTGCCCCATACGCTGGTTGAACTGGGCGTGGATGACCGGCAGGCCGACCTGATCGCCGACATGGCGATTGTCGACCCTTCTGCCGGCGGCAACCCGCTGCCATTGACCCGGGACGGCGTGGCCAGGATTTTCGACGCGGCACTTCACGGCCGTCTGTAGGAGCGAGCCTGCTCGCGATGAACGTCAACGATGACGCGGAGAGCCTGACACCCCGCGTCATCCTCTAACCCATCGCGAGCGAGCTCGCTCCTACAGAAAACCAAGGTCGAGCCTACGGCGGCTCAGTTCGGCCTGTCCAAAACCTGACAAAGGGCACACATCATGAACCCAGCAAGCCAGCCCGGCACCGACACACACGACGATGACGTCAAGGTGCTGCACAGCATGGGCTACGCCCAGCAACTCTCACGACGAATGGGGGTTTTCTCCAACTTCGCCATTTCCTTTTCGATCATCTGCATCCTCTCCGGTGGCATCAACTCACTGGCCCAAGGCACCTCGGGCGCGGGTGGCATATCCATCGGGATCGGCTGGCCGATCGGCTGCCTGATCTCCGGGGTATTCGCCATGGCCATGGCGCAGATTTCCTCGGCCTACCCTACCGCCGGCGGCCTGTACCACTGGGGCTCGATCCTAGGTAACCGCTTCACCGGCTGGCTGACCGCGTGGTTCAACCTGCTGGGGCTGGTCACGGTGCTGGGCGCGATCAACGTCGGCACCTATTACTTCTTTTTCGGCGCCTTCGGACCGGCACTGGGCATGGAGGACACGACCACGGTCCGGGTGATTTTCCTGGCGATCCTCACCGGCCTGCAGGCCTTGTGTAACCACTTGGGCATCGGCCTGACGGCCAAACTCACCGACTTCTCMGGTTACCTGATCTTCGCCACGGCGCTGGCACTGACCATCGTCTGCCTGATATCGGCACCCAGCTATGAATTCGCGCGGTTGTGGACCTTCGGCAACTATTCCGGCGAGGCGGGTGGCAGCGTCTGGCCACAGGTCTCCAACGGCTGGGTGTTCATGCTCGGCCTGCTGCTGCCGATCTACACCATCACCGGCTATGACGCCTCCGCGCATACCTCCGAGGAAACCCGCAATGCGGCCATGTCGGTGCCGCGCGGCATGGTCATGTCGGTGGTCTGGTCGTTGCTGTTCGGCTGGCTGATGCTCAGCGCGTTCGTGCTGATGCTGCCGAGCATGGACGAGGCGGCCAAACAAGGCTGGAACGTGTTTTTCTGGGCCATGAACACCCAGGTCAACCCAACACTGAAACTGGTGCTTTACGTGGCGATCTTCATCTCGCAGGTGCTCTGCGGGCTGGCCACCGTCACCTCGGTTTCACGGATGATATTCGCGTTCTCCCGGGACGGTGGCCTGCCCTGTTCCAAAGCCCTGGCCTCCGTCTCGCCGACCTTTCGCAGCCCGGTGGCGGCGATCTGGACCGGTGCCACCCTTGCCGTGTTGTTCGACTGGGGCTCGTCGGTGATCTCGGTCGGGGCAACGCCGGTCTACACGATCGTGGTGTCCTGCACGGTGATCTTCCTGTTCTTTTCCTTCGCCATTCCCATCGTGCTGGGGCTGTTTACCTATGGGACGTCGAAGTGGCCGACCATGGGGCCATGGAACATGGGGCGATTCTGGTATTCGGTGTTCGCCATCCTCTCGGTCCTGGCGATGGTGATCATTTTCGTCATCGGCATCCAGCCACCAAACGATTGGGCGCTGTACATCACCATCGGTTTCCTGATCCTGACGGCCATTGTCTGGTTCGGTTTTGAAGCCCGGCGCTTCCAGGGGCCACCGGTGGGCGACATGATCGTCAAGCGCCAGGCTGAAATCGCCGCGGCGGAAGCGGCGTTGAACAGGAAATAGGCGAGTGATGAGTAACCTGTGGGAGCGAGCTTGCTCGCGATGAGGGCCTAAAGTTCAACATCAATGTTGACTGACCCATCGCTATCGCGAGCAAGCTCGCTCCCACAAGGATTGCAGTGTTCAAACCTTTAACTGATCGGCATTACCCGATCAGCCGGGCTTTTTTGCAGGCTGATGATCTATCCTGTGCCTCCCCCCGATTTCACCCCGGAGACACCTGTGCCCGCCCTCACCGCCCGCGAGGTTTACCAGCCGTTGCGCGATGCCGCCCAGGGTATTCGCATGTTCAAGCGAGTCGACGACGCTGGCGAGTCTGGTCATGTGCTGGTCGACATCGACGGCTGGCGCCTGTTGCTCGACGTCGACGCCGGCCACTTGCGCCACTGTCTGCACGGCCAATGCCCCGATGGCCGCGAGTATGCGTTCGACAACGGGCAGCGCTTCGGCACCGACCCGGTGAGTTTACTCAGCACCTGGGAACTGGCGCAGATTGAGCGGTTGCTGGCCTGAACCCTGCGCAACCTATCGTTCCCTGGCCGCACTTGTGATACACAGCCGGAGTGATTTCTGCGTCCAAGGAGGTTCTGCCCATGCCCCGTTCCCCACGCCTGCCGCACTGGCTGACCTGCGCCCTGCTCGGTTTGTTCGCTGGCGCAGCCCAGGCCGGCACGACGCCCCCGGCACCCGATGCCCTGCAACCCTTGCTGGCGACGATGAATGAGCGCTTGTACATCAGTGAGCTGGTGGCGCTGACCAAGTGGGACAGCGGCAAACCGGTCCAGGACAACGCCCGGGAAGCGCAAGTCATCGCCAACGCCCGCATGCAAGCCACCCAGCGCAAACTCGACCCCGACGACGTTGCCAACCTGATCGCCGCCCAGATCGAAGCCAGCAAACTGGTGCAATATGGCCGACTCGCGCAATGGCAAGCGGCGCACAAGGCGCCGGACACACCGCGGCCGGACCTCAACAACGACATCCGGCCGAAACTCGACAACCTGCAAAACCTGCTGCTCCAGCAGTACGCCGATTTCCTGCCCTACCGCAAAGACCCGAACTGCCCGCAATGGCTGGCCACCGAACGCTCCACGCTGACCAAGGATTACCTGCATGACCAGGCGATGATTCGTGCGACCGGGGAGCTGTGTATTGCGTGGCGATAACGTCATATGAGCCGGATTGAAACCCTCGCCAAAATCCTGCTCGGCCCGTTGCTGCTGATGCAGGGCATGTACACGCGACGGGTGACGCCCAAGTTGCCGGAGGCCGAAGGTGAACGCCAGGGCGAGGCCGGCAGCGGCGATGTTCTGCGGTTGTTGATTGTCGGCGACAGCGCCGCTGCGGGTGTGGGTGCGGCGACTCAAGGCGAAGCCCTCAGCGGTCGGCTGGTCGAGCGCCTGGCTGAAGATTATCAGGTGGCGTGGAAACTCTGGGCGCGCTCGGGTCTGGATTCCCAAGGGCTGCTGGAGCTGCTCGAACAGCATGCCCCCGAGCCGTTCGATGTGGCGCTGCTGTCGATTGGCGTCAACGATGTCACCAGCACACTCGCGGTTGATCAGTGGCTGGCTCGGCAACAGCGCTTGATGGCGCTGTTGTGCGACAAATTCGCGGTGAGGCAGGTTGTGCTGTCGCCGCTTCCGCCGATGCACCTGTTCCCCGCCCTGCCCCAGCCGCTGCGCTGGTTTCTGGGATTCAGGGCGCGTCGTTTCAATGCACATTTGGCGGATCTGGCGGAACGAGTGGATCAATGTACGATGCTGACAACCCCGCTGGCACCCGCACCGGGCTTGATGGCCAGCGATGGTTTTCATCCGGGGCCGCTGCTCTACCGTCAATGGGCCGACGATGCCGCCAGGGTTATCGACCAACGCTTTCGCACCACAACAATAAAAACAGGAGTTGAAGATGTCTGAGCTGAACCTGAACCCCAATGTCGCAGCGTCCCTGAAGCAGTGGCACGCGATGCTCGGCAACCGCGACTTGAGCGGTTTGCCCGAATTGCTCGATTCGCAGGCGGTGTTCCGTTCGCCGATGGCGCACACGCCGTATCCAGGGGCGCCGGTGGTGTCGATGATCCTCAATACGGTCGTGAACGTGTTCGAGGATTTTGCCTATCACCGCGAGTTGGCCACGGCGGATGGCTTGAACGTGATTCTCGAATTCAGCGCCAGAGTCGGCGAGAAAGAGTTGAAGGGCATCGACATGATCCGCTTCAACGAACAGGGCAAGATTGTCGAGTTCGAAGTGATGGTGCGACCGCTGAGCGGCTTGCAGGCGCTGGGTGAGGAAATGGGGCGGCGGCTCGGTGCTTATCTGAAGGCAAGCAAGGCCTGATTTCCTGATTCACCACCCCCTGTAGGAGCGAGCCTGCTCGCGATGGACTCAAGAGCGCTGCGTTTAGTCAGTAAACACGCGGCATCGTTAACGCGGCATCGTTAACG
>NZ_JBFREX010000070.1:0-17925 GCF_052114525.1 Pseudomonas sp. KB_15 | reverse complement strand
CACCGCCTTCGTCGGAACGCCGCCCGGAGCAAGCCCGCTCCCACATTTGCCAGAGTCGACCGGTCTTTTCAGCTAGGCCCACTCAAGCGCAGGCAAACCAAAAGCGCCCGGCTCGAACGCCTTCAATGTACGAAGAATGCCATCGGCGTGTACGTACTTTGTGTCGGCCATTGCCGCATCCGGAATCGCAATCGCCGTCATCCCCGCCGCTTTCGCCGCGGTGACACCAAAGGGCGAATCCTCGAACACCAGGCAATCCTCGGGCGCGACGCCCAGACGCCGCGCCGCCGTCAGGAAAATATCCGGTGCCGGTTTGGCTGCGCCCACCTCGGGGTCATCGGCAGTGACGATGAAGTCGAACAAGGCGAACCAGTCGCGATGCAAGGTGGTTTTCTGGCCGAACGACTGGCTCGAAGAACTGGTGCCGACGGCAATGGGAATGTTGTTGGCCTTCAGATGCCGTACCAGCTCCTGTGCGCCAGGCATCGCTTGCGCTGTAGGAAAACGCTCGCTCATCAACGGCTCGCGGATCACCAGAAACTCTTGCGCCGTAATCGGCAAGTCCAGTGCTTGAACCACATAGCGCGCCAGATCGCCCGCGCCCCGGCCAATGATGTTCTGTTTGATGCTCCAGTCGAACGTCCGGCCGTAACGCGCGGCAATGATGGACGTGACTTCGGTGTAGATGCCCTCTGTATCCAGCAACAAGCCGTCCATATCGAAAATCACGGCCTTGATCGGGCCGAATGCTTTCAGTGGTGCATTCATCGCATCTGATCCGTTTTCCAAGGCATCCCGGGCAGCGCAGGTACGGCCGATGCCCGAATGGATTAAAGGGTTCAGCAGCATAGCGAGCGCCGCCGGCTTAGAGCAACGAGGAAATCCCGATCAACGCCGAATGGCCCTCCGTGATTTAGCGAATAGCCCTACAGCGAGCGCCACCTTTCCCGACTTCTTTCGTTGCCGGTCCCCCGCAGAGTTTCGCGTTCCACATTCCGCCAAGCGAAAGACTGCAGATGTTCGATCCCCAAAAGGTATTGGCATGCCCCGCGAGCGGCCCTCTGACACTTCGCTCCGGCAAGCATGAACACCACGACGACGCCTGCGAACAGGCGAAAAACCCCAACGGCGACAGCGCCGACACCGTCGAGCGCACTGCCACCCACAACGGCTCGGTGTCGATGGTTACCGGCGAAGAACTGCTGACCCTCACCGACGGCACCCTCGACGGGATCTTGCCGTTCGACCTCATCCGCGTCTATCGCACCAGTGCCGTCGAGCTCGACAGCGGCCTCGGCCTTGGCTGGAGCCATTCGCTGTCCCAGCACCTGGAACTCCACGACGGGCGGGTGCTGTGGATAGACCCCGAAAACCGCCGCACGCCCTTTCCACGGCCGACGGCGGAGCGCCCGATGATCCACAACAACCTGTCGCGGGCGGCGATTTACCTCGGCGAGGAGCCGGACGAACTGATCCTCGCCCTGGCCGGCGACCGCGCGCGGTTCTACCACTTTCATGACGGCCGGCTCAGCGCGATCAGCGACGCCTACGGCAACCGCCTGACGGTGCAGCGGGACCGTTTTGACCGGATCCAGCGCCTGGACAATGGCGCCGACCGCGCCTTTTTGCTGCGTTACGACGTCAAGCACCTGGTGGCCATCGACTATCAGGTGTTTCAGCGCAGTGATCCCGAGGCGTTCACCTGGCGCACCGAGCAGACACTGGCCAGCTACCGCTACGACGCCCGCCAGCGTTTGATCGAGGCAACCAACGCGGCGGGTGAAAGCGAGCGCTACGACTACGACGAGCAAAACGTCATCCTGCAACGGCAACTGGCCGGCGGCGCGAGTTTTTTCTGGGCGTGGGAACGCTCCGGCAAAGCCGCCCGCTGCATTCGTCACTGGGCCTCATTTGCGCAGATGGAGGCGCATTACGTCTGGGACGATCAAGGCTGCGTGACGGTGAACAACGCCGGCGGTAGCGAAGAGGTTTACGTTCATGACGACCGCGCACGACTGGTGCGCCAGGTTGGACTGGACGGCGGTGAGCAGCACAAGGCCTATGACGATAAGGGTCATCTGATCGCCGAGCAGGACGCCCTCGGCGCCGTCACCGAATACCATTATGACGAAGTCGGTCGGCTGATCGCGCTGCTTGCAACGGATGCGGCGCCCAGGTCCTGCGAGTATCGCCACGGTTTGCTGCACACCTGCACCCAGGGTCAGGCGACGTGGGCCTGTCAGCGCAATGCCCAGGGAGACATCACTGCCATCACCGATCCAGACGGGCAAATCACCCGCTATATCTACGACCCGCAGGGGCGCCTGGTGACGATCCGCCTCCCCGACCAGAGCGGTCACCGGTTTGCCTGGAATGCCTTGGGGCTATTGCTGGAGGAGATCCTGCCGGACGGTGCTCAGCGCACTTTTTCCTACGATGCCTTGGGACGGCGGATTACCCGGCAGGACGAACACGGTGCCGTCACCGGCTATGAGTGGGACGCGGTGGGCCGACTGACCCGGACCACGCTGCCCACCGGCGCCCACCGCGCCTGGCGCTACAATGCGTACGGCCAGGTCACCGCCGAAACCGACGAACTGGGACGGGTGACCCGTTACGAATACGCGGACGACCTGCACTTGGTCAGCCGCCGGATCAACCCCGAAGGCAGCGCACTGAAATACCGCTACAACCATGCGCAATTGTTGCTCACCGAGATCGAAAACGAGGTCGGCGACACCTATCGGCTGGACTACACGCCAGGCGGATTGATCCGACAGGAAATCGACTTCGATGGCCGTCGTAGCGCGTATGCCTATGATGGCAATGGCCAGTTGCTGGAGAAAACCGAGTTCGGCGACGACGGTTCACAACTCGTCACGCAGTACCAACGCGACAGCGCTGGACGCTTATTGCTCAAGACCCTGCCCGACGGGGTCAAGGTCGAATACCGCTACGACAGCCTCGGGCGGCTGATCAGCGTCGACGACGGCCAAGACCATCCGCTGGAGTTCGAATATGACCGCCAGGACCGGCTGATCACCGAGCATCAGGGCTGGAGCACCCTGCGCTACGGCTACGACACCTGCGGTCGGCTCAAGCGCCTGCGCCTGCCGGACGGCTGTGTGCTCGAATACCGCCATGCCCGGGGCGGCGCCCTGACTGCCATCAATCTCAACGGTACGCGTCTGACCAGTCATCGTTTTGTCGGCGGGCGCGAACAGCAACGCCAACAGGGCCTGCTGCTCAGCGATTATGCCTACGACGAGCAGGGCCGTTTGCAGGCCCATGCCGTCAGCCAAAAGCAACGACTGCTGTACCGCCGCGAGTACGCCTACAGCGCCAAGGGCAATCTCCTGCAGATTACCGACAGCCGTCACGGCGAACGCCACTATCAATACGATGCGCTCGACCGCCTGACCGGCGTACGCCACCCCCGCGACCAGTTCACGGAGAACTTCACCCACGACCCGGCCGGCAACCTGCTGATCCACGACCGCCCGGGCCCGTGCGTGCTCCAGGGCAACCGCCTGCGCCGCCGCTACGAAAGCCACTATGACTACGATGCCTTCGGCAACCTGATCCGCGTACGCCGGGGTACGCCGCCCCGGGTCACCGAATACGCCTACGACAGCCAGCATCGCCTGATCGGCGTCCGCAGCCCGGACGGTAAAAGTGTCAGCTACCGCTATGACGCCTTCGGCCGACGCATCCGCAAAACCGTCGACGGCCAGACCACGCAATTCTTCTGGCAAGGCGACCAGCTCATCGCCGAAAGCGCTCCCCGGCACTACCGCAGTTACGTTTATGAACCCGGCTGTTTGCGCCCGCTGGCGCTGCTCGACGGCAAAGGTCGGGCAGATGCCTGCCCGTTCTACTTCCAACTCGACCACCTCGGCACCCCGCAGGAACTGACCAGCTACGGCGGCGCTATCGTCTGGTCGGCCAAGTACACAGCCCACGGCAAACTCCGCGAACTGAGCCACGGCGACGGCGAACGACTCGAACAGCCGCTACGGTTTCAGGGGCAATACTTCGACGTTGAGAGCGGCCTGCACTACAACCGGCATCGCTACTACCATCCGGACATCGGTCGTTATCTGACGCCGGATCCGGTCAAGTTGGCCGGAGGGTTGAATCCGTATCGGTACACCCAAAACCCGACGGGGTGGGTGGATCCGTTGGGGGCGAGCGGAAATTGCCCGCACGCGAACCAGCCGGGATGCTCGGCGCCGTATGGGGAGGGAGGGGCAAGGATTGATGAGGGGGAGCCCAATGCACCCTCTCCAAAACCTCCAAACCAATACTCACATCGCGCAGACTCAGGCCATGACATACCGAGGACTGGGCGACGGGGGCGTTCGCTCAGGTAGACAACCGGTCAATCCGCCCGCACGATTCGATCAATCCTCGTCCTCTTCCTCATCTTCAAACTCGATATTCCCCACATCGCCCAAATCATCAGCATCGTTAAGCGGCACCGTCGCATCATCCATCAGCGATCCCGGATCTTCATTGCCGGGATCGTTGATAGATGGCAATCCGCTCGGGCCCTTTTCTTCCTTGCCTTCGCTTTTCGCAGTCATGGGATGCCTCGCTCGACTAGTGATGCTTTTTGTGGTGCTTGTTCGAGTGTTTATAACCGTTACCGGAATGGGAATGACCGCTGTCACTCCCCAGATTATTGCCGACCGCACCGCCGGCTGCACCGCCCAGGCCTGCACCGATGGCCGATCCGGTCGAACCGCCAAGACTGTTGCCGACCACCGATCCACCCGCCGCGCCCAAACCACCACCTACCGCCGCCTCGGTGCGACTGTGCTTGGGCGCGGCAATGGCACTACCGGCCGCTCCGCCGACACCTGCACCAATCGCTGCGCCCGTACTGCCTCCCACCTGACCACCAACAACGTTGCCCAGCACCCCACCAAGACCACCGCCTACCGCGGCATCTCCATTACCTCCCGCCAGCGCCACCTGAGAGACCAGCAATCCAAAAACAATCGCAGGCACCATCAATAGTCGAGCATTCAGGCTTCCGTTTTTTTTGCCGTTGGTTTTCGGGTTCATGGCACGCCTCGCATTCTTCCAGGGTATGGAAGATTTGAGCTGCTGCGGCGTGAAACGTTCATAAATAAAAAAGCCCGGCATCAAGCCGGGCTTTTTTCAAATCTGAATCAGGATCAGTGACGCTTGTGACCATTGGCCAGGTTGCTGCCTACGCCGCCGCCCAAAGCACCGCCCAGGCCTGCACCGATGGTGGCACCGGACTTGCCGCCAAGGCTATTGCCGATCACCGAACCACCGGCCGCGCCGACACCACCACCGATAGCAGCGCTGGTGCGATGACCTTTTTTGGCGGCAACTGCGCTGCCCGCAGCGCCAGCCACGCCCGCGCCAATCGCTGCGCCAGTGCTGCCGCCCATTTTCTGGCCGACCACGTTACCCAACGCGCCGCCCAAGCCACCGCCCAGCGCGGCAGTGCCGTCACCAGCCATTGCACCTTGAGCAACCAGAAGCCCCAGAACCAGAGCAGGCAGTGTTAAACGCATGACAAAAACCTCAAAAAATAGGGGTACACAAAAAGGGGGGCGAGATTGAATGCTTTTGCGCGGATAAAGTCCAGCACTCCGGTCCAACTTCGCGATTGGCGACGGTTGGACAGCATTTTTGAAAAAGGTTTTATGACGGACAAAAAAAAGCCCGCTGGGGAAACGGGCCAGGTGTTGCTTTCTAACGGATGAGTCGAGATTACGGAGGATTCCGTGAAAAGTTTGTGAAAGATCAGCGTCTTTAAAAAATTGTTATAAAACTTTTCAGACATAAAAAACCCGCTCTATAACGGGTCTGCCCAACGTTCGGTTACTTCCTGACCGGCGCTGTCACCCTGGGTAAAAATTTGCCCTTCAGTACCCGGCACGCCCTGGTCTTGATCTTGTCGACCTCAGTCTGGTCCTCGCCGAAACTGGCCACATACTGGGTCTGACCACACCGCACGGAATTGTTGATCGGAAACTCTGCGCCATCGTCCTCGATATACGGATCAGCCATCTCTTCACCCCTTTCAAAAAGCGCGATCAACATCGGCAAGCCCTTTGCCTGAAGTAATATCGATCGCCAAGGTTTTTCAGACTAGCCGGTCACTAACGGACCTGCCGTTCGGATTTCTCCGTGACCGACGAATGGCTTCTCAGCTTTCACCTCAACTTGACCGCAGTCCCGGTCACAAACACCACGACCATCCCGCCCTTGCCCGCCGGCATGCTGATCTCATAATCAAGCCCGATCACCGCGTCCGCCTGAAGCGCCTGCGCCCGCGCCTTGATCTCATCGGTGGCCTGGATGCGTGCTTCTTTCAACGCTCGTTCCAGTGTCTGGGAGCGCCCACCGAAAAAGTCGCGCATGCCGGCAAATACGTCTCGAACAACGTTGATCCCTTGCACCGACTCGGCGCTGACAATGTCGAGGTAGGCGGTAATTTGTCGGCCGTCAATGGAGTGGGTTGTGGTGGTGATCATGGGTGTTCCTTCCTGTTCAGAAATTCAGCCAACGCATCAAACGCCGGCAACGTCACGGGGTCATTGGCCGAGTTGCTGGCCACCGGATGGGATGCGTAGCGGACGATAACCATCTCGGCCTTCGGATCGACATAGATGCGCTGCCCATGAACCCCACGCGCCATGAACGCCCCGCCCGCCTTGTTCGTCACCCACCACATCGACCGATAACTCCAGTCTTTGAGCAATGCGTACCCCGCGTTGGCGAAAGCCTGTTTATCAGCGCCACCACGGATATCGTCGATCACTTCCACTGGCACGATCTGCTGACCGTTGAACCGGCCACCGGTACGCAACATCTCGCCAAACCGCGCCAGGTCCCGCAACCCCGTATTCAAGCCACCACCGGCAAACGGAGTGCCGATGGAGTCCACGGTGAAATAGGCGTCCTGTTCGGCCCCCAATCGACTCCAGATTTTTTCCGACAAAAGCTGCGCGACATTGCGACCAGTGGCGCGAGCAATGACCCAGCCAAGGACATCCGTGTTGACGGTTTTGTAGGCGAACGCTTTGCCGTGCTCACCTTGCGGTTGAACCGTCTGCAGAAACTCGTAGTAACTGCGAGGGCCGTCATAACCCTTGGGTTTGGGCAGCGGATTGCCCGCCTTGGCATGAGCCCAGACCTCGGCGTTCGGGTCCGCGTAGTCTTCGCTGTATTTGAGGCCTGTGGTCATGTCGAGCACCTGCCGCACCGTGGCGCCGCCAAACGCAGAATCCGTCAGTTCCGGTACATATTCGGCAACCCGCTTGCCAGCATCGATGCGCCCTTCCGCCACCAACATGGCGCCCAGTGTGCCGACCACGGACTTGGTTACCGACATCGCAGCATGCTGGCCGTCCGGTTTCAACACCCCGAAATATCGCTCGTAGACAACTTTCCCGCGGTGCATGACCACAATGCCATCAGTGTAAGTGGCCGCGAGGGATTGCTCCCAGGTCATCGGCGCCTTGGCGCCAAGCGGGACAAAACTGATCTCGTCGATATCTTTGCGCAGCACTGTTTCCAGTGGAACCGGAGCACCCAGGCCGCGTGAAACGTTGATCGTTGGCATCAGTTGCCGGAAATTCGAAACACTCCAGCGCATTGCCGGGAATTGAAAATAGCTGCCGTCTTCAAAACGCACGGTGCGATCAGCGGGGGGTGGCGAACCTGCCATCCAGCCGAGTTTGGCGGGGTCACTGGCTTGCGCGTCGGGAAAAGCTGCAGGGGCGGATGCGAGGGCCATTGATGTCATCGCAACTATCGACACAGTCGCGATGAGCTTGGCTGCGCCGCGAAAACTGGCTCGAGGATAGAGCATGATGTCGATTCCATTCGAAGAAATCGGGCAGTCTAACAGCCGGATTGGCTCGGTGACCGCTTGCGCCGAGAAGTCTCTTGTTTGCCCAACCTCAAACTCAACCCCCAAAAACCACAAAACCCCTGGCATCTTTCGAAACCAGGGGTTTTGTTTACATCGAATTTGGCGGTGAAGCACCGCTCGGGAGTCCCGCGCCAGTGCCAGTGCCAGTTCCAGAGCGCCACTTTTCCACTGCTATGCTGACAACTACTGTTTCCTACACCGGAGACGAGCAGCATGGCAGCAGAAGGCAAGCATTTGTCGTTAACTTTCAAGGCTATAGCTTACTCGGCTGGAGGCTTCCTTGTCGCTTGGGCTGCGATAAAGCTGATCGACACTTATTTCGACCTGACGTTGTTGGCAGATACCAAGGGCTGGCTGCAACGTACGTGGAACTGGCTTCTCTTGGAAACGCCAATACCGAATTGGTCGCTGCTGATGATTATCGCGGCTTTAATCAGCACTCTGACTGTAGCGATTTACTTCTACCGCACTACTGACGGAACTTACGGCGAGCTACACGAGATAGAGCGAAAAGTTTACAAAATGAACAACCCTCAGTTTCCACAGTTGACAGATAACCAAACGCTGCTGATGGAAGCTTTAGCCTATCATGCAAATTTCAGGAAAATTGCAAATTTAGACTCGGTTTGCAAACTTGTCTCACTAAGCAAGCTGGAAGTTGAAGACGGTCTAAAGCAACTCCAGGCTAAACGTCTAGTGAAGCAAAAAGTGACGCGGGGGACGTTCGGCGCCACCATTTTTGAACTTACCCTGGCAGGTAAAGACTATGCATTAGAGCGATTTGAGCTAACGTAGCAGAGACACACGGGACGCCGCCTGGAGCCACTTTTTGAGTGATATGACTCACCCGATGGGCGACATGATTCACCATTTCACAAGATCAAGTGAACCCATGTGCGTGATGTTTACGAGGTACGAACTGACCTGACGGTAGCTGTCGAGGGGATTTGCGAGCGAAACGAAGAAAACGGGACGGCAAAGGTATAGATCGGAGTGACGGAAGGCGGGATGTAATGAGCACTACAACTAAAAAAGAAAAACCCCCGCAAACCATTGATTTGCGAGGGTCTTCAGAATGTGGCGGTGAAGGAGAGATTCGAACTCTCGATACAGTTTCCTGTATACACACTTTCCAGGCGTGCTCCTTAAGCCACTCGGACACTTCACCGTATCTCTTCAAACATGTTCTGTCTGTCGAGGCGCGCTAATGTAGTCGAAAGCTTTTCCGATGGCAAACATTTTTTTCAGAATTTTCATGCGGTTAACGCGATTCAGCGTTTCCGCTCGCTCCGGGCCATGGCAAACCGGCCAATCTCCGGCTTCGTGCCCTCTTCTATATAGAGGGGAATACGCAGCAAGCACGGCGGGCTGCGCCTGGCGGGCAGGCAAAGGGTGACTGGCGGGTCAGTCACGGCGCTTTACCTGGCCTGCAGTGGTGGGTAACGTCTGCCCAACTTTATTGAAAGGAATAGCGTCATGAGTGAGTTGATTTCCTACCATCTCGAAGACGGTATCGCGACCCTGACCTTGAGCAATGGCAAGGTCAATGCCATCTCCCCGGATGTGATTGCCGCGTTCAACGCTGCGCTGGATCAGGCGGTGACTGATCGTGCAGTGGTGATCATTACCGGCCAGCCGGGCATTCTCTCCGGCGGGTATGACCTGAAGGTGATGACGGCAGGCCCTAAAGAGGCCGTGGCGCTGGTGACTTCCGGCTCGACACTGGCCCGCCGCCTGCTGTCGCACCCTTTCCCGGTGATCGTCGCGTGCCCGGGGCATGCGGTGGCCAAGGGTGCGTTTCTGTTGTTGTCGGCCGACTATCGCATCGGCGTCGACGGTGCGTTCAGCATTGGCCTGAACGAAGTGCAGATCGGCATGACCATGCACCACGCGGGTATCGAGATCGCCCGTGATCGCCTGAGCAAAGTGGCGCTGCAGCGTTCGGTGGTCAACGGCGAGATGTTCAATCCACAAAGCGCCGTGGCTGCCGGTTTCCTTGATGTGGTGGTTTCGGCTGAAGAACTGCAAGGCGCGGCACTGGCGGCGGCTCGTCAGTTGAAGAAGATCAACATGACCGCGCACAAGAACACCAAATTGAAAGTGCGCAAAGCCCTGCTGGAGGCCCTGGACAACGCGATCATCCAGGACCAGGAACATCTGGTTTAAGCCCGGACCTGCAACAACAAAAAGCCCGACCGTCGTGTCGGGCTTTTTCATACATGCCTTGATTAAACGTCTGTAACCGCTCTAGACCGCATCTGACCAAATGGTCGGAAACATCAGCTCAAACATCGGCTATCTCCCACTTCCCTGGCAGCAATTGCCGAAAACAGTGTACATCCGTACACTGCGCCACCTTTTGTCCCGGTGGGGCCTGTAAATGCTGTTTTTGCTTCGTATGTCATTGATGGGCCTGCACTTTATCGTGGCAGGTATGCTGGGTGTGATTCTCGGCCTGTGCCGGCCATTCAACCCGGACAACAGCCGTCTGTGCGCACGCCTGTATGCCTGGCCGGCCATGTGTATTTTGCGTTTGCGGGTGAAGGCCGAAGTCGGGCCGTTGATGGACAAGCCTGACAGCTGCGTGATCATCGCCAATCACCAGTCCAACTACGACCTGTTCGTGTTTGGCAACGTAGTGCCCCGCCGTACCGTGTGCATCGGCAAAAAGAGCCTGAAATGGGTGCCGCTGTTCGGGCAGTTGTTCTGGCTGGCCGGCAATGTGCTGATCGACCGTGGCAATGCGCACAAGGCGCGCCAATCGATGTTGACCACCACCCACACCCTGCAAAACAAAGACACCTCGATCTGGGTTTTCCCGGAAGGCACGCGCAACCTGGGTGAGGACTTGCTGCCCTTCAAGAAAGGCGCCTTCCAGATGGCCATTGCCGCCGGGGTACCGATCGTGCCGGTGTGTGTCAGCAGCTACGTCAAACACATGCGATTGAACCGCTGGCGCAGCGGGAAAATTCTGATTCGTTCGTTGCCAGCGATCCCCACTGCCGGATTGAGCCTGGACGACATGCCCATGCTGATCGCCCAGTGCCGCGAGCAGATGCGTGAATGTATCGAAACGATGGACCGGCAACTGCAAGCCGCCTGAATGAAACCCGCCGAGTGCGGGTTTTCTTTTGCCCCTGAACTCTGCAGATTTAGCTGACTCTCAAGCATCGCCAAGGCTAAGCTGAACAATGCCTGCCATTGCGTTTATCGCTAATAGAATGCTGCCAATAAGAAGTGAACCACCATCATGGGTAGAGTTGTTGCTGCTGCGGTTTATAGCGCAGGTAAAAGAGTCACCAATATCACCCTCGACGAAGGCGCCGCCTGGGCTGCAAAGCCCGGACACTTTGTCTGGATTGGCCTCGAAGAGCCGAACGCCGAGGAACTCTACAATCTGCAACGCCAGTTCAACCTGCACGAACTGGCCATCGAAGACGCCCTGGAAAAGCACAGCCGGCCGAAGCTGGAAACTTTCGGCGATGCGCTGTTCATCGTGACGTATTCGCCCATCCGGGATGAAGGCAAACTCAAGTTCATCGAGACGCATATCTTTGCCGGCAATGGCTACATCATTACTGCGCGCAACGGTCACTCCGCGTCCTACGCCCATGTCCGACAACGCTGTGAGGCGCGTCCGCTATTGCTTGAGCACGGGGAAGATTTCGTACTCTATGCCATCCTCGATTTCGTGATCGAAAACTACCAGCCGATGGGCGAAGCCATTCACGCGGAAATCGATGAGCTGGAAGGCAATGTGTTATGTGGCGTGTTGAATGACTACGACATCCAGAAGCTGCATGGCCTGCGTCGTGATGTTTTGCGTTTGCGTCGTTATGTGGCACCGATGATTGAGATCGGGGAGGAATTGCAGAGGCTGAGCTTCCCGTTCATCGACAAGAACATGCGTCCGTACTTTCGCGATGTGCAGATCCATGTAACGCGGCAAATGGAAGACCTGACGACCCTGGCGGATATTGCCAGCCAGACGATTGAGGTCGGGGTGCTGCTGGAGGCCTCTCGCCAGAGCGTGGTACAGCGCAAGTTTGCGGCCTGGGCGGCGATTCTGGCCTTCCCGACGGCGGTGGCGGGGATCTACGGGATGAACTTCCAGAACATGCCGGAGTTGAGCTGGCACTACGGGTACTTCGGGGTGCTGGGGTTTATTACGGTGGGTTGTCTGGGGTTGTGGGCGAGTTTCAAGAAGTCGGGGTGGCTGTAGGAGCGAGCCTGCCCGCGAAAAACCTGAGAGCACCGTGGGCTGTCAGGTTTGGCGCGTTATCGTTCACGACCATCGCGAGCAGGGCTCGCTCCTACAGGTTTTAAACAGCTGTTGRCTTGTGCGCCACAAACCGCATCATCCACTCGGCAACCGTGGTGCCATGGTGTTCCTGCTCCAGGCTCGCAATGCCTTTGGAGTAGACCTGCTCACCCAGTGCCTGCTGGCGAATCTCCAGCAGGGCGCGGGAGTAGTCGTGGATGAACTCCGGATGCCCCTGGAAGCACAGCACCTGATCGTTGATGTGGTAGGCGGCATACGGGCAGAAATCGCTGGAAGCGATGACCGTGGCGTTTTCCGGCAGCGTCGTGACCTGATCCTGGTGGCTGATCAGCAACGTCAGTTCTTCGCGCACCGGGCTCATCCATGGCGCCTTGGCGGCCATTTTGTACTTGTGCGTGCCGACGCCCCAGCCCTGGGTGGCGCGCTCGCTCTTGCCACCGAGCAGCAGTGCCAGCAACTGATGGCCGAAGCAGACGCCCAGCAACTTGTCACCGCGCTCGTAGCGGGTCAACAGATACTTCTTGAGGGTTTCGATCCATGGGTCGGTGCCGAAGGAGTCAGCCTTGCTGCCCGTCACCAGGTAGGCGTCGAACGCCAGGTCGTCACTTGGGTATTCCCCCTGCACCACGTTGTAGACCGTGAACTCGGCGGCAATCGGCTGCTGCGAAAACAGGTGTTTGAACATCTGCCCGTAGCCCTGATATTGGTCAACCAATTCCGGACGCAGGTGGTCGGTTTCCAGAATGCAGATGCGTAACGACATAAAAAATACCTGACACGTGATGGGAATAATGCACACCCCAGAGCCTGCCTCGAAACACCGTGACAAGGCAAGCCCCGAAATGCGTCATCGCTCCCTTAGAACGTCTCCCCTTTGGCCGCCTTCTCCAGCAGTAAGGCGGGCGGCGCGAACCGCTCGCCATATTGCTTGGCCAGATACTGCGCCCGGGCGACAAAGTCCTGCACGCCGTACTGGTTGATGAACTGCAGCGCACCACCGGTCCAGGCGGCGAAACCGATGCCGAAGATCGAGCCAACGTTGGCATCCGCCGTCGAGGTCAACACACCCTCCTCCACGCAACGCACGGTTTCGATGGCCTGCACGAACAGCAGGCGATCACGCACATCCTTCGGCGAAATCTGCCCGTCGGTTTTCTCGAAGCGGGTTTTCAACTCAGGCCACAGGTGTTTCTGGCCGCCCGTCGGATACTCGTAGAAACCTCCACCGGCAGCCTTGCCCGGACGCTTGAACTCATTGAGCAACACGTCAATCACGGTAAATGCCGGGTGCTCTATCAGCGGTTTCCCTTCTGCTTGCAGGTCCTTGGCCGTTTGCAGACGGATATGGCTCATCAGGCTGAGGGAAACTTCGTCAGAGATCGCCAGCGGTCCTACAGGCATGCCGGCTTTGCGCGCTTCAGTCTCGATCATCGCCGCGTTGACGCCTTCGCCCAGCATGGCGATGCCTTCGTTAGTGAAGGTGCCGAACACCCGCGACGTGAAGAAACCGCGGCTGTCATTGACCACAATCGGGGTTTTCCTGATTTGCAGGACGTAATCGAACCCGCGGGCCAGGGTTTCGTCGCTGGTATTGGCGCCCTTGATGATTTCCACCAGCGGCATTTTATCCACGGGGCTGAAAAAATGCAGGCCGATGAACTTGCTCTGGTCGGGCACGGCGCACGCCAGACCACTGATCGGCAAGGTCGAGGTGTTGGAAGCGATCACCGTGTCCGCGCCGACGACCTTCTGCGCTGCCAACGAGACCTTGGCCTTCAATTCACGATCCTCGAACACGGCTTCGATGATCAGGTCGCAACCGGCCAGGTCGGCATCGCTTTCGCTGGTTTGAATGCGTGCCAGAACGCTATCACGCTGTTCGATGCTCATTTGTCCGCGAGTGACTTTCTTGTCCAGCAGTGCCGCCGAATGCGCCTTGCCCTTCTCAGCCGCCGCTAGGTTGATGTCCTTGAGCACCACATCGATACCCGCCGATGCGCTGACGAACGCGATACCGGCGCCCATCATCCCGGCGCCGAGCACGCCGACCTTGCGGGTGACATAAGGCGCAAAACCTTGAGGTCGCGAGCCACCGGCATTGATTTCGTTGAGCTGGAACCAGAACGTGCCTATCAGGTTTTTCGAAATCTGGCCGGTGGTCAGCTCGGTGAAGTAGCGGGTTTCGATCAGGTGCGCGGTATCGAAATCCACCTGGGCGCCCTCGACTGCCGCGCACAGGATCTTCTCCGGCGCGGGCATCGTGCCCTGGGTTTTGCTGCGCAGGATCGACGGTGCAATCGCCAGCATCTGCGCAACTTTCGGGTTAGACGGTGTGCCGCCCGGTATCTGGTAGCCCTTCACGTCCCAGCGCTGCACCGCCGCCGGATTGGCGAGAATCCACGCCCTCGCCTTGGCCAACAGGTCTTCGTGATCGGTCGCCAGGGCGTCGATCAATCCTGCCTGCAACGCCTGTTGTGGCCGCACCCTTTTGCCTTCAAGCAGATAAGGCAGGGCTTTTTCCAGGCCGAGCATACGCACCATACGCACCACGCCTCCACCGCCTGGCAGCAGGCCGAGAGTGACTTCCGGCAGGCCGAGTTGCACCGACGGGTTGTCCAGCGCCACGCGATGATGGCAGGCCAGGCAGATTTCCCAGCCGCCGCCCAATGCGGCGCCATTGATCGCGGCGACCACCGGTTTGCCGAGGGTTTCCAGGGTGCGCAACTGGCCCTTGAGGCTCAGCACCATGTCGTAGAAGGCCTTGGCCTGGGGTTTGCCGACCTTGATCAGTTCATTGAGGTCGCCGCCCGCGAAGAAAGTCTTCTTGGCCGAGGTGATGATCACACCGGCGATGTTGTCCTTGTCGGCCACCAGCCGCGCAACGCAGTCCGCCATGGCTTCGCGGTACACCGCGTTCATGGTGTTGGCGCTCTGGCCGGGCATGTCGATGGTCAGGACGACGATCTGGTCCTGGTCTTTTTCGTAACGAATGGCTTCGTTCATAACTGGGTTCCTTGAAGTCCGGGCTCAGAGGCGTTCGATGATGGTGGCAATGCCCATGCCGCCGCCGACACACAGGGTCGCGAGGCCATAGCGCAGGCGCCGGGCTTCCAGTTCATCCAGCAGCGTGCCGAGAATGGCGCAACCGGTGGCGCCCAGCGGGTGGCCCATGGCGATTGAGCCGCCATTGACATTGACCTTGTCCGGATCGACGGCCATGTCCTTGATGAATTTCAACACCACCGAAGCGAACGCCTCGTTGACCTCGAACAGATCGATGTCTTCGACCCGCAGCCCGGCCTTGGCCAACGCCTTGCGGGTTGCCGGCGCGGGACCGGTGAGCATGATGGTCGGATCGGTGCTGGTGACTGCCGTGGCGACAATCCGTGCCCGTGGCTGCAAGCCCAGCGCGCGGCCCTTGGCTTCGGAGCCGATGAGCATCAGCGCCGCGCCATCGACAATCCCGGAGCTGTTGCCGGGGGTGTGCACATGGTTGATCCGCTCGACATGGCTGTAGACCCGTAGCGCGGTGGCATCGAAGCCCATCTGCCCCATCATCTCGAAACTCGGCTTGAGTTTGCCCAGGCCTTCCAGGGTCGAATCGGCGCGGATGAACTCATCGTGATCGAGCAGGATGATGCCGTTCTGGTCCTGCACCGGCACCAGCGACTTGTTGAACGAACCGTCGGCCCGCGCCCGCGCGGCCTTTTGCTGGGAATGCAGGGCGTAGGCATCGACGTCCTGACGGCTGAAGCCCTCAAGGGTGGCGATCAGATCGGCGCCCACGCCCTGTGGCGTGAAGTGACTGTGCAGGTTGGTCGCCGGGTCCAGCGCCCAGGCCCCGCCATCGCTACCCATCGGCACCCGGGACATCGACTCGACGCCGCCGACCACCACCAGGTCTTCGAAGCCGGAGCGCACCTTCATCGCACCGAGGTTGACCGCCTCCAGCCCTGAAGCGCAGAAACGGTTGATCTGTACCCCCGCCACACTGACATCCCAATCGGCCACCTGAGCTGCGGTCTTGGCGATGTCGGAACCTTGATCACCAATCGGCGTCACGCAGCCGAGCACCACGTCATCGACCTGGCTGGTGTCCAGCGCCGTGCGCTGTTGCAGCGCGGTGAGCAGACCAGCCACCAGGTTCACCGGTTTGACGCTGTGCAAGGCGCCATCGGCCTTGCCTTTGCCACGGGGCGTGCGTAACGCGTCGAAAATCAATGCTTGGGTCATGACGTCCTCGAACCGCTGTGCAGGTGGGTAAATACCGAGTGCTCACTCTTGGCCCGACTCACGTTTGATTCAATGACCGCAGCGCTCACAGACGTTGACGCTCACGCTCAGACGGACGGTAGTCAGCTACCGGATTAACCGATTCAGGACACCAAGCTGTCTAGCCAACGGGCGGCAAAGAAGCTGGCAATAGGCCTCATGCCTTTTTTAAAGCGAATCGTAACAACACCATACGAAATGGATCTAAACCAAGCGCGGTGCGGCCTCTAAGGTGAACTTGTACGAAGTTGTCGTCGGGTTTTGCCGAGGCGCTCGTCACTACAGGAAGTGCAACGCGCTGCCATCATGGAGATATGCAGGCAGGCATCAGGAAATAACAAAAAAGGCGGTCAAGCCATGTTCAAACAATCGAAAGTACGTCAAGCCGGGCTCATCCTTTTCGCCACCACGCTGTTGTTGATATTGCCGAACCTGACCAAGGTGATCGGCTAGTCGCGTCTAAAAGATACGGCGTCACGGTTTTTGAATTGCCACTATCAAAATGTGACTGGCCCGCTACCCGGGCCAGCGTGGCTGTGCCAATCTTTGCGGCACTTCCACGACATGGACGGCGATCACTTGAAAATGCTCATTCTGCTCGGGGCCCTGCTGTTCGGCTCGCCCCTGTATGCCGCACAGCTGAACCTGGAGCTGGGCGCGGAGAGTCGCACCTGGCAGACCGAGGAACTGCTCAAGCATCCTCAAGTCCAGACCATCGACATCAGCAACGACGTTTCCTACAAACGGGACATGAGTTACCGCGCCGTGCCTCTGTCTGCACTGCTGACCGGCATCAAGCCTGACGACCACCTGCAAGCCGTGGCCCTGGATGGTTTTGCCGCCGAAATGGCTGCGGCGCCGTTGCTCAATACCCAGGGTGCCCAGGCCTGGCTGGCGATTGAAGACCCGGCCAAACCGTGGCCACCGCTGTCAGAAGGCAAACCCGGTGCCGGGCCGTTCTATCTGGTCTGGACCCATCCGCAGGCCGGCAACATCAGCCCCGAACAATGGCCGTTCCAGGTGGCGAGCATCAAACGCCTGGCGCCCGTGGCCCAGCGCTTCCCTGCCCTGCTGCCCGACCCGGCCTTGAAGGCGGATGATCCGGTGAACAAGGGCTTTGCGCTGTTCCAGAAAAACTGCCTGGCGTGTCATCGACTCAACGGTGCCGGCGACGCGCAGTTCGGGCCGGACCTGAATATTCCGTACAACCCGACCGAGTACTTCGGCGCGGACTTCCTCAAGCGCTACATCCGCGATCCACAGAGCTTGCGCCAGTGGCCGCAGGCGAAGATGCCCGGGTTCTCGGCCGAGGTGTTGCCGGATGGGGATCTGGTGATGTTGGTGGGGTATTTGAAGCATATGGTTGGGCGCAAGGTGAAGCCCTGACCCCATTCCCTGTAGGAGCGAGCCTGCTCGCGATGGCGGAGTGTCAGTCACACATGTTCTGACT
>NZ_JBFREX010000069.1:0-18091 GCF_052114525.1 Pseudomonas sp. KB_15 | reverse complement strand
GACGCGGCCTGTCTGACGTAGCGCAATGACTGATTTTACGACTGCTTCGCAGCCGAACGCAGCCTCGCGGGCTCGGCAGCTGCTACAGATCGCATTACCGTTTAACTGACTGGCATTAGACCCGGGGGTGTTTAATTTTCCTGTTTGAAACTGATTCCTTCAGGCATTTCCTGACAGGTTTTCTGTTATGTCTGACCGCAACTCAGGCAATGTCTTACAAGACTTTACGACATCGGCGTAGCCCTTTAGTACAGGCATTTCGCCCCTTTTTCGGACACAGACAGACCACGCGAAAATTAACTAGACAGGCAGTGCGCGATAATTAAATACTCCTTTCAACGGACTGTTAAAACATGTTCCACGCTCATCCAGCAGGAGCCCGGATGCCCTTTCTCGAAACCCCGATCAATGCGCCTGGCCAGGCATCGCTTGCGGCCGAATCGCCCGCTCCTTGTTTAAAACGGTCCATCCCAAGAAACATCTGACAAGAAAAAGAGTGGCGCCTGACAACGTTCAGACGACCACCGATTTAATGTGTGGAAAAACCGATAGTGATAGTCAGGTTCGGCTCAAACCGCCGAATCGATTGATACAGGAGTGTCTCCATGCTGGTCTTGCGTCCAGTCGAGCTAGCTGATCTGCCCCAGTTGCAGAGGCTGGCTCGTGAAAGCCTCGTGGGCGTTACATCCCTGCCCGACGATAGCGAACGGTTGCGCGGAAAAATCCTCGATTCCTGTGTCTCGTTCGAGAAGGACGTCGAGGGTCATGGCCCGGAAAACTATTTCTTTGTACTCGAAGACCTGACGACGCAGCACCTGGTCGGCTGTTCGGAAATCCTCGCCACGGCGGGGTTCAACGAGCCGTTCTACAGCCTGCGCAACCGGCACTTCACCAGTGCCTCGAGGGAGCTGAACATCGAGCACGGTGTACCGGCCTTGTCGTTGTGTCACGACCTCAGTGGCCACACCTTGCTGCGGGGCTTCCATATCGATGCCGCGCGGGTACGCACCGCGCATTCCGAACTGCTGTCGCGGGCGCGCCTGTTGTTCATCGCCGCCCACGCCCGGCGTTTTTCCGAAACGGTGATCACCGAAATCRTCGGCTACAGCAGTGATGAAGGCCACTCGCCATTTTGGGATGCCGTGGGCAAGCATTTCTTCGACTTGCCCTACGTCGAGGCCGAACGGCTTTGCGGCCTGCAGAGCCGCACCTTTCTCGCCGAACTGATGCCGCAGTATCCGATTTACGTGCCCATGCTGCCCCAGGCGGCACAGGACTGCATCGGCAGCATCCACCCCGACGGCCAGGAAGCCTTCGATATCCTCGAACGTGAAGGCTTCGAAACCAACAGTTACATCGATCTGTTCGATGGAGGCCCTACACTGTACGCGCGCACGTCGGGCATTCGTTCCATCGCCCACAGCCAGTGCGGCGTAACGCAATCCGGACCGGTGATCGATGCCCGTGGCAGCTATCTGGTGAGCAACGACTCCTTGAAGGATTATCGGGCCATTGTCGTCGATCTTGACTACATCACCGGGCAACCCGTCACGCTGGACGCCGCCATGTGCAAGGCATTGAAGGTGACCGACGGCAGCCCGATCAGGCTGATCGCCCTGTGAATACCCGCCAGGGTCAACACCAACGTCCGAGTACACGCGAACAAGGAACAGCCGCATGATTGTCCGTCCGGTCCAGATCACCGACCTGCCCGCCGTGCTCACGCTGGTGCGCCAGGCCAGTCCGGGGCTCACCAGCCTGCCGGCCAACGAAGAGCGCCTGGCCCACCGTATCCGCTGGGCCCAACGCACCTTCGCCGGGCAGGTCGATCGCGCCGATGCCGAATATCTGTTCGTGCTCGAGGACGACGAGCAGCAAGTGGTGGGCGTCAGCGCCCTGACGGGTGGCGTCGGCCTGCGCGAGCCCTGGTACAACTACCGGGTCGGACTGACGGTCAGCACGTCACCGGACCTGGGCATCCAGCGCCAGATCCAGACCCTGTTCCTGAGCAATGAATTGACCGGGCAATCGGAAGTCTGCTCGTTGTACCTGCGCTCCGATCAGCGCCAGGGAAACAACGGCCGCCTGCTTTCGCTCGGGCGTTTTTTGTTTGTCGCCGAGTTTACGCAGTTGTTCGGCAACCGGCTCATCGCCGAATTACGCGGCAGTGCCGACGAGCGAGGTGGCTCGCCGTTCTGGGACAGCCTCGGCCGGCACTTTTTCAAGATGGACTTCAGCCACGCCGATCACTTGTCCGGGCTGGGCAACAAATCGTTCATCGCCGAACTGATGCCGCGCCAGCCGCTGTACACCTGCCTGCTCACCGAACAGGCCCAGGCGGTGATCGGCAAGGCCCACCCGAATACCGAGCCGGCCCTGAAAATTCTTAGCGCCGAAGGGTTTGCCCACCAAGGCTACATCGATATCTTCGACGGCGGACCGGTCCTTGAAGCCCCGGTTTCCGGGATCCGCACCGTGCGCGACAGCCAACCGCTGTCACTGGCCATCGGCTCGCCGGACGATAAAGCGCCCCTCTGGCTGATCCACAACCGCCGCCTGGAAAACTGTCGCATTACCTGCGCCCCGGCCCGACAGGTGGGCAACAGCCTGGTGGTTGATCGCCTGACCGCCAAGCGCTTGCAACTGCAACCCGGTGACTCGGTGCGCGCCGTGCCGCTGCTTGACCAACGGCTACAGGCCGTGGCGGCGTGACCTATCAGTTCCATCGTTGCGACGTCAATCGGCCTTACCCAGCAAATTCGTCATCATTCTCCCCCTGCGCGCGTGATAGCCTTTTATTTCTTTGGCGTTGACACTTTTGCTCAAGCCCTTCCATTCCATTGGTGGAACTCATATGTCCAGGCTTTCCCATCAAGATTTGCGCCGCAATTTTCGCCAACTGTTCGCCTCCAACACCTGCTACCACACGGCCTCGGTTTTCGATCCGATGTCGGCGCGCATTGCCGCCGACCTGGGCTTCGAAGTCGGGATCCTCGGTGGTTCGGTCGCATCGCTGCAAGTGCTGGGCGCCCCTGACTTTGCCTTGATCACCCTCAGCGAATTCGCTGAACAGGCCACCCGCATCGGCCGTGTCGCCCAGCTGCCGGTGATTGCCGACGCCGACCACGGCTACGGCAACGCGCTCAACGTCATGCGCACCATCGTCGAACTCGAACGTGCCGGCGTTGCTGCGCTGACCATCGAAGACACGCTGCTGCCCGCCCAGTTCGGCCGTAAGTCCACCGACCTGATCACGGTCGCCGAAGGCGTCGGCAAGATCCGCGCGGCACTGGAAGCCCGCTGCGATAAGGAAATGGCGATCATCGCCCGCACCCACGCCGGGATTCTGCCGGTGCAGGAAATCATCAGCCGCACCCGGCAATACCAGCGTGCCGGAGCCGACGGGATCTGCATGGTGGGCGTAAAGGACTTCGACCATCTGGAACAGATCGCCGAGCATCTGAGCGTGCCGCTGATGCTGGTGACCTACGGCAACCCGCTGCTACGCGATGACAAACGCCTGGCCGAACTGGGTGTACGCGTGACCATCGACGGCCATGGCGCGTACTTCGCCGCGATCAAGGCGACCTACGACAGCCTGCGCGAGCAACGCCAGATCCTCACCCAGACGTCGGACCTGAGCGCGACCGAGCTGACGCACACCTACACGCAACCCGAGGAATACATCCGCTTCGCGGAAGAGTTCATGAGCGTGAAGGAATGACGGTTTAAACCGACCCGCCGCCATCGTCGGATCGCCGCCCGGAGCAAGCCCGCTCCCACATTTGGATCGCGGCTGTACGCCAATGCCGTGCTCACCGCAATTCCCCTGTGGGAGCGAGCCTGCTCGCGATGAGGCCATCACAGCCAACATCCATGCCGCCTGATACGCCGCCATCGCGAGCAAGCCCGCTCCCACATTTGGATCGCGGCCGTACGCCAATGCCGTGCGCACCGCAATTCCCCTGTGGGAGCGAGCTTGCTCGCGATGAGGCCATCACAGCCAACATCCATGCCGCCTGACACTCTGCCTTCGCGAGCAAGCCCGCTCCCACATTTGGATCACGGCTGTACGCCAATGCCGTGCGCACCGCAATTCCCCTGTGGGAGCGAGCCTGCTCGCGATGAGGCCATCACAGCCAACATCCATACCGCCTGACCCGCCGCCTTCGTCGGATCGCCGCCCGGAGCAAGCCCGCTCCCGCAGGTTTTGCAGTGGACGTTCAGGCCGAGTCGAGCAGTTCGCGATAGGGTTTGCCATTACCGCAACAGATCACGCGGTTACGCCCGGTGGTCTTGGCTTCGTATAGCGCATGATCGGCGTCGTTGAGCCAAAGCGTCGCGTCGGTGTGCGCCGGATTGAATGACGCCAGGCCTATGCTCAGGCTGACTTTCAGCGCCGGATTCTGCTCGTACCCCAATGTGGCGAAGCGATCACGCAGGGCATCCATGACAGCGGCGGCGCGGTTCAGGGGCAGGTCCGGAAGGATCACGCAGAACTCGTCACCGCCGTAGCGCCCTGCCACATCGGTCGCTCGCAGGTTCTGCCTGAGCATTTTGCTCAACTGGCGCAAGACGATATCGCCGGCAACATGGCCGTAGGTGTCGTTGATGACTTTGAAATGGTCGATGTCGATCAGGGCAATCGCCCCGCCTTTTTGCTGGCGTTTGCAACGCTGGAACTCGACTTCCAGCTGGTCCTTCCAGGCGCCATGGTTCAGCAGGCCTGTCAGGCTGTCGGTGCGACTCAGTGCCAGCAGTTCACGCTTCTGAAGGCCGAGGGTATGGGTCTGGCGGAAGCAGATCCAGCCCAATGACAACGGATACAGGCACAGCAAAGGCAAACAGGCATAGAGTTGCACCGGGCTGGTGGCAGGAATGAGCGCCGGGGCAAAAATCTGCAAGCCAACGCAGAGGCCTAGCACTTGCGCGGCCGTCCCGGCCAGCAGGAAGCGCAAGCCACCGATGGCCACGTTGTGCATGGCCATCATGGAAATGGTGGTCGCGCTAGGCAATGGATTGAACTGCATGGCGGCAATCCAGAAGCCGCCGAGAAAGGCATCGATCAGCAGATTGCGGTGTTCGGCGTGATAAGGCTTGCTGGCCCGGCGCGCCCATTGGTAAGCCAGGTGCGGCCAGACCAGGCCATTGAACCACATGAATCCCCAGACCCAGGGCGCCGGATCGAGTGGATACATCGCCGCGCTCACACACACCAATCCCAAGGCTACCCCCAGGATTCGCGATGTATAGAGCCTCCTGGCCAATGAAAACCCCTGTCCTCCCGTTTTTGCCATAGGGCCTCTGTGCCACTCAACGGAATGCGATAACAGCCTGTGCCTATGCGCTGCAGTCTATCAGGGCGACATTAAATAGCCATCACCGGCTGGCGGGCTGAATATCCGCCTGTCACGCTCGAATAAATGCAAAAGCCTCCTCCAGAAACGGCTATACATGAAAGAAGGAGTTGATCAATGACCATAAGCGGAGGCCCATGCAGACCTTTCAAGTATTGATCATCGGCAGTGGGTTTGGCGGCCAATGTGCTGCAATTAATCTGCTCAAGGCCGGCATCGACGATTTCCGCCTGCTGGAGCGACGGGATTTCTTCGGTGGTACCTGGTGCCAGAACACCTATCCCGGTGCGGCGGTCGATGTGCCCTCACCGCTGTACTCATTGTCTTTCGCCCCGTATCGCTGGACGCAAATGTTCGCCGGGCAGGCCGAATTGCACCGCTACACCCGCCATGTGGTGGAGCACTTCGGCCTGCGGGACAAGGTGGAACTGAACGCAAATGTCGAGCGCGTAGAATGGGACGACGCCAACAAGCGCTGGACGGTGTACACCGCCAGCAAAGGCACGTTTTGCGCGCAGTTCCTGATCAACGCCACCGGGCCGCTGAGTCAACCGGTGGTTCCGCGCTTCGACGGACAGGAACGCTTTCAGGGCAAGACGTTTCACACCAACAACTGGGATCACAACTACGACTACCGGCAAAAACGCGTGGCCATCGTCGGCAGCGGCGCCAGTGCGGCCCAGGTCATTCCGGCCATTGCCACGGACGTCGGGCAGTTGCATGTGTTCCAGCGCACGCCCCACTGGGTGTTGCCCCGGGCAGACCGCAGATTCGGCCGCTTGCAGCGATGGTTGCTGGGTTTCAAGCCAGCCTACAAGCTGCTGCGCTGGGGGATCTACTGGCAATTCGAAACCCGGGTGATTGGCTTCAAGTATTCGAAGCCGGCCGTGCAAAGGGTCCAGCGCCAGGCCCTGCACTTTCTCAAACGCCAGGTGCCGGACGCCGAACTGCGGCGCAAACTCACGCCGGACTACACCATCGGCTGCAAACGGGTGATTCTGTCCAGCACGCTGTACCCGGCACTGACGCGCAGCAACGTAACGCTGCACAGCCGCGAGCAAGGCATCGCGGCCATCGACGAAACCGGCATCGTTACCCTCGATGGCCAACACATCGAAGTGGACCTGATCGTCTGGTCCACCGGCTACGACGCCACCGACGGGGTGATTTCCTACCCGGTAACGGGCAAGAACGGCACCCGTCTCAAGGAGGTCTGGGCGCCGTACCCGCGGGCCTACCTCGGCACCGCCCTGCCGGACTTTCCCAACCTGTTCATCGTCACCGGGCCGAACACCGGCATCGGCCACACCTCGGCGCTGTTCATCATCGAATCCCAGATGAATTACATCCTCGATTGCATTCGCACCTTGAAGGATCAAGGTTTACGCAGCATCGAAGTTCGCCATGAGGCGGAACGTACCTACACTGAAATGATCCACCGGGAAATGGAACGAACCGTGTGGAAGTCCGGTGGTTGCCACAGTTGGTATCAAAGCAAGAGCGGTCATGTGATTGCCATGTTTCCGGGGTTCAGCTTCAGCTTTCATCGCTTGACCCGAGCGCTGAAACCCGCCGATCACATTTTGTCCTGAGCTGATAGAAGGGAGACGCGTGATGCTTTTGTTGTTCGTCGTTCTCGCAGTGTTCGTCACCTGGAGCTGGCTGACCTACCCGGCCATCGGCTACTGGCTCTATGACCTGAACATGGCGGCCGAGGCCAAGCTGTACCGGCTGCACAAAATCGTCGTGCCCATCCCCGAGATGACCGTCTCGACCTGGCAAGGCGGGCCGTACGAAGCCACCAGCAATGTGCTGATGCTCCATGGCTTCAGCGCCGACAAAAACCTCTGGCTGCGTTTCGCCCGGCACTTTGTCGGCAGCCATCGAGTGATCATCCCGGACATCGCCGGCCATGGCGAAACCGGCTTCAAGGCAGGCGGCGGCTACGACATCCCGCTGCAGGCCAAGCGCATGATCCAGCTGCTGGATGTGTGCGGCGTCGAAAAAGTCCATGTCATCGGCAATTCCATGGGTGGCTACATGGCGGCGTGGCTCGCGGCCACTTACCCCGAGCGCATTGTGTCCGTGGCGCTGATCGACCCGGCCGGGGTCACCGCGCCCGAGCCCAGTGACCTCGAACGGCATTTGGCCAAGGGCCACAACCCGTTTCTGATTCACTCGCGCGAAGAATTCCAGCGTTTCTACGCCATGACCATGGCTTCACCGCCCTGGGTACCGAAGCTCGTGCTCGATGCCGTCGCCCAGCGTTATGAACAGTCTCGCGAGGAACTGGAAGAAATCTTCCGGGATTTTCGCGCCAGCCCGCCGATGGAACCGCACCTGCCCGACATCACCGCCCCGGCCCTGTTGCTGTGGGGGCGCAAAGACCGGCTGATCGATGTCAGCAGCGTGTCGGTCTGGAGCAAGGGCATCGCCGACTTGCGCGTGCATATCTGGGACGCCGTCGGGCACATGCCCATGGTGGAAGCACCCACCGGTTCGGCGCGGCTGTATCGCGAGTTTTTGGCATCGCTGCGCTCGGAGAGCCCGCAGGATCAACGACTGCACTAGGGGGCGTTCTCAATTAGTTTCCCCACAGCTTTAAAGCACAACCCGAAGGGCCGGGCCTGCTGTTGTGCAGGGCTGCGTTACTCGAAGCTGATTTGGAATGACCAAACTGCGCTTCTCGCGCCTTGCCCTGCACAACAGCAGACCCGGCGCGGTAGGGAAACTAATTGAGAACGCCCCCTGGACATGCAGTCCTTTGCAGAATGAAGTTCGTCAGAAACTTCGTTTGTCGGCGTCGCTGAAGGCTGCGATCTTTCGTCCATCCTTTACGTCACCGCGCCAGGAATCCTGTTCATGAACCACCCGAACTTCGTCAGCCCTGACCTGATCCGCCAACGCTTCTCCAAAGCGATGTCCGACATGTATCGCGAGGAAGTGCCGTTGTACGGCGCGTTGATGGAACTGGTGGAGCAGACTAACCGCCACGTGCTGGACAGCGATCCGCAAATCTTGCAGCAGCTCAAGAGCACCGGCGAAATCGAGCGACTGGACCTGGAGCGTCATGGGGCGATCCGCGTCGGAACGGCCGATGAACTGGCAACCCTCGCCCGCCTGTTCGCGGTGATGGGCATGCAACCTGTGGGTTACTACGACCTGACACCGGCCGGCGTGCCGGTACATTCCACGGCGTTTCGCGCGGTGCATGAAGCGTCGTTGCAGGTCAGCCCGTTCCGGGTATTCACCTCGCTGTTGCGCCTGGAACTGATCGAAGACCTGGAGCTGCGAGCGTTCGCCCAGTCGATGCTCGACCAGCGCTCGATCTTCACTCCCACGGCCCTCACGCTCATCGAGCGTGCCGAATCCCTGGGGGGCCTGACCGAGCAGGAAGCCGGGGAATTCGTCGAACAGGCACTGGAAACGTTCCGCTGGCACCACAGCGCCACCGTCACCGCCGAGCAATATCAAAGGCTCAGCGCCCAGCATCGTCTGATCGCCGACGTGGTGGCGTTCAAGGGCCCGCACATCAACCACCTGACACCGCGGACCCTGGACATCGACATCGTGCAGGCACAAATGCCGGCCCATGGCATCACCCCCAAAGCGGTGATCGAAGGCCCGCCCCGCCGCCAGTGCCCGATCCTGCTGCGCCAGACCAGCTTCAAGGCTCTGGACGAGCCGATTGCCTTCACCGATCAAAACGAGGCTCACGGCAGCCACAGTGCCCGTTTCGGCGAAATCGAACAGCGCGGTGCCGCCCTCACGCCCAAAGGCCGCGCACTGTACGACCGCTTGCTCAATGCCGCACGGGACGAGCTCAAGGACTTCCCCAACGAAGCCAACGCCGCGCGTTACAACGCCCTGATGGTGCAGCATTTCAACGAATTCCCCGACACCTGGGAAGGGATGCGCCAACAGGGCCTGGCTTACTTCCGCTACTTTGTGACGGAAAAAGGCCTGGCGGCGGGCGACCTGAAAAACGCCGCCCTGGACGACCTGCTCGGCAGCGGTTACCTGCGGGTTGAACCGCTGGTGTACGAAGACTTCCTGCCGGTCAGCGCGGCGGGGATTTTTCAGTCGAACCTGGGGGACGCGGCGCAAACCCGTTACGGCGCGCATGCCAACCAGCAGGCGTTCGAACAGGCCCTGGGGCGTTCGACGATCGATGAGTTGGGCCTGTATGCCGAGAGCCAGCGGCGTTCGATCGAACAGTGCTTCGCCGCGTTGGCCGATGTTGTTCAAGTCAATAAAAAAACGGGCGACCTACAGCCCTGATGCCGATCAGTTAAGCGGTAATGCGATCTGTAGCAGCTGCCGAGCCCGCGAGGCTGCGTTCGGCTGCATGGCAGTCGTGAGTCCGGCTGACGCGGCCTGCCTGACGTAGCGCAATGACTGATTTTACGACTGCTTCGCAGCCGAACGCAGCCTCGCGGGCTCGGCAGCTGCTACAAAGGGTGTCGCGGCTGAAATTGCCTAACTGACTGGCATTAGCCTGCAGGTCGCCCGTTTTTTTTATATCCGAAACTTTCAATACAGCCAATAAAGTGTTCGCCCAGTGCAATGGCCTCGGCAATCCATGCACTGGTAAAGAGCCCTGACACTGGGCGAACGGAAAGTATTTTAGTAGAAGTGGCTAAATATTTCCGTGCGGTAAAGATGAAATTTATCGACATAATATTTAATAAAATGTCGACTTAAATCCAATCCCGCACCGTGCCACAAACTCACCAGTTCGACCATACGAGCTGATTATTCCTATGCAAAATTTGCACAATAATAATCAGCCCATATAGAGTCATTACTCAATCTCAGTGCTTGCTGGTCACCGTCAATATATCGGTATAAACCACGTTAACGCTTTGCCCGACTTTCAAGTCCTTGAGTTTGGCCTGGACCTCAGGACGTTTCACGTCGACGGTCTTGGACTGGCCTTCCGGGTTTTCGAAGGTCACCTGGTGTTTCTTCAGGTCAATGTGGGTGATTTTCAGCTGCACTTTCACCTGACGGTACGCTTCGCCGCCCGGGTTGGCGCTACCTGGTGCAGCACGCACTTCACCGGTGGCTTCGGCGGTGCCGGGCAGGCCTTTGTCGATATCGGTGTCGAGGTAGGCTGCAACGGCGCTGGTGACCCTGATGTCGACCGTATCGCCGGCTTTGAGGTTTTTGAGATTTTTCGCCTTGTCGGTCAATTGCACAGGGAACTCATTACCCTGCGGGCCTTTGAGGACCACGGAATGGTTCGCGGCATCAACCGAAACGACTTTGGTGGAGACCTGATCAGCCACCACGACTTCGGACAACGGAATATCGGCGGCAACCGCGCCAAAACTGGCGGCAGACAGCAAGGTAGCGAGGGTGATGGCTTTGGTCAGTGCATGGCGTTTCATAGGCAGAACATTCCCTGTGATAGATGGCAACAGACGGCGTTGAAGCCGGGCTCAACGCCATGTGTGGGATGAGCATAGACGCTGTTCAGCGAGTGGTCGTGGCGGGCTGCTGATTTTCTAATACCCGGTCATTTCCAGATAGCCGTTCCCTGCATGGCTGCCACTGAGGCGCACCGGGCCTTCCCAATATGGAATGCGCAAATCCATCCAGGCCTTGGGATTGAGCGCGGTGATGGCGATATCGAGGTGTTTGGCGGGGATCTTGATCGACCAGCGAATGGGCATTTCGCGCCCGGCAACGCTGGCGGTGTCTTGCGGCGTGAGGCTAATGTCACTGGCCTGCAGCCGTTGGGTCTGGCCCCGGGCGTCGATCCAGGTGCCGGTGAGGTAAGGTTCGCCGTCCTTTTGCCGCATGCGATACAGCATCACCTGTTCGCCGCTGTCCAGGTGCAGGGAAAACCAGTCCCAACCGCTCTGGTTGGCAGTCAGGGGCTGGCTGCTCCATTCCCGGTCTAGCCAGGCCGGGCCACTGACCTGAAAGGTTTTGCCGTCGATTTCCAGGGTGCCGCTGGCCTGGAAAAACGGCTGGCTGTAGTAGTAAGAGGCCTGGCCCTGTTCGGATTTCTGGCTGAAGCCCCGATCCCCCTGAAGCACCAGCGGCCCTGTCGCGGTCAACCGCAGCCGGTAGCTGAATCGCTGGTCGCGGGCACTGAGTAGCACGTCAGCCAACGGGTCGTCGGCCGTCGCCTGGCTGCGCAATTGCCAGTCGTCGATCCACGCATTGAACGGCGCAACGCTGACACCGGCCTGACCGACGCCGCCACGGGCATAACGTTCGGCCGCGTGATGCGCCGTCACCGATGTCACCGCCGCGTGGCCGAGCCAGATTGTCTGATTCTGCCAACCCGCCACCTCTGGGGTGGCTTTCAACGCGCTGCGGAACAACGTCCATTGCGCGCCGAACTCATGGCCCTGATCGTCCTTCAGGTTAGCCGTGACGTACCACCATTCGATGCGAAAGCCGTCGTGCGGGCCGTGATCCACCGGGAAGCTGAACACCCGACCGGGCACCACCTTGGTGAACGCAGCGGCCTGGTTACCCATTCCGGCAAATCCCTTTTGCTCCGGTGTCGATTGATCGCAGCCACTCAACAGCAGCACCAGCAGCGCCAGGAGCAAGACGCCGAGATTAATTTTCATGGGCAAACGTCCGCAGCAGGTCCGCCGGTTGTGTGCGGTACAAACGATACAGCGGCCAGGCCGAGGCCAGTAACGTCGCCACCAGCGCCAGCCCCATCAATTGCAACAGTTGCACGGGAAACACCCGCAACGGCAGGCGCCAGCCAAAGGCCTGCACGTTGATCACCGTGTCCAGGCACCACGCCAGGGCGATGCCCAGCGGCAACGCCAGCACCAGGGTCAGCAACGCCAGCAACCAGGTTTGCCCGAGGTTGAGCAACATCAAATGCCGACGCGTCACCCCCAGCGCCCACAACGGCGCCAGTTGCCCGAGACGGCTCTGGCTCTGGGTCAATAGACTGATGAACAGCGCCACCCCGGCCACGCACAGCGTCAGGCTGTTGAGCGCGGCGGTGGCGGCGAAGGTGCGTTCGAAGACTTGCGTGGACCAGCCCTTGAGCCGCGCCTGATCGACGATACGGCTGTCGTCCAGGGTAAACCGCGCCTGCAACGCCGTGACGAACGCCGGGATCGACGCCGGGTCGATGCGCAGGTTGAAGCGGTTCGGCGTCAGTTGCGGCCAGCCGCGCAACAGGTGGTTGATGTTGACCAGAACGTGGCCCTTGGGGTTGCCATAGTCGGCGTAGATCCCGACGATCCGTGGCGACCACGGGCCAGTAGGCGTCGGCAGCGTCAGGTGATCGCCCAGTTGCACTTGCAGGCGCCGGGCCAGTTGTTCGCTGAGCATCACCGCATCGTCCTTGGCCAGTCGTTCCCAAGGGTTGTCGCCCAAGGCTTCGAGCAACGGCCAGTGCTGGCGATAGGTGGGGTGGTCGATGATCCCGGACAGGTCCGTCGGCCAGCCCTGCAACTGGATCGACACCTGCCAGTTGGGCAGCACCGCCGCCAGTTGCGGCTGCTGGTTGAGCCAGCCGTGCAGCTCCCGGGCCTGGGCCGGGTTTTGTGGATTGAGGTAAAGCTCGGCCGTCAGCCGTTGCTCGAGCCAGTCGCTGAAGGTTTGGCGAAACCCTGCGGTCATGCTGCCGGCACCGATGTTCGCCGCCATGGCCAGCAGCAGCGCCATCAACGCCAGGCTCAGGGCCGGCAGTTGCTGGCGGCAATCGGCGACAAACCATTGGCCAAGCACCGAGCGACTGTGCTGCGAGCCGAGACTGAGCAGCGCGCTGAGCACCACCGGCAGTGCCAGTGCGGCGCCGATCAACAGCGCCGCCATCAACACGAAGCCACTGACCAGGCTGTCGCCGAAGATCAACGCCAGCAGCGCTATCAGCCCGGCCATTGCCGCCACCCCACCCTGGCGCCGCAACCAGCGGGCATGGGCCTGATGCCAGGCCTGCGGGTCGGCCAGTGCCAGCAAGGGCAAGCGCGCCGCCCGCAGCAGACTGTTGGCCCCGGCCAGCAACGCGCCGATCAGACTCAGGCCGATACCACTGAACCACCATGTCAGGCTGAGGCTCAACTGCCCCGCCACTTCGGCGCCATACAAGCCACGCAGGCTGGCGGCGACATCCGGCAACAGCACGCTGGCCAGCAGGTAGCCGCTGACCACCCCGGCCACACCGCCGATCAGGGCCAATCCGCCCAATTCGACGGCGAGACAAGCCACCAGCATCCGCGCGCTCACACCGCAGGCACGCAGGGTCCGAAGCAAGCCGCGCCGTTGCTCCAGCGCCAGCCCGATGGCGGCGTTCACGATAAACAGACCCACCACGAACGACAGCACCCCCAGGGCATCGAGGTTCAGGTGAAAGCTCTCGGTCAGGCGCGTCAGGTTGTTTTCTTCGCCGGCGCTCTTGAATTGCAGCTGCCCCTTGAACGGCTCCGGCAGCGTCGCGGTGAAATCCTTCGGCAACAGCAGTCGCGACAGTTGCTCCGGCAACCCCAGAATCTGCTGGGCAAAACCGATGTCCACCAGCAGCACGCCGGGCGCCATGTCGGCCTGCACATGCAGAGGCGGCAGTGCCGCGCCAGCCAGGTTCATTGGTCGGTCACCTTCGCGCAAACCCAGTGCCTGCAAGGTCTGCGAAGATATCCAGGTACTGCCCGGCGGACTGAAAAATCCGACCACCTGTTCAATCGCCAAGGCCTGCCCGGCCACCGCCGCGCCCGCCGGCAGCGACACCGGCTCGATGCCCATCAACTGCAAGCGCTGCTCTTCGTGCCCCTTGAGCGTGACCCGCCCTTGCAGCACCGGTGACACAGGCCACCCCGCGCGGCGCAGATCGATAAACCATTGCTGGGGGAACGTACCGCCACCGGGCGCACCAAGGCTGGCCTGGGGTTCGCCGCCGATCATTTGACTGGCGCGGGCATAACTGTCGCGTGCCTGGCTGTTGAGTGCCTGGACCCCGGTCAGCAGACCGGTGGCCAGCCACAGCCCGGTCAGCACACTGAAAAACTGCACCGGGTGCTGCCGCCAATGGCTGAGCAGCGCGCGCAGGGTTTCGCCAAAGATGCGCATGTCAGCGCTCGCCCACACCGGCCAGACGACCACCGCACAGCAGCGCTTTTTCCGCCAGCCGTGCGGCCACGCCGGGACTGTGGGTGACCATCAACAGGCTGGTGGGGCTGTCGTCGAGCAATTCCAGCAGCAACTGCAACACCTCGGCGCCGGTGGTTTCATCGAGGCTGCCGGTGGGCTCGTCGGCCAGCAGCAATGGCGGGCGCGATGCCAACGCCCGACCCAGCGCAACCCGTTGCTGCTGGCCGCCGGACAGTTGCTCCGGGTAACGCCGCAGCAGCTCACCCAAGCCCAGGCGCCGCACCAGATGCGCCTGCCAGCGTGGGTCATGGCGCCCCGCCAGGCGTGCCTGAATCGCCAGATTGTCTTCGACCCGCAGGCTGCCGATCAGGTTGAACTGCTGGAACACCAGGCCGATTTCAGTACGGCGCCAGTTCGCCAGTTGGCCTTCATTCATCCGTTCCAGGCAATGCTCGCCACTGCGGATGCTGCCGCGATCGACCTTGTCCAGCCCGGCGATCAGGTGCAGCAAGGTGCTTTTGCCACTGCCCGATTCGCCCATCAGCGCCAGGCTGCTGCCGGGCTTGAGCGTCAGGTCGACGCCTTGCAGCACCGGCAGCGGTCCCTGCGGTGTGGCGTAGCTTTTGAAAACGCCATGGACTTCAAGCATGGGTCAACCTGCTGGATATGCGTGGCTCAAGGATAGCGGCCCTGAATGTTTTTTGTCCGTTGCTGATGATCGCCCTGCCCGTGCCCCGCCCTACCCTCGAAGCTGGTCTAACCATAACGATAAAAAACGGAGACGCCATGCCTCGTTTCACCTTGAGCCCTCGTGGGCTGCTTGCTTGCCTGATCACTGCCTGCCTTGCGCAACCGGTGGTAGCCGCCGATGCACCGGTCGCGGCCAGCCCGCAAACCACGGCCAGTAACGCCGCCGTGCTGCAACAACTGCCCTTCACCGACCGCACCGACTACGAGTCGGTCACCAAGGGGCTGATCGCACCCTTCAAGGGCCAGGTCAAGGACGCCTCGGGCAAGGTCATCTGGGATATCCAGGCCTATGACTTCCTCGCCAAAGACCAGGCCCCGGAGTCGGTCAACCCGAGCCTCTGGCGCCTGGCCCAACTCAGCGCCCATGCCGGTCTGTTCGAAGTCAGCCCACGGCTGTATCAGGTGCGCGGCCTCGACCTGGCGAACATGACCATCATCGAAGGCGACGACGGGCTGATCATCATCGACCCGCTGACCATGGCCGAAACCGCCAAGGCGGCACTGGACCTGTACTACCAGAACCGCCCGCACAAACCGGTGGTCGCGGTGATCTACAGCCACACCCACGTCGACCACTTCGGTGGCGTGCGCGGGGTCATCGACGAGGCCGACGTCAAGGCCGGCAAGGTCAAGGTGTTCGCCCCCGCCGGGTTCATGGAACACGTGATGAGCGAGAACGTCTACGCCGGCAACGCCATGAGCCGCCGCGCGCAGTTCCAGTTCGGCAGCCTGCTGCCCCGTGGCGAAAAAGGCCAGGTCGATGCCGGCCTGGGCAAGAGCACGCCGAGTGGCGGCACCGTCACCCTGATCCCGCCCACCGACCTGATCGACAAGGAACTGGAAACCCGCACCATCGCCGGCCTCGACGTGGAATTCCAGTTGACCCCCGGCACCGAGGCGCCGGCGGAAATGAACCTGTACCTGCCGCAATTACGCGCCTTGTGCATGGCGGAAAACGCCACGCAAATGATGCACAACATCCTCACCCCGCGCGGCGCGCAAGTGCGGGACGCCAAGGCCTGGGCCGAGTACCTGGACGGCAGCCTGGCGCGGTACGGCGACAAGAGCGACGTGCTGTTCGCCCAGCACAACTGGCCGACCTGGGGTAGCGAACGCATCCGCACGTTCCTCGCCGACCAGCGCGACATGTACGCCTTCCTCAATGACCGCACCTTGCACCTGCTGAACCAGGGCCTGACGCCGCTGGAAATCGCCGACTCGATCAAGAAGCTGCCCGGCAACCTGGACCAGAAGTGGTACACCCGTGGCTACTACGGTTCACTGAGTTTCAACACCCGTGCGGTGTATCAGCGCTACATGGGTTTCTATGACGGCAACCCGGCCAACCTCAATCCGCTGCCGCCAGTGGAAACGGCCAAGCGCTCGGTCGAAGCCATGGGCGGCGAATCGGCAGTACTGGGGAAAATGCAGGCAGCAATGGCCAAGGGTGAATACCGCTGGGCCGCGCAACTGGGCAATCAGTTGCTGTTCGCCAACCAGGACAACGCCGATGCCCGCAAAGCCCAGGCCGAGGCGCTGGAGCAACTGGGTTATCAAAGCGAAAACGCCACCTGGCGCAACATGTACCTGACCGGTGCCATGGAACTGCGCACCGGCGTGCCACCCCATGCCGGCACTTCGGTGTCGGTGGACATGGTGCGGGCGATGAGCCCGCAGATGTTCTTCGACTTCCTGGCAGTGCGTCTGGACAGCGAAAAAGCCGTAGGCCATGACCTGACCCTGAACTGGACTTTCGATGACCTGAACAAGGACTACAACCTGACCCTGCGCAATGGCGTGCTGACCCACCGCACCGGCCTCAACGCCCAGGCGGATGCCAGCGTAACCATGAGCAAGACCACTCTGGAACAGATCAGCCTCAAGCAACTGGATATCCCCACGGCGATCCAGAAAGGCCTGATCAAGTTGCAAGGCAATGGCAAGAAGCTTGGGGAGCTGATGACCAGCCTCGATACCTTTGCGCCGCAGTTCAATATCGTTACGCCGTGAAACCAGGCTCGCTGCCACAGGATGAATGCAGTACCTGTGGGAGCGGGCTTGCCCGCGAAGGCTTTGTGTCAGGCGATGAGCATTTTGAGGGTGTACATATCCATTTCTGCGGTAACGGCGGCTTACGGTTCCGCTCTTACAGCGGGTCACTTTCGAAGAGCGCGAAAGTAACCAAAGCGCTTTGCCCCTGACGTTCGGTGCCTCGCCAAGGCTCGGCATCCCCTCGCTCCGGTCCTGCTCCGTGGGCCCGCCGCCATCGGCCATCCATGGCCGGCGGCGGCTAACCCGGCATCCATGCCGGGTTGCCCACTGCGCAGAACCGGAACGAAGCCTCTCGAGGGGGCAAGAAGATCAAGATCAAAAGCCAAAGCCAAAGCCAAAGCCAAAGCCAAAGCCAAAGCCAAAGCCAAAGCCAAAGCCAAAGCCAAAGCCAAAGCCAAAGCCAAAACGAGGCAGCCTGCTGGCCGGCTTGATCACAACTGAACTCGTTTCCCTGTAGGAGCGACGGTGCGGCGATCCGACTTGCTCGCGAAAAACGTCTGAACAACGCGATCAATCAGTCAGCACGCGTTATCGTTGACGCCCATCGCGAGCAAGCTCGCTCCTACAGAAAAGCAACGGCCGGTCGGCGTACACCCATGCTCTTCACCACTCATCAGGCCGAGCGTTAGCTCGCCTGCAGCTCTTGATCTTGATCCACCCGCCCCCTCGGCAGGCTGAGTGGAGGCGTTCATCCGGGGGGAGGCGCGTAGCGCCGTTCGGCGCAGCCGAACACATCGAGAGGAGGTCGCGCGAAGCCGACCGGAGGCGATGCCCCCGGATGAATGCCGGAGCGAAGGAACCCCGAGCCTAAGCGAGGGGCCGTACGTCAGGGGCGAGCGTTTTTTTGCTTACTTTTT
>NZ_JBFREX010000068.1:0-29288 GCF_052114525.1 Pseudomonas sp. KB_15 | reverse complement strand
GTCGTGAATCCAGCTGACGCGGCCTGCCTGACGTACCGCGATTACCGGTTTTACGACTGCTTCGCAGCCGAACGCCGCCTCGCGGGCTCGGCAGCTGCTACAGAGGGTGTTGGACTGGCATTACACGCTGAAGGCGCAGTTTCCCGACAGCGTCACTGATGACTCGCACAAGGTAGGTGACGAGCACCGGGCCATAAAGGTTGAGACGAGAGCTGACGCTGTGCTGCTCATTCGCAACCTTAGCCTCCACTGAACTTCAGCGGCTGGCGTGATTCGGGTTTGTGGGCTATTGGTTGATGACCAGGCATGAGTCCGGAAGAGAGGGGCTACTAATGAAAACGCTGATAGTTGATCACTCTTGGACCAAAATCATCGAGCGAGATGAGTCCGCCAAGGTCGCGCTGGCGGCAAAGATTGAGCAGATCGAAGAAATCGAAGCTGCCATTCGAGCGGTTGAAGGTGAAGAGGCGGCCCGCAATGCTCTAAATGATGGCTTGATAAAGCATGCATTAACGCGCTGCCTGGAGAATTTGCAGGGTTCTGCATCCGTAACGGAGCAGGACTTCCGGGTCTGTTACGAGTTCGCGACAACCGCTGCGAAGAATGCAGAGCGAATCATTGACGAAGAGCTTGCGCACGTAGGGTCGTGATCGCAGGCGCCGCCCTCCGTGACCGGAAGCGATAGGTGGAGACTCCAGGATTTGGTGTTCAGCTATGCTTTCAGCACTTCGTTCAAGAAATGGATTTCGCTATGAGTAGCGTAAGAAAGCCGACACAGCGAGAAATCTCCGATGCCCTGGAACTCAGCGAAAGCGAGGTCGCGTTGTACGTTGCAGAGGTAGAGGAAAAGGCTGATGGGGCGGGGCACTGGATCTTTTTCAGTGTATCAACGCCTAACGACATACTGTTCTGGCTCAGGGTCGGTAACAACCTGACGCTTGAAACAGATGCGATAAGCATCCTCTGGGCAAAACAATCACCGAGTATCGCTCGTTAGGTCTCCGGGATCGCGCTGTAGTGGTCAACTGATCCCGGACACGACGTTAAGTTTTTTCTCGGCCTGAGCCGTCGCCATCCGACGCGCTCTGAAGCTGGCTGACATTACAGTCATCGAACCATCCTGGCCCCTAGCTCCACGAATGTGAGCCTGCTGCCGAACTCGCGGAATGATTATCCAGGTCGCGCCGGATGCAGTGATCTCGGTCGGAATATTTCCGACTTGAGGCGCGGTTGGCCGGACAGAAAACTCTGGCAGGTACAATGTTGACTATGGATAATGGCTGATTTTTCTGGACCAGAGTTTTCTCGATGAGCGCTCAAGAGATTAAAAAGTACAATTATATTGATGCGTTGAGAGGCATTGCTATAATTTTAGTCGTGTTTGTTCATGCGTCGCAGTATGTTCAGCCTCTTAATAATACTCTTTGGCTGACAATGATTGAGGGTGCTAGAGGGGTCCAGTTGTTTTATATCGCTAGTGCGATAACGCTCTGCATGTCTTGGGATGCAAGGAAATCCGGCGAGTTGAATCCTGTAAGAAATTTTTATTTACGCAGGGTGTTCAGGATCGCACCAATGTTTTATCTGGCGATTATTGGTTTTTTTATTCTGAACGGAACATCTCCTACAAATTTTGCTCCTAGCGGTCTTCATTGGTGGTTTTTTCCGATGACAGCGCTATTTTTGCATGGATTGCACCCGGAGACCATAAACTCAGTAGTACCCGGTGGATGGTCAGTAGCTGTTGAAATGACGTTCTATCTATTGTTTCCTGCGCTTATGCTTGTTCGTAAGTTTTATTATTTTGTACTGCTATTGATTCTTTGTCTTCTATTGCAAGAGCTGAATGTGCTTGTGGCGACAAGTCTCTTTGTGTATGAGCCGGCTCAAAAGTATATGGTTGATAATTTCGTATTTTTCAACTTTATTGGTCAGGCTCCGGTATTTGTTCTTGGGGTAATGGCCTACATTTATATCAGTAAGAATAAGGCTCCAAATTTAATATCTCTGGTTGTTGGTGGTGCTATGTTTATAGCGCTTTCTGTGGAGTTTTGGTGTCAATTTCAGACTGTTGTACCTCATCACGTTATTGCTGGTGGGGTATTTGCTATTTTTGCAATTTTTCTTGCCTGCTACCCGGTTAAATTGTTTGTTAACCCGATTACCATGTTGCTTGGAAAGCTTAGCTTTAGTATGTATTTGATACACATAGCAGTTTTAAAAATTCTGAGCAGTCATGGGATTAATTTGATGTTTGGCAAGGGGGATGCGAAAAGCATAATCTTCTTCTTGCTTGTGTTGCTTGTTACAACCGTTATCTCATGGTTCACATATCGCTTCATAGAGAAGCCAGGCATAGCTTTTGGGCGAAAACTGATCGATAGGCTTGAGGCTGGCAGCTTAAAGGTTTACCCAGCGCCATTGTCCTCTGAATCCGCAAAGTAAACGAAACCTCCTGTATCTGTAGCGATAGCTGCAAATCTGTCTAAAGCCGGCCTGTTGCCGGCTTTTTTTCGTCTGCCTTGAATTTGGCCATGGATCGGTTCCAGATCAACACCCGCCTTCGCATGGCTGCGTTCATCGATCAATTCACTGCTGATGCTGCCACTGCTCGCGCCGTTGCTGTGCTTGCCGACGTGTTCAAGCGCGCTGACCAGCGAGCGGGCGACCTGGCTGAATTTGCTGACCAAGCCCGAGCCAGGGCACTGACCTGTGAGCAGGCCTGCATTTCACTCGGCGAAAATTAAACTACCGAACACGGATTGATTGCGGTGGCGGGGTTCCAAGCCTATTTTAGCGAGCTACCGGATGAGCGGCGCGGTGTAGAACAACTGGCTGTTGAACTATGGCCAGATTACCGCATAATTCACAATTTTAGAGTGGGCTCACACACAAGCAATGACGAGAGCCTGACGCAGATCACTTAGACAAAAGGCCAATAATAATTTATGTCTCGGATGACGCAGGAACAGTCAAGTCAACTTGACTCTATGCGCGCTCTTGCTGCGATTGTGGTTTTGTTTGGACATACTTTTCAAACACTACTTCTCCCGGCTGTTGGCTCTTGGTTTACATTGGTTGTGCTTGTGTCACAACTTGCCGTTATGGTGTTTTTTGTGCTTAGTGGCTTTTTGATAGGGAAGTCGGTGTGTAATAATATATCGAAAAATTCCGTGTTTAATATTGGGCAATATGCGAAGGATCGAGCTATCAGGATCTATCCGCCATTGATCGCATCATTGGTTTTGATGGTTGTTCTTTCTATCGTCGCACCTTATGTATTTCCATCTGGAACAAACGCGCTACTTACAATTGAAGGTGTGGATTTCGTACGCACAGAATATGTGTCAGTCTCATCGGATGTCTTAGGCGCGCTGGCGTTTCTAAATGGGTTCAAAACCGAGACCCCGTCAGCTAATGGTCCGCTTTGGAGCTTGTCTATTGAGGTTTGGTACTACGTGATAGCCGCATCTGTCTTCCTATGGCCTGGCAGGAAGATAATTTCGAGTGTAATGCTTGGCATGGCCGTTTTTGTAACGTACAAAAACTCATTGTTTTTTATGTTGGCACCTGTTTGGTTCTCTGGATTTGGGTTGGCATTGATTCATCAGCGTAGACCGCAGATGAATAACCGGATTTTTGGTGTGATGTTTGCGGTCTCTAGCCTCGCTTTTATTGCTGTCGTAGTTTTTGCTCTATTTGACGATCCATCTGGTAATGCTGTTGTACTGGTTCCTCTAAATTACTTTAGGGTAGTGTCTGGCTTGTGGTTCGCTTGCTTTCTTGCATTGCTAATGGGTGGGGGCGCATCTTTCCCTAAGTGGTTCCGTCGGCATGCGGCATATTCATACACTCTCTATGTAATTCACTTCCCGATTATGCTGTTTGTTTTAGGTTTGTCACAGAGGTATATATATAATTCTGTGCCGAATGCGCTGTTTGTTAGTGCTGTGACTATTGTTATCTCTTTGGCAGCGTCGTGGTTGATAAGCCGTTGGGTTGAAAGTAAATCGTTCATATCCGGGTTGGCGCTATATGCCAAAAAAGCGATAACCAAGAAGTTAACAGCGTAGGTTTTCCTGAATGACAGGCTTTACGCTGGACAGCCTGGAAGAACTCGACGGCTGCCTGTATGCGCAGTCGTGGTGATGCAGTGAGGTATGACACCGGAACGTCAATCCGGCGCCATCATCACCGCAAGCGTCATCTTGATAAATTCTTCGTTCTTATCGATCGCGTCCAAGGCGCCGCGCACGTTGCTCGCGGTCAGCATTCGATGTCCGCGTCTTCTGCTGTTTTTTCAGCGCTGGCAGGCCAGGCATCGATCACCGATTGCAGGAACTGCTCCGACAATCGAGGGTTGTCCAATGCCCTGGCGATCAGTATTGCCCCGGTGATCGATGCAAGGATACGCAAGGCTTGCTGGTGTTTTTCATCATCGGTTTCGCCGTCGACCAATGGCATCAGCGTTTCGATCAGGTTCTGCACGCCTTTGGTGAACGAGTGGCTGACGGCACCGCCATTGCGCGCGACATCGGCGCCGAGGGCGGGGATCGGACAGCCTTCGGTCCAGTTGCTCAAGTGGCTTTGGGTCAAGTAACCCTTGAGCAGTTCAGGGATGGATTTAGCCGCTCGCCAGTCTTCGATGTTGGTTTCGAACGTGCGGCTGACCGCCTCTGACGCCAACTGCTCCTTGCCGCCGGGGAACTGTCCGTAAAAGCCGCCATGGGTCAGGCCCACCGAGCGGGAAAGTTCGCCGATACCGATGCCATCAATGCCTTTTTCCCGGTACATCCTCGAGGCCGCACCGAGGATTGCTTCCTTGTTGGCTGCTGCCTGGTCTTTCGTCACTTTCATGCGTGGGTCCTGTCATCCGATGAGCGCCCTGGCAAATTTTTGCTGAGGGGCTGGTATTGATGATAATCATAATATAAATTCGCGGCAATGGTTTTGCCGGTCCCGGGCCGTGGCTCAAGTCTAAACACCTCACAGGGTGCCGCCCCCATGAAACGTAATGATCTGCGCAGTATCGACCTTAATCTGCTGGTGGTTTTCGAGGCGCTCATTCAGGAACGCAATGTCTCCCGTGCCGCAGAAAAGCTTGCCCTGGGCCAACCGGCGGTCAGCGGCGCACTGGGTCGCCTGCGCGCATTGTTCAACGACCCTCTGTTTAAACGCATTGGCCACAAAATGGAACCGACCGCCCGTGCCTTGCAGGTGGCGCAAACGCTTGGGCCCGCACTGGACTCCATTTGTTCCGTCGTCAGTCTGGCGGCTTGCAGTAAAAAACCCGGTTAATTCATGGGCTTGATCTGAGTTTTCATTTTTTTTGTGCTTATACATGATGCTCATCATTAATGATGATAACCAAGTTCACTCCGTTCAATTCGTCGCTGCTCCCTGTGCGGCCGAGAATTCTCCAACCCCTAAACCGTATGGCGGACACTACCCATGGAACAGTCACTCAAACCTTTGCGTTATCCCCTTGCTGCATTGGCGTTGGCGACCGTCACTGCTTGCGGCCACGCACCCGATGCCGCCCAGGCGCCGGGTGCGCCGCATGTCACGGTGGCCAAAGTGCTCGAGCAACCCATTACCGAATGGGATGAAGTCACCGCCCGTCTGGAAGCGCCGGAAACCGTCGTGGTTCGTCCGCGGGTGTCGGGGCAGATCGATCGCGTCGCCTTCACCGATGGCGAGTCGGTGAAGAAAGGGGATTTGCTGTTCCAGATTGATCCACGTCCGTTCGAACACGAAGTGCATCGCCTCGAAGCACAGTTGCAACAAGCTCGCGCCACGCTGCTTCGAACTGGCAATGAAGCACAACGTGGCCAGCGCTTGCTGAGCAGCAATGCGATCTCGGCGGAGCTGGCCGACACGCGCAACACCACCGCCCAGGAAGCCCGTGCCGCTGTCGATGCCGTGCAGGCGCAACTCGATCTCGCACGCCTGAACCTGAGCTTCACTCGCGTCACCGCACCGATTACCGGCCGGGTCAGCCGTGCCGAAATCACCGCCGGCAACATCGTCACCGCCGACACCTCGGCGCTGACCAGCGTGGTCTCCACCGACAAGGTCTACGCCTATTTCGACGCCGACGAACGCCTGTTCCTCAAGTACGGCCAGCTCTCCCGTGAAGGCCGGCGCAGCCAGTCCACACCGGTGTACATGGGCTTGTCGAACGAGGAGGGCAATAGCCACCTGGGGCAGATGAACTTCGTCGACAACCAGGTCAATCCCAAGACCGGCACCATTCGAGGCCGCGCGGTGTTCGACAACGCGGACGGCCAATACACCCCGGGCTTGTATGCCCGATTGAAACTGGTGGGCAGCGCGGCCTATGCCGGCCTGCTGATCAAAGACGAAGCGGTGGGCACCGACCTGGGCAAGAAGTTCGTGCTGGTGATCGACCAGGACAACAAGGCCGTGTACCGCAGCGTCGATCTGGGGCCGAAACTCGAAGGCTTGCGCATCGTGCGCAGCGGTTTGCAGAAAGAAGACCGGATCGTCATCAACGGTCTGCAACGGGTTCGTCCCGGCGCGGTGGTCGCGCCTCAGGATGCGCCGATGGCCGACGCGCAAACCGTCGCCACCCTGGCCCGTCAACGTCAGGCCATCGAGGCGGGTAATCAGCCCGTCGCTCCGTCACCGGCGCTGGTGAAAACCGATGCTGCCGTTTCGCCTCGCGGATAAAGGAACACTGTCATGAAGTTCTCCCGGTTCTTTATCACGCGGCCGATCTTCGCCGCAGTGTTGTCGCTGCTGATCCTGATCGCCGGTGCCATCGCGTTGTTCCAGCTGCCGATCAGCGAATACCCCGAGGTGGTGCCACCGACCGTCGTCATCCACGCCAACTACCCGGGTGCCAACCCCAAGGTGATTGGCGAAACCGTTGCCGCGCCACTCGAGCAAGCCATCACCGGCGTCGAGAACATGCTGTACATGTATTCGCAGTCCACGGCCGATGGCCGGCTCACCCTCACGGTGACTTTCGCCCTGGGTACCGATCTGGACAACGCCCAGGTGCAGGTACAGAACCGTGTCACGCGCACCGAGCCAAAGCTTCCCGAAGAAGTGACGCGCATCGGCATCACCGTGGACAAGGCGTCGCCCGAACTGACGATGGTGGTGCACCTGACCTCACCGGACAAGCGCTACGACATGCTCTACCTGTCCAACTACGCGATCCTGAACGTCAAGGATGAGCTGTCTCGCCTGAACGGTATCGGTGACGTCAAGATGTTCGGTATCGGCGACTATTCGCTGCGGATCTGGCTCGATCCGAACAAGACCGCTTCACGCAACCTGACCGCGACCGACGTGGTCAACGCGGTCCGCGAACAGAACCGTCAGGTCGCTGCCGGCCAACTGGGTGCACCGCCTGCGCCCAACGCCACGAGCTTCCAGATGTCGATCAACTCCCAGGGGCGGTTGGTTACCGAGGAGGAGTTCGAGAACGTGATTATCCGCAGTGGTCCGGATGGCGAAATCACTCGCCTCAAAGACATTGCGCGGATTGAACTGGGCTCCAGCCAGTACGCCCTGCGTGCCTTGCTCAATAACCAGGAAGCGGTGGCGATGCCGATCTTCCAGCGCCCGGGCTCCAATGCGATCGACGTCTCCGATCAGGTGCGGGCGAAGATGGCCGAGCTGAAGAAGAACTTCCCGGAAGGCATGGACTACGAGATTGTCTACGACCCGACCATCTTCGTGCGCAGTTCGATTGAAGCGGTGGTTCACACCCTGTTCGAAGCGCTGATCCTGGTGGTGCTGGTGGTGATCCTGTTCCTGCAAACCTGGCGTGCCTCGATCATTCCGCTGGTGGCGGTGCCGGTATCGCTGATCGGCACGTTTGCCGTGATGCACCTGTTCGGTTTCTCGCTCAATGCCCTGTCGCTGTTTGGCCTGGTGCTGGCCATCGGGATCGTGGTCGATGATGCGATCGTGGTGGTGGAGAACGTCGAGCGCAACATCGAGTTGGGCCTCGAGCCGATCGAGGCAACCAAGAAAGCCATGGGCGAGGTGACCGGCCCGATCATCGCCACGGCGTTGGTGTTGTGCGCGGTGTTTGTGCCGGCAGCGTTCATCTCGGGCTTGACCGGGCAGTTCTACAAGCAATTCGCCCTGACCATTGCCATCTCGACCGTGATCTCGGCGTTCAACTCCTTGACCCTGTCGCCGGCGTTGGCCGCGGTATTGCTCAAGGCCCACGGTGCGCCGAAAGACCGTTTCTCCAAAGTGCTGGATCGTCTGTTCGGTGGCTGGCTGTTCAAACCCTTCAACCGCGTGTTCGAAAAGGCCAGCCACGGCTATGTGGTTGCCGTCGCCAAGGTCATACGTGGCAGCAGCGTGGCCTTGCTGGTGTATGCCGGGCTGATCGCCATGACGTACATGGGCTTCAGCACCACGCCGACCGGTTTCGTGCCGACCCAGGATAAAAAATACCTGGTGACCTTCGCGCAACTGCCCGACGCCGCAAGCCTTGATCGTTCGGAGTCGGTGATCCGTCGCATGAGCACCATTGCCATGAACGAGCCAGGGTTCGACAGCGCGGTGGCGTTCCCCGGTCTGTCCATCAATGGCTTCACCAACAGCCCGAACGCCGGCATTGCCTTCATCGGCTTGCGGCCCTTCGATGAACGCAAGGACCCGAGCCTGTCGGCAAAGGCGATTTCCGCTTCACTGAACGCCAAATTCGGCAGCATTCAGGACGCCTACATTGCCGTGTTCCCGCCACCGCCGGTACAAGGGCTGGGCACCATCGGTGGCTTCAAACTGCAGATCGAAGACCGCGGCAACCTGGGTTATGAATCCCTGTACAAAGAGACCATGAACGTCATCGCCAAGAGCCGCAGCGTGCCGGAACTGGCCAATCTGTTTACCAGCTTCACGGTGAACGTGCCGCAGGTCGATGCCGCCATCGACCGGGAGAAAGCCAAGACTCACGGCGTGGCCGTCAGCGATATCTTCGATACGTTGCAGGTGTACCTGGGTTCGCTGTATGCCAACGACTTCAACCGTTTCGGCCGCACCTGGCAGGTCAACGTTCAGGCTGACCAGCAATTCCGTCTGGAGCCGGAGCAGATCGGTCAGTTGAAGGTGCGTAACGACCATGGAGAAATGATTCCGCTCGCCACGTTCATCAAGGTCAGCCCGACGTCGGGGCCTGATCGGGTCATGCACTACAACGGCTTCATCAGTGCGGAAATCAACGGTGCGGCGGCTCCTGGCTTCAGCTCCGGCCAGGCCCAGAAAGCCATCGAGAAACTGCTCAAGGAAGAACTGCCGAACGGCATGACCTACGAGTGGACCGACCTGACCTACCAGCAGATTTTGTCCGGCGACACCGCGTTGCTGGTGTTCCCGCTCTGCGTCCTGCTGGCGTTCCTGGTTCTGGCTGCCCTGTATGAAAGCTGGAGCCTGCCGCTGGCGGTGATCCTGATCGTACCGATGACGCTGCTGTCGGCGATTGCCGGGGTGATCATTTCCAAGGGCGACAACAACATCTTTACCCAGATCGGCTTGATCGTGCTGGTGGGCCTGGCGTGCAAGAACGCGATCCTGATCGTCGAGTTCGCCAAGGACCGGCAGGACCAGGGCCTGTCGCCGCTGGAAGCCGTGCTGGACGCTTGCCGCATGCGTCTGCGGCCGATCCTGATGACCTCGATCGCGTTCATCATGGGCGTGATTCCGTTGGTGACTTCCACCGGCGCCGGTTCGGAAATGCGTCGCGCCATGGGGGTCGCCGTGTTCTCCGGAATGCTCGGGGTGACTTTCTTCGGCTTGCTGCTGACGCCGGTGTTCTTCGTCCTCATTCGTCGCTACATCGAACGTAAAGCCGCACGCAAGGCGGCCCATGTTCACTCGCTCAACGTTATCGATTCGCAGGTACACTGATGAACGCTTTCAAGCTCTTTCTTCCCGGCCTCCTGGTCACGGCATTGGCCGCCTGCACTGTTGGGCCCGATTACAAAACCCCGGACACAGCGCCTGCCCATGTCGTCTCGGCGCAAGGGGCCAACTACGATCAATCGCGTTTTGAAACGGTGTGGTGGCAGCAGTTCGATGACCCCACGCTGAATCAGCTGGTCGGCAAAGCGCTCAAGGGCAACCGCGATTTGCGTGTGGCCTTCGCTCGCTGGAAAACCGCCCGGGCCATTCGCGATGACATCAGCAACGACAACCTGCCGGTGGTCACCAGCCGGGTCAGCAGCCAGCAGGGCAAGTCGCAGGTGCCGGGTCTGACCGAGCGTCGGGTCAACACTGATCGCTACGACCTGGGCCTGGACATGGCTTGGGAGATCGATCTGTTCGGGCGCATCCAGCGCGAACTGGAATCCAGCGATGCCCGGGAAGACGCCACGGCGGCGGACCTGTACCAACTGCGCGTGACCATGATCGCCGAGTTGGTGGATGCCTATGGTCAACTGCGCGGTGCGCAACTGCGGGAAAAAATCGCCCTGGCCAACCTCAAGAACCAAAGCGAATCGCGCGCCGTGACCGTGAGTCTGCGTGACGCTGGCGTGGGTAACGAACTCGACGTGGTGCGTGCCGATGCCCGGTTGGCGGCGGTCGAGGCGAGCGTGCCGCAACTGCAGGCGGAGCAGGTGCACCACAAAAACCGCATCGCCACGCTGCTGGGCGAACGCCCGGACACGCTGAGCATCGACCTGAGTCCAAAGGATTTGCCGGCCATCGCCAAGGCGTTGCCGGTTGGCGATCCCGGCGAACTGTTGCGTCGTCGTCCGGATGTGCTCGCGGCAGAGCGCCGGTTGGCGGCTTCAACGGCCGATGTCGGCGTGGCCACCGCCGACCTGTTTCCACGGGTGAGTTTGAGTGGGTTCCTGGGGTTCATCGCGGGGCGTGGTTCACAAATTGGTTCCAGTGCCGCCCGCGCCTGGAGCCTGGGTCCGAGCATCACCTGGGCTGCGTTTGACCTGGGCAGTGTGCGGGCGCGCATTCGTGGCGCAAACGCCGACGCCGAGGGAGCATTGGCGACCTATGAGCAACAGGTGTTGCTCGCACTGGAAGAGTCGGAAAACGCCTTCAGCGACTATGGCAAGCGCCAGCAACGCTTGCTGTCGCTGATCAAGCAAAGCGAGTCGAGTCGTGCCGCGGCCGATCTGGCGGCGACGCAATACAAGGAAGGGGTGGTGGACTATCTGGTGTTGCTGTGGGAGCGGGCTTGCTCGCGAAGGCGTCGGCACAGCCAACATCATCGGTGGCTGAACTACCGCTTTCGCGAGCAAGCCCGCTCCCACAGGGATTTTCAGTGGGCAAAAGAACTGTGTTTGACACAACACCAATGTAGGAGCAGCCTCGCTCCTGCAGTCAATGGTGGCCGGAGACGCATTTTCGTTCAATGACCGTCCACAAGGCGCGGCAGCCCCAAGGGATTGCCCTCGCGCAGAGGTTCCGGCAGCAAGGCATCCGGAAAGCCCTGGTAAGCCACCGGGCGCAGGAAGCGCTCGATGGAGGTCATGCCCACCGAGGTAAAACGACTGTCCGAGGTGGCTGGAAACGGCCCGCCGTGCACGGTGGCGAAACACACTTCCTGCGGATGGGCAAAGGCATTGACCACGATGCGCCCGGTGCGTCGCTCCAGGGTTGGCAGCAAGCGACGGGCCAGTGGCAAATCGTCCTGTTCAAGATGCAGGGTCGCACTGAGCTGCCCCTTGAATGAGCGCGCTACCCGCAACAGTTCCTCTTCATCCCTGACCTTCACCAGCAGCGCGGACGGGCCGAATACCTCCTGTGACAGCAACGGTTCGGCGAGAAAGCGTTGGCCATCGACTTCGAACAGCGCCGAACGGCCATCCACCTCTGCGGTCGATGTCGAGCCAACGGCGACGAGGCGGGCACCGGCGTTTTCGATTGCGCAAAGACCGCTCAGGTACGCCCCATGGATGCCCGGTGTCAGCATCGTGCGTGCGGGGGCCTCGGATACGCGTTTGATCATGGCGTGGCGCAACGCTTCAAAACCGGTGCCTTCGATGGCCACCAGAATGGCCGGTTTGAGACAGGCTTGCCCGACATTGACCAGCATGCGCTCAACAAAGCCATCGCCGATCTGCGCGCCGCGTTCGGCGAGTGCCTGGGGCAGGATGAAGGTCGGGTTGACGCTGGTCATTTCGGCGAAGACCGGAATCGGGTCGGGGCGCTGCTGCGCACGTCGATACAGTGCCATGCCACCTTGTTCGGAACCGGTAAAGGTCACGGCCTTGATCAGTGGATGATCGACCAGCGCTTCGCCGATGGCATTGCCGGAACCGCGCACCATGGAGAACACGCCTTCGGGCAGCCCGCACGCTTGCACCGCCTCACGAATGGCGCGGGCCTGGATTTCCGAGGCACCCGGATGCGCATTGTGCGCCTTGAGAATGACGGTGGCGCCTGCCGCCAGTGCCGAAGCGGTATCACCGCCGGCGACTGAGTAGGCGATGGGGAAGTTGCTCGCGCCGAAAATCGCCACCGGGCCGACGGCGATTTTTTGCAGGCGATGGTCCATGCGTGGGCGTGGCTGGCGCTCGGGTTGTTCCGGGTCGATGGCCAGTTGCAGGAAGCGTCCCTTGCGCACGACATCGGCGAACTGGCGGAACTGGGTGGCGGCCTTCAGGGACTCGCCTTCCAGTTGCGCTTGCGGCAGACCGGTTTCCAGGGCGGTCCGTGCGGCCAGCGTCTCGCGTACCCTGTCGAGGTTGTCGGCGATGCGTTCAAGGAATTCCGCACGCACGGTGAGCGAGGTATGGCTGTAAACATCGAATGCTTCATCGGCCAGGGTCGCAGCCCGGTCGACGTCGGCCACACCACCCAGTGCGAACGCCGGTTCAATCGGCTGGTTTGTCGCGGGATTGAGCGCCTTCATGGTTCCTTTGCTGGCGCCGACATCACTGGCGCCGATCAGCAGGTTGCCTGTCAACTGCATCACACACCTGCCTGTGCCAGTGCGGCAACCAGTTCATCGGTGGTCACGATGGCGTGAGCGAAGGTCGGGCCGTTCAGCTCATGGGCCGAATGCATCATCTCCGGCTTGAAGGCCGCGGTCGCATCGCGTACCAGGGTGACGTGATAGCCGAGTTCCTGAGCGTAACGGGCGGTTGCCTCGATGCAGGTATTGGCCAGCAGGCCGACGATGATCACGTGGGTGATGCCCTTTTGCTTGAGGCGAAAATCGAGGTCGGTATTGGCAAAACCACTGGAGCCCCAATGCTCCTGTACGACGATGTCGCCGTCCTGCGGCGCGAAGTCGGGGTGCCATTCGCCGCCCCATTCGCCGCGTGCGAAGTGGTGCATGTGCATGATCTTGCACTGGGTGGGACTTGGGTGATCCCAGTCTTCGTAGTCGCCTTTTTCCCAGCGGTGGTGCGGTACGATGACCACCGGAATGTTGAGCCCGCGAACGGTGCGATCAAGCGTGCGCAGGTTGTCGAGCAGGCCGACGCCCTTGGCAATGGGCTCGATCAAGGGGTAGATCTTTCCGCCTTCCGACAGAAAATCGTTGTAGGGGTCGACCAGCAGGTAGGCCGTCCGATCAAGAGGGTAGGTGGCGTTGGACATGGCGGTGCTCCGCAAGATAATCCGTGGATGATGAAGTGTAGTTGCCAGCAATTCACGTAGATATGATAATCATAGTAACTAGGTAAGAGGCAATACCGCATGTCGGTGAAAACAACCGTTTCCGAAACCCTGTGTCCGATTTCCCGGGCCGAAGCCGTCGTGGGCGACCGCTGGACGGTGCTGGTACTGCGTGAGTTGTTCATGGGCAGTCATCGCTTCGATGAAATCCAGGCGCAGACCGGCGGTACGCCGCAAATGGTCGCGGCGCGCTTGAAGAGCATGGAGGCCGACGGGCTCCTGGAGCGACGTGCCTACAGCGAACGGCCCAAACGCTACGAATATCACCTCACGGAAAAAGGCGACGCGTTCTACTCGGTGGTCCTGGCGCTGCGGGCCTGGGGCGAAACCTGGTGCAAATCGCCTGGGGAAGGCCTGGCGGTGGTCTATACCCACCGCAGTTGCGGCGAGCCGGCCGGCCTCGGACCGCTTTGCGCGCATTGCGGGCAGCCCTTGCGCCGCGCAGACCTGATCAGTGAACCGAGCGCCGCCTATCGCGCCGAACGCAGCGCCCGGCGCGAAGCGTTCAAGGGCTAGCGGCGGGTTTGTATCCGTAGGTATCCGCAACGCCCGCCGTTACCCGGGCATACAAAACCGGGGTTTCCAGACACCCGGGCGATACACGGCGGCCTTCAAATGCAACCACCGGCATCGTGTCATTTTCGGCGCGGCTGGCCATGGTTCAACTGGAGGAAAGGCAATGTTGCGTATCAACACCCGTCACACCATCGGCAAGCTTGGCATTGCCCTGGTCGCCGCAGGACTTACGACCTTCGCGAGCCTCTCTCAAGCTCAGGCGGCACAGCCGGCTCCGGCAATGAAAAACTGGCAACAAGGGCTGCATCGCACGGACCTGCTGCGCGAAGACCTCGGCGCCGCCGACCGCGAAGTCACTCAGGTGCTCGTGGACTTCGACCCGGGCGTGGTATCGCCCAGGCATGCTCACCCGGGCGCAGAAGTGGCGCACGTGATCAGCGGCACCTTTGAGTATCAACTGGAAGGGCGGGCACCGGTGACGCTCAAGGCCGGTGATTCGTTGTACATCCCCGAAGGCGTCGCCCATGTGGCGAAGAACGTGGGCCAGGGCAAAGCCTCGGAGCTGGCGACCTATATCGTCAAGAAAAGCGAGCCGCTGCTGATCCTCAAGGATTGAACTGTAGGAGCGAGCTTGCTCGCGATGGTCTCGAGAGCGATGCGTTGATCCAGTAAACACGCGTTATCGTTAACGACCATCGCGAGCAAGCTCGCTCCTACAACAACGATTGCGGTGTTCAGAAAGCCTGGCCTGACCGGCATCAAGACGTCAGGCCAGGCTTTTCTGCGTCGGTCAAACCAGATTGATCTCGACGTCGATGTTCCCGCGGGTCGCTTTGGAGTACGGGCAAGTCTGATGCGCCAGGTCCACCACAGTGCGTGCGACGGTCGGGTCCAGGCCCGGCAGGCTGACATTCAGACGGGCTTGAAGAAAGAAAGCGTTTTCGGACTTGCCCAGATCGATTTCGGCATCCACCGCAACGTCGCTTGGCAAGGCCACTTTCAGTGCGACGCACGCCTTGCCCATCGCCCCGATGAAACAAGCCGACCAACCCGCCGCCAGCAGTTGCTCAGGATTGGTGCCGGCACCCGAAGAGCCGGGAGGCGAAAGCTTGATGTCCAGACGTCCATCGGTGCTGCGCGCCTGACCGTCGCGGCCGCCGGTGGTGTGGGTCTTGCCGGTGTACAGCACGGTATCGATTGTATTGATCATGGTGGTTTTTCCTGTCAGTGGGTCGCTGGAATGCTCGGGAAGCCTGCGCTTTCCGATGCGCCCCACTTTTTCATTTCCATGTACTGCACATATGTCCCGAACCTGGCGGATTTGTATCGCTGTGTAAGGTGGCCGGGGGAAATACAGTTCGATACAAATCGCTTGAATGCGCGCCCCGGGGTTTATTGACTGCAAACCTCCCACACGCAACCGCGCAGCCAGCGATGCGCCGGGTCGGCGTCCATGCGCGGGTGCCACAGCATCGAAACCGTGATCGGCGGCGTGGGGAACGGCAGGGCAAAGCAGTGCATCCCCTGGCACAGGTTGCCGACGTGTCGCTCCGGTACGCTGGCCACCAGGTCTGAAGCCCGCGCCAATGCAATCGCCGAAGAGAAGCCGGCGACGATGGTGATGATGTCCCGTTTCAGTCCCAGCTCACTCAAGGCGTCGTCCATGACGCCTTTTTCGTGGCCCCGGCGCGAGACCAGGATGTGCCGGGCGTCGGCATAACGAACCGCTGTCATCTCGCCTTGAGTCAGTGGATGACCCTCACGCACGACGCCAATGAACCGGTCACGAAACAGCATCCGGGTCCGCACTTCCGGGCTGGTCGTTTCGCCGATCACACCGGTTTCCAGATCCACTGAGCCCTCGCGCAGCAGGGTGCTGTCCTTGTTCAGCTTCTGCACGAAACTCAAGCGGACACCGGGTGCCTCCTGGTTGATGCGGGCGATCAGTGGCGCTCCGAAATTTTCCACGAAGCCATCGCTGGTGCGCAGGGTGAAGGCGCGCACCAGTTGCTTGAGGTCGAGTGCCTCGGCGGGGCGCAGGACGGCTTCGGCATCTTGCACCAGCATGCCGACGCGTTCACGCAACTCCAGCGCCCGAGGCGTGGGCACGAGCCCGCGCCCGGCCCGTACCAGCAGTGGATCGCCCGTGGTTTCGCGCAACCGCGCCAGCGCCCGGCTCATGGCTGACGGGCTCAGGCGCAAACGCTGCGCCGCACGGGCCACGCTGCCTTCTTCGAGCAACACGTTCAGGGTGATCAGCAGATTCAGGTCTGGCATGGAGTGAATCCTTGTGGGAGCGGGCTTGCTCGCGAAAGCGGTGTGTCAGCCGACGTTAATGTTGAAGCTGATGACCCCTTCGCGAGCAAGCCCGCTCCCACACTGGTTTGTAGATAGGTGGCGTTGTATGCACGTATAAAGTGCAAATGCTGCGTCTTCCGCCATGTTATGGCCGGGCTTAGGCTCCAGACAACCTGTTTGCGGAGTCACGAGAAAATGAAGTCCATATCGATTCGGGGCGCGCTGGCCAGCCTGTCGCTGTCCATGCTGCTGTCATCCCTGGGCACCAGCATTGCCAATGTTGGTTTACCGGCACTGGCCGAGGCGTTCTCGGCCTCCTTCCAGCAAGTGCAATGGGTGGTGCTCGCTTACCTGCTGGCGATCACGGCACTGATCGTCAGTGTCGGGCGACTCGGCGACATCATTGGCCGTCGGCGTTTGTTGTTGATCGGGATTTGTGTGTTTACCGCCGCTTCAGTTCTGTGTGCCGTCTCATCCGGTCTCTGGTTGTTGATTGCTGCCCGGGCCATACAGGGCATCGGCGCGGCCATCATGATGGCGTTGACCATGGCGCTGGTGAGCGGGGCGGTACCCAAGGCAAAACTGGGCAGTGCGATGGGCCTGCTCGGCACCATGTCGGCGATTGGCACGTCGCTCGGCCCGACCCTCGGCGGTTTTTTGATTGCCAATCCGGGGTGGCAGGCGATTTTTCTGGTCAATGTGCCGTTGGGTGTTTTGGCGATGGGGCTCGCGCATCGTTTTTTACCGAAAGATTGCCATGAGAAAAGGGCGGATCGAGCGGTTTTCGATGTCCTCGGCACCCTGGTACTGGTCCTGACACTGCTGGCCTATGCGCTGGCGATGACCCTCGGGCGTGGCAGTTTTGGTCCGCTGAACACGGCACTGTTGCTGGTGGCGGTGGTTGGGGCGGGCGTGTTTGTGTTCGTCGAGCGCACGGCCGAGTCGCCGCTGGTTCGACTGACGATGTTCCGCAATCCGCAGCTGAGCGCAGGTTTCGCCATGAGCATGCTGGTGACGACCGTGGTCATGGCCACCCTGGTGGTGGGGCCGTTTTATCTCACCGGCGCACTGGCGTTGAATGCAGTGAGCGTTGGCCTGGTGATGTCGACAGGGCCGCTGGTCGCCGCACTGGTCGGGGTTCCGGCGGGTCGATGGGTCGACGGATTGGGCGCACATCGATCTCGCACGCTCGGATTGATTGCCATGTTGACCGGCGCTTGCATCCTGCCCGCCGTGCCGACGAACTTCGGTGCGCTCGGCTACATCGTGCCACTGGCGGTCATTACCGCCGGTTATGCGCTGTTCCAGGCGGCCAACAATACCGCCGTCATGTCCAATATTGCGACGCCGCAGCGTGGCGTGGTGTCCGGTTTGCTCGGGTTGTCGCGCAATCTCGGGTTGATCACGGGCGCCTCGATCATGGGCGCTGTGTTCGCCTTCGGCACGGCCAGCCACGATATTTTGCAGGCGCAACCTGAGGCAATCGCGCAGGGGATGCGGTTGACGTTTGCGGTTGCTGCGGGGCTGATTCTCGTGGCTCTGGTGATGGGAGCAGTCAGCAAAATCGTTTCACGTCGCCTGATCGCGTCGTGCTGAAAAACGGCGCGACTGTCGTGAAAACGACCTGTTTGCGCTGATCGCGAAGCCTTGTGAGTTTTCTGTTGAACGAGTGTTCAGTCTCGACTATGTTGGGGTCACCTTCCCCCGGCTGGTTGCGGGCTTGCGTTTCTTCAATTCGAACGAGGCACTGGCATGCGGTTTTCACCCTTTGTTGAGCGGATCAGTGGCCAGGGCGTTGCCGCCTGGGATATTCACTACGCGGCCAATGCGGCACAGCGCAATGGCGAGGACGTGATCATCCTCAGCGTCGGCGACCCGGATTTCCCCACCCCCGATTTCATTACCGACGCCGCCATCCACGCCTTGCGCGAAGGGGATACCCACTACACCGAAATCGCCGGTCGCCAGGCCTTGCGCGAGGCCATCGCCGGTCGCTACAGCCAACTGATCGACCGCGAACTGCAGGCGTCGAACATCATTCTCACGGCAGGTGCGCAGAACGCCTTGTTCGCCACCTCGATGTGCCTGCTCGGTGCTGGCGACGAAGTGATCGCCCTCGATCCGATGTATGTCACCTACGAAGCCACGCTCAAGGCGTCCGGCGCCACGCTGGTGCGGGTGCCCTGTGCGGCGGACTCGGGTTTTCGCCTCGATGCTGCCGTGCTGGCCAAGGCCATTACCCCGCGCACCCGGGCGATTTTCTTCTCCAACCCGAACAACCCCACCGGCGTGGTGCTGGGCCGCGAAGAGCTGCAAGCCATCACCGACCTCGCCATCGCCCATGACCTGTGGGTGGTGGTGGACGAGGTCTACGAAAGCCTCGCCTACGAGCGTGAACACCTGAGTCTGGCGGCGTTGCCGGGCATGGCCGAGCGCTGCGTGGTGATCGGCAGCCTGTCGAAATCCCATGCCATGACCGGTTGGCGCATCGGCTGGGTCGTGGCCAATGAAGCCCTGGTCAATCATGTCGAAACCCTGGTGCTGAGCATGCTGTACGGCTTGCCCGGGTTTGTCATGGAAGCGGCGCTCAAGGCCGTGCAGTCCCATGATGAAGTCACCCACGGCATGCGCGAGATCTATCGCCGGCGCCGCGACCTGGTGGTGTCCGGCCTGGCCGATTGCCCGGGCATCAGCGTGCTCAACCCCGATGCGGGCATGTTCGTGCTGGTGGATGTGCGCGGCACCGGCCTGACCTCGCTTGAATTCGCCTGGCGCCTGTTGCGTGAAGCCGGTGTCTCGGTGCTGGATGCGGCGGCATTCGGTGAGCCGGCCCAGGGTTTTGTACGGCTTTCGTTCACCCTGAGTGACGAGCGACTGGCCCAGGCCTGTCAGCGAATTCGTGATTTTGTCGGGGTGCTCAAGGGCGAAGCGCCGAGGCCGGTGATCGGTACGGTGATCAGTACTGCAACCATCGAACCGGCCGCGGCCAAGACCATGATCGAGGTCGATCGCCTGCACAAACGCTTCGGCAATATCGAAGTGCTCAAAGGCGTTTCCCTGACGGCCCGCGAGGGCGAGGTGATCTCCCTGATCGGTGCCAGCGGCTCGGGCAAAAGTACCTTGCTGCGCTGCATCAATATGCTCGAAGTGCCGGACCAGGGGCGCATCCTGGTCGATGGCGAAAGCATTCACCTTAACCAGAATCGTCCCGGTGCACCGCTGGTGTCGGACGCTAAACAGCTTGTACGCATCCGTTCCAGCCTGGGCATGGTGTTCCAGAACTTCAACCTCTGGCCCCATCGCACGGTGCTGGAAAACCTCATCGAAGCGCCGACCCAGGTCCTGCGTGAAAGCCGTGCGGAGGCCACAGAACGGGCCGAAGCCCTGCTCGAACGCGTGGGGCTTGCGGCCAAGCGCAACGAGTACCCGGCGTTTCTCTCCGGGGGACAGCAACAACGGGTGGCCATCGCCCGGGCCCTGGCCATGCGGCCCAAGGTCATGCTGTTCGATGAACCCACCTCGGCACTCGACCCGGAACTGGTCGGGGAAGTGCTGCGGGTGATCCGCTCCCTCGCCGAAGAAGGCCGGACCATGATCCTGGTGACTCATGAAATGGCTTTCGCACGCGATGTCTCTTCCAAAGTCGCCTTTTTGCATCAAGGGCTGATCGAGGAAACCGGTTCGCCGGACGAAGTGTTCGTACACCCACGCAGCGAGCGTTGCCGACAATTCGTCAACGCTCATCAGACTCGCTAACTCATCATAAAAAGACGGGAAAACAACATGGGAAATCGACGTTTTGCAAACTGGTTGACCGGTGCGGCCTGCGTATTGCTGGCCGGCATGAGTGCGGCGCAAGCACAGCCGATCAGGTTCGCAGTGGCAGCGGAACCCTATCCGCCGTACACCGAGAAACAGGCCAACGGTGAGTGGAAGGGTTTTGAAGTCGACCTGATCCACAAGCTGTGCAGCGAAATGAAAGCCGATTGCGAGATCAAGGAAGTGGCGTGGGACGGCATCATTCCGTCGCTGCTGGCGAAGAAGATCGACGTGATTTTTTCCTCGATGTCGGTGACCGAGGAACGCGAAAAACAGATCGCCTTCAGCAAGGCCTACTACGATTCGGCGATTGCCGTCGTCGGCCCGAAAGAGGCGTCGGTGAAGAAGTACCCGGATGACCTCAAGGGCAAGATCATCGGCGTGCAGAACTCGACCGTGAGCGCCAGTTACCTGAAGACCTACTACGAAAAAATTGCCGACGTTAAGTACTACGACACCCAGGACTCGGCCAACGCCGACCTGATTGCCGGCCGCATCGACCTGATGATGGCCGACGGCACCGCCATGGCTTCGTTCGTCAAAACCCCGGATGCCAAGGACCTTGCCTACCTGGGCACCGTGCCTTATGACCCGATCTTTGGCAAAGGCGTAGGGGCCGGCTTGCGCAAGGACGACACCGAACTCAAGGCCAGACTCGACAAGGCCATCCAGCAATTGCTGGCGAGCAAGGACTACGACGACCTGTCCCAGAGCTACTTCGGTACCAGCGTGAAACCTGCGTTCTGATGAACTGAACGCAATCCCCTGTGGGAGCGGGCTTGCTCGCGAAAACGGTATGACATTCAACATTGATGTCGACTGGCACACCGCTTTCGCGAGCAAGCCCGCTCCCACAAGGTCCGGTGTTGTTTTTACTGGAGGTTGATATGCCGGCAATGTTCGATTTGATCAATTTCACCGAACAGGGATGGGGCAGTGCGCTGTTGAAGGGGCTCTGGATGACCCTGCAGATTTCGGCCGGGGCCTTTGTGCTCGGGCTGGCCATCGGGCTGGTGGTGGCTTGTCTCAAGCTTGGCGCGCCGAAGCCGATTGCGGCGCTGATGCGCGGCTACACCACGTTGTTCCGGGCGGTTCCGGAATTGCTGCTGATTCTGTTGCTGTACTACGTCGGTTCCATGCTCCTCAACTCACTGATGACCCGGCTCGGCTACGGTGTGGTGAATGTCAGCGGTCCGCTGGCGGCCATCGTGGTGCTGGGGCTGGTGCAGGGTGCCTACGCCTCGGAGATTTTCCGCGCGGCGATCCAGGCGATTCCCTTCGGCCAGATCGAAGCGGCCAAGGCGTTCGGCCTGAACGGTTTCGGTCTGTTCCGCCGGGTCACGCTGCCGATCATGGCGCCTTACGCCATGGCCGGGATGGCCAACCTGTGGATCAACCTGATCAAGGACAGTGCGCTGATCAGCGTGGTCGGCACCAACGAGCTGCTTTACACCGCCAAACAAGGCGCGGGATCGACGCGCCACTATCTGTTGTTCTACCTCACGGCTGCGGCGTTGTATTACGCGGTGACGTTGGCGTCGAACTATCTTTCGGGACGGTTGGAGCGACGCATTCGTCGCTGGATGCCTCTTGTTGACTGAACCGGCAGAGAGAACGAAATGATTCCAGCGTGGATAGTTGAATACGCGGCGCTGTTGGGCCGGGGGCTGCAAACGACCCTCGTCATTCTGTTGGTATCCAGTGTGTTCGGTTACCTGCTGGCGGTGCTGGTGGCGCTGGCGCGGATCTCGAAAAACAAGGTGATCGCCAAGGTCAGCCTGTTCTACACCAGCGTGACACGCGGCACGCCGTTGCTGATCCAGATCTACATCTACTACTACGGGCTGGGCAGCCTGTTTGCCCAGTTCCCGCTGATTCGTGGCAGCTTTCTCTGGCCTTATCTGCGTGATGGTTACTGGTACATCGTGTTCGCCCTGGTGGTGTCGATGGGGGCCTATGTCGGCGAAGTGATTCGTGGTGGCCTGCTGGCTGTGCCCAAGGGGGAGATGGAGGCTGCGTCGGCCTTTGGCATGACGGCGCGCCAGTCGTTGTTGCGAGTGCGCTTGCCCAGGGCCCTGCGTCTGCTGTTGCCGACCCTGGCGGGGGAGACCGTGATGCTGCTCAAGTCCACGGCATTGGCCTCGACCATCGCCGTGATTGACCTGTTGGGCGCCGCMAACGTGGTCCGCGCCCAAACCCTGCAAGTGTACGAACCCTTGTTACTGGTGGCCGGGGTCTACGTGTGCCTGACCTTCCTGATCGAGGCGCTGTTTGCCTTTGCCGAACGGCGCGGGACGCCGGTGCGCAGGTCGGCCTGATGAGTTCGCCACGGATGGATCGGTCGCTGCAAGGCATTGGCCTGTGCACCCTGGGCTACGCGTTCCTGGCGTTGCAGGATGCGGCCATCAAGTGGCTGGTGGCCGATTATTCAGTGGTGACCATCCTGTTCTGGCGCAGCCTGGTGGTGGTCGCCGCGGTGATGCTGGCGGGGCGCATGCGCCTGATCCAGCGGGCCTGGCGCTCGCCGAGCCGACGCCTGCTGGTGGTCCGCGGTTTACTGTCGATCGTCGCCTGGCTGCTGTACTACACAGCGGCCCGGGACCTGACCCTGGCCGAGATGACCACCCTGTATTTCTCCGCGCCGATCATGGTCACGGTGCTGGCGGCGGTGATTCTCAAGGAGCGCGCCAGCGGCTGGCAGTGGTTCAGCCTGATCATCGGTTTTGTCGGGGTGGTCATTGCCTGTCGCCCCGACAACATGACCGATCCGTTGCCGATCGTCCTGACCCTGCTGGCGGCGATGTGCTGGGCGTTCACCTACATCCAGTTGCGTCAGGTGGATGAACAGACCTCAGTGCTGGAGCAGATGCTGATCACCAACGTGGTGTTTGTGCTGTGCATGACGGTCGCGTTGCCGTGGACCCACACGCCGTCACCGACACCGGCCTGGCTGGGCATGCTCGGCGCCGGCCTGGTGGGTGGTATCGGCCAGTTCCTGTTGTTCGCCAGTTTCCGCCGCGCCACCGCGACCTTGCTCGCGCCGTTCGAATACACCGGGCTGATCTGGGCGTTTGCGTTGTCGAGCCTGGTCTGGGGCACGCTGATGGATACGTCGCTGATGATCGGTGCCGGATTGATCGCCGTCAGCGGCACCCTGGCGATGATCTTCGGCCGGCACGCCTCACAAGACGTCGTCGGTGCTGAATGCTCCGTGACGCAGCCCCTTTATCCAGCAACGGCAGATATGGAGTCCGTTGGCGGCGCTGAAGGTCTCGGGGTTCAGGCACCACTCGAGCCAGAGACCGTCGAGCATCGCCGATAGGCCGATGGCGGCCAGGCGGGTGTCGTGAATCACGAAGCCTTCGCTGGCGGCCAGCCCGTCGAGCAACTGGCGGATCAGATCAARGTAGGCGCGGTAGCTTTTTTCGTGGGACTGGCTGACGTGTTCGGAGTGCCGGATCAGGCTCCAGAACACCACCCACACGCCGAGCAGTTTCGGGTCCATGACCCTGGGCGAGAACGAGCCTTCCAGGAAGGCATCGATCTTTTGCGCGGGTGTCTCGGCCTGTTCGATTTCCTGGAGCAGGGCCGTGGTCAGTTCGCTCGCAAGTCGCTGGTAGGTGTCGGCGATCAGTGCCTCGATGCTGCCGAAGTGATGGTTGAGCAAACCCACGGACACCCCGGCCTCGGTGGCGATACGCCGTACGGATATCCCGGCGTGACCGTCGCGGCCGAGGCAGCGCAGGGTGGCGGCCACCAGCATTTCGCGACGGTCATCGGGTTCGGCGCGGCGGTTTTTCGGGGCATCGGTAGTCACAAGGCTGTCCTTGGGTGAGGTTCCACGATGCCGAGCTTAGTTGAACGTCCGTTCAATCACCAGCCTCGACAGCAGCGATACAACGTTTTTCAACGTTCATGACGGGAGGGAAAGCCAATGCCGCAGGATATTTCGTTCAGCGTGCGCAACAACAACGGCGATGCCGTGCGGGTCGGTGCCTGGCGTTATGCAGGCGATGGCAGCGGGCCGAACGTGCACCTGCAGGCCGGCGTACATGCCGATGAAATCGCCGGGATGCTGGTCCTGCACCGGCTGATGCAACGGCTTCAGGTGGCCGAGGCCCAGGGCCGGCTCAAGGGCAACCTGACCGTGGTGCCGCAGGCCAATCCACTGGGTATCGGGCAGTTTCGTCAGGGTCGGATTCTCGGCCGTTATCACGACGCGACCGGGCACAACTTCAATCGCTCGTTCGACCAGTCGGCGGCCATGGCGCGACCTTCGACCTGCGTTCAGCAATGGCAAAAGAAACTGGTGCAACTGGCCGCCACGGCCGATGTGATGCTCGACCTGCACACCGACGACGAGGCCTTGCCGTACCTCTACGTACACCGCAGTTTCTGGCCGCGCGGTCGCGAACTGGCGGTGGCGATGAAGATGGACGTGGCGATCATCTGGGATGACGGCGGCGACGGTTCCTTCGAAGAAACCATCATTGCCCCGTGGATACGTGATGGAGTCACTGCCGGGCGTATGGCTGCAACTCTGGAGCTGCGCGGGCAGGGCGATGTCAGCGATCGTTTCGCCGAGTCGGATGCCGAAGGGCTGTACAACTGGCTGTGCGGTTGCGGCGTCATCGATGAGTCAGTGGCGCCTGCAGACTGGCCTGTCGAGGCTGTGGAAATGGGCCACATGGAAACCATCCTCGCTCCGCAACCCGGCGTGCTGATCTTCGAAAAGGAGCTGGGGGATTTTGTCGAAGAAGGGCAGCGCTTTGCCCGGATCCTCAGGACCCCGGGCGATCCGTCCTCCGAAGTGGTCCTGCATGCCGAGCAAGCGGGGCGGCTGGTGACTCGCTATCGCGATCGACTGATAGCCCAGGGCATGGGCGTGGCGAAATTCACCGGCAGCCGGGTGTCACGTAACTGGAGCGGCGGGTTGCTGGACCCCAATTGATGCGACGCGGCCCCGTGAGTCAGCGCAGCGGCCGAAACGCCGTGCGCACTTCCTCGGTAAAGAGCTCCGGCTGTTCCCACGCTGCGAAATGGCCGCCCTTGGCCGCCTGATGGAAGTAGATCAGGTTGTGATAGGCGCGTCGGGCCCAGCTCTCCGGCGGGAAATAGACATCGTCGGGGAAGACTGTGACGGCCACCGGCAGTGTGATGTCGCCGGTCTTCTGTGCCGCGGAAAAAAGCGGGCTGCGACCTTTGTTTTCCCAATAGAACCGGCTTGCCGAGGCGCCGCTGTTCGTCAACCAGTACAAGGTGATGTCGTCCAGCACTTCATCCTTGCCTGGCGATTGCTGTGGGTCGGCGCCATAAGTCCACTTGGCGAATCCCGGGTGACCGAGCATGAACGCTGCGAGGAATGCCGGGGAGTCCGTTACGCCGTAGCCAATCATTTGCGGCCGCGCGGCCATCATCGCGCTGTAGGCCAGGTTTCCCTGTTTAATGGAGGCGGCCAGCGCGTCGTAGGTCGCGAGTTCCTGCTCGGAATACCCCGCAGGCGCAGGACCACCGGCAGCGAGTGCGGCGGTCGCCTCCGGTGGCACCGTCGCCGGCAGGTTGAGGTGAATGCCCAGTAACCCGGGCACGGACTGACGCGCCATGGCGCTCGTGATGGGGCCGCCCCAGTCGCCACCCTGGGCGACGTAGCGGGAGTACCCCAGTCGCTGCATCAATTGCCCCCAGATCCGGGCCACATGGTCCGGGTCCCATCCGGGTTCAGTCGGTTTGCCGGAGAAGCCGTAGCCAGGGATCGACGGAATCACCACGTCGAATGCATCCGCGCCATTGCCCCCATGAGCGGCCGGATCGGTGAGCGGGCCGACCACCTTGATGAACTCCAGTACAGAGCCTGGCCAACCGTGGGTCAGGATCATCGGTAACGCATTCGGCCGCGGCGAGCGCACCCAGATAAAATGGATAGAGACTCCCTCGAGGGTGGTCGTGTACTGGGGCAAGGCATTGAGCTGCGCCTGGGCCTTGCGCCAGTCATAGTCCGTGCCCCAGTAGCGAACCAGCGCCTGCAATTTCTCAAGCTGCGCCCCCTGGGATCGATCACCCACCGTCTCCTTGTCCGGCCAGCGCGTAGCCGCGATGCGGCTGCGCAGGTCAGTGAGTTGTTGATCCGAAATATCGACGTGGAAGGGCACAATGGCGTCGGCGGCGGGGGCGGCGCTCACCAGGGGCGAGTTGCACAGTGCGAGGGTCAATAGCAGGACGACGAAAGCGGATTTCATCTTCATATCCTCGTTGAGAGGTATGCCTTCGTCCTTGCCCGGAGCGCATGTGCGAAGGCCAATGCTGCTCCCGAGACTGATCCCGTTCGACGGGGCGCGCAAGCAGGTTCTCGCAGACGACGGCACTGGAACGACCATCGGCGGGAAGGGGTGAGTCGATACTGGCTCAGCCTTTTTTTAATGGACTACCCCAAGTCCCTGTGGGAGCGAGCTTGCTCGCGATGGGCCGCGCAGCGGTCCCAAAAAATGGCAGCCGCACAGCCCAACGTGAACAACATCACTCGTCGCAGCATGCTACATCTACTCAGGCGGGTCGATTTGGTCCAGCACCCGATTCGCCGTGATCTCCGCCAACATCACACTGTTGGAAATCCCCAGCAGGGCATTGCGCGATCCGCCGTCCAGATGATCCACCAACTGGTGCACCATCACATCGACCGAGGCCAGGGTCTCGACCAGGTACACCATCAGGGTTTCGGTATCGACCTTGGGGTCTACGGTAAACAGCGAGCCTGGCGTGCGCGGTGTGGCTTTGATGTCGGCGGTCGAGGGGAAGGCGAGTGCGCGTTCGGCGGCCTCGTTGAGGGTTTTTGAATCGGGTTCGTACTGGGATGCCGGATCGGTGTCCGGCGGGTTGGGGGTGACCTTGAACATGGCAACTCTCCGTCTTCGAGTTAACGCTGCACCATTCGGTTCCAAGCGAAGGGTGGCAGCTGTACGCAGGCTGGAACCCGGGAAACGGAAACCCGGCAGACCCTAAGGTCTCCCACGCACAGCCGCCATAACGGAGTACACACTTAAAAGCGTGCAAGCACAGGTTATGAAGGGCGTCGTGCGCCGTTTATTCATCAGGGTTCCAGCCTGGTCGCTGAATTGGCAACGACGCGAAAACGATAGAACCTGGACCTCAGGCGCACAAGCCGGCGGATTCTGGCGTACCCGTAGGCAACGACGCAAGGTCTTGTAGCCCGCAGGAAATACCCTACAACCTTTTTAAACAAGCGCTCGTGGGCAATGTCGAGCGATCCCCACGCGAGCAAAAACATCCCTGATCAACTGAAGACCGGCTTTCGTGTATCGCTGTGTATCAGCGCACGAGATCCGCATACAGCCATACAAAACCCACTCTTCACGGATACAGCCGGGATACACCACTGGGGCCAAATAGACCTGCCAAAGCGAGATGCATCCCGCACCTCGCAACCAGGTTCATTAACCCTTGTGGTACGACCAATAGTGGTCCCGCCACGCCATTGATCCGGAGTATCAACATGTCTCGTATCCAGTCGAACAAAACCCGTATTGGCCTGATCGCTGTTGCACTGGTCGGCGGTATCAACTTCGCGTCCTCGGCGTTTTCCGCCGAAGCCTTGCCGCAGGGCTATCAACTGGCCTCCGCGGAAAAGACCAGTGAAGGCAAGTGTGGCGAAGGCAAGTGCGGCGCCGAAGCCAGCGTGCAAAAGACCCAGGCCGAGGGCAAGTGCGGTGAAGGCAAGTGCGGCGATGCCTCGTTCGCCAGGACCGACGCCGATCATGACGGTCGCGTGTCGCTCAAGGAACTGCTGGCCGTGGCGCCCAAGGGCACAGAGGAATTCAAGGCGATGGACACCAACGGCGACGGTTTCCTGTCCGAGGGGGAGGTGTACAAGTTCCGCACCAACCAGTACACCTCCAACGGCAAGAAAGTACCGACCGAGCTGTTCACCAAGTTGAGCCAGGCTAAAGACTGATTAGCCGCAAACAAGAAACCCTTCCTGTGTTGACGCGCAGGAAGGGTTTTTTGCGTGGGCAGTAGTGGTTTGGTCGTCAGGTGCGGAATTGCACTCTAATTGACCACCGATTGCATCGGGTTTGACCAGCAGGCTTTGTCAGCATGACCGGCAGAGAACGGCCAAAAGCGGCCCTTCTCGACCAGTCAAATCTATGTCGCTTTAGGGCAAGCAGCCCCTAACAAATACGGTCGGTGAAGTGCGGTCGCTTCTATCCCCTTAAATGGGGCACTACACCCACCCAACCGGGCGTTTACCACCTAACTTGAGGAATGTTCCCCACTCCCCCTTCTCTGGCTTAAAACACTCAGAAACAGCTTGTTAATTAGATTGAACTTTGTCTTCGCTCCATGGTAGTGGCTCATTAGTTGCACACCCCCCTGGCACCCGCAACAGCTGTCGTCCCGGCTATGGAGACGACGGGACATCACGCGAGGGGTGAAAAATGAAACGCGCGACTCCATCTTGCGATTCCTCCGGTTTGCTGCGCAAATCAAGCCTGCCTTGTGCGATGTTCCTTAGCTTGGCCACGGCAGAAGCCGCGCCATTGGATGATTTCGGCCCGCCACCACCGACGGACCCCTCGGTGTTTACCAACCCGCCGGCCGACCCCAAGGCCGCGCTGGATGCCATACGGGCCATGCCACCCGCCAACCAGGGCGCCATCGCCCTGCCCAATGGCGTTTTTGGCACCCGCACCACGCCAACGACCGACAACGTGCTGCCGCCAGCCCTGCAGACATCCTTCAAAATCCCCACCAATGGCAAGCCCAGCCCATTGTTCGGGGCCCAGCCGTACACCCAGCAGCTGCTGCTGTTCGAAGAATTCGGCACGGAGAAACTCGACCCGACACTGCCGGCACCGCCCCTGACTTTCCCGGTTCCGACCGTCGGCCCGGCTCCCGTGCAGGACCCGAACAGCATCGCCCGCAGCGGCCCTTCGGCCGCGGCGCTCGAAGCCTTCATGCGCCAGCCGGGGCTGTACCCGTTTCCGTCGCAGTATTCCAATGCGCTA
>NZ_JBFREX010000067.1:0-18358 GCF_052114525.1 Pseudomonas sp. KB_15 | reverse complement strand
GGTTTACGCTTCATGCTGCGCAGAGGAATCACCGGCTGCATCCGATACCGGTCGCAGTAGCGGCGCAAAGCTTCGGCGTCATAGCCTTTATCGGCCAACAACCATCGGCAGCGTTTGCGAGGTCGACCGCGCAAGCTTGGTATGTACACCTCATCCAGCAACGGCTGGGCATAAGCGATGTCACTGGCTTGCCCGCCCGACAATAGAAATTTCAGTGGTACGCCGTTGGCATCGCACAGCATGTGGATTTTGGTGGTCAGGCCTCCCCGGCTTCGTCCGAGCGCGTGATCTTGCGGTTCTTCAGGCCCCCTTTTTTCCCGGCACCAGAAGAGGCCCGGGTTGCGCGTACTACCGTGGAGTCAATCATCCAGGTCTGCAGATCAATTAACCCTTGCTCATTGAGCTTGATGTGAAGCCGCTTGAGCATCTGGTCAAACGTGCCGCGATTACGCCAGTCACGAAAACGTTGATAGACCGTTGACCATGGGCCGAAGCGCTCAGGCATGTCGCGCCAGGCAGCGCCAGAACAGAGCACCCAAAGGACGCCGTTGAGCATCACGCGATCATCTGTTCGGGGGCGCCCGCTACGGCGAGGTTCATCGAAGATATCTGCAACCAAATCCCAGGCTGCATCGGGGAGTTCGTACCGTTTGGCCATCGTGGGCTCCTGCCTTTGATGGACGCGGACTTTACTGAATCTCGACCCCGGTGGCGTTCAAATTGGTTTCGGCTGATTTCGTACAGAGCCTAGCAACATGATCCTGCACCGGGTCGGAGCGCGACGCTGGATCGCTCGCATCATGATCACCTGGTCGCTGATCTCGGCGGCGACTGCGCTGGTGCAGACACCGATGCAGTTCTACATCGCGCGCTTCTTCCTGGGTATTGCCGAAGCAGGCTTTTTCCCGGGCATCGTGCTCTATCTCACCCTTTGGTTTCCTGCTCATCGTCGGGGCAAGATGGTTGCGCTCCTGATGGCGGGCAATCCAGTCTCCGGCATCCTCAGTGGCCTGGTATCGGGCTATATCCYGCATACCATGAACGATGTGCACGGCCTGGCGGGGTGGCAATGGTTATTCATCATCGAAGCTGCACCGGCACTGATACTGGGTTTCGTGGTGATGTTCTTCCTGACCGACAAAGTCGCCGACGCCAAATGGCTGAGCGACGAGGAAAGAACACTGGTAGCCGAGGAGATCAGCAACGACAACAGCACCAAGACACACAGTTCAGTGCGCCAGGGCCTGCTGGGCGGCCGAGTGTGGTTGATGTGCGGGATTCTGTTTTTACTGGTCATGGGGACCAGCACCATCGGCTTCTGGCAGCCCAGCATCATCAGCAACTCGGGTATCACTGATCCCAGGATGATCGGAATCATTTCGGCAGTGCCMTATCTGGCAGCCCTGCTGGGCATGTACCTGGCTGGCAGAAGCTCTGATCGCCACCGCGAGCGTCGTTGGCACGCAGTGATTCCATTGTTGGTGGCAATACCGGGTTTTCTGATCTGCGCGTTCTTTCCGTTGACCCCTTGGCTGGCCATTACCGGCCTGGTCATCGCAACGGCCGGGATCATCACCTCGCTGCCCATGTTCTGGGCATTGCCAACGTCCTTCCTGAGTGGTGMAGGAGCGGCAGCCGGCATTGCACTGATCAACTCCACCGGCAACCTGGCCAGAGATGACCATGAATAACCCACTCAACCGCGATGCAGCTGACGTAATGCAGGCAAACGAACGGGAAGCCGAGTACTTCGAGTACAGCAAGGCGGCGAACCCGATCAGCGCCAACCTTATCAGCCGAATTCCATACCACAGCTTTGCGGCAACACTCTATGACAGCGGGCCATCGCGGGTTGTACCACTGGACTTGAGTGATGCCCTGGGCTGTGAAGGTCCCGCAACAGGACCGGGCCTGTGCGCAAACTTCATCCGTCTCAATGCGGGTGACAGCCTTACACTCCAGCCCAATGCGACCTCACAGGTTTTTTATGTGATTGCCGGCGCAGGCAAGGTGATTCAGGGTGAACACGTCATTGAATGGTCCAAAGGCTGCTTCATTGCGCTGCCAGGTCTTATGGGCGCCTGTTTCAGTGCCACTGAGGATGCTCGTCTCTACTATGTGCATGACGAGCCCCTGCTGCGTTATCTGGGTGTCACTGGCAGCACTGATCGGTTCGCACCAACGCTATATCCAGCGCAGACCGCCAACGCGAAGCTGCGTGAAGCGGCTAATGACCCGCGCGCTCAAGATCGCAGCCGTATCAGCATTTTGTTAGGCAATCGCAATTTTCCGCAAACCAGAACCGTGACCCACGTGCTCTGGGCCATGTACGGGATTCTCCCTGCGGGTTCGATCCAGAAACCGCACCGGCACCAGTCCATCGCACTGGACTTCATCATCGACTGCCCAACGGGTTGCTACTCACTGGTTGGGACTGAACTGGATGCTAATGGCCAAATACGTAATCCTGTTCGGGTGGATTGGGCGCCTGGGTTGGCATTTGTGACCCCTCCGGGCTACTGGCACGCTCATTTCAACGAGTCGGATCAAGAAGCATTTTTGATCCCCATTCAGGATGCCGGGTTACAGACGCATCTTCGCTCGCTTGACATTCGTTTCAGCTGAAATCATGAGTTGGACAGGATTGTCAAAGTTGATGAGGGCAAGGAGAGTCTCGATCTTTTTCACTATAAGTACCGGCCCCTATTTTGAGTCACTGAAACAGATTCAGCAGGCTTTCCTCGACGATGAAAGCACGATGTTTTGTGTGCACGGAGGCAGGAAGGAAGAAAGGTAGTGGAGAGCTCGGTGGCGGCATGGCAATGAAATAGGCTCGCCGCTTTTGGGGTCAACCCCCTCGTGCTTGCCGTCCATGCAGCAAGTACGAGGAGAGTTCACGCCTGCGGTTTATCGCTTGTGCAACTTCCAGGCATCGGCAAAGGGTGCATTGCCTTTGTCATAGGGCTTGAACACGGCCATATAAAACAAGCCAATGCCGATGACCACGGCGGCGGTGAGCAGGATGCCGTAGTTGCTGTACCAAGGGGCATCGGGCGTACGCGGCCAGGACATGTTGACAATCGCCAGCAAGCCGTAGACCAGCGCCAGAATATTCACGATCCAGCCCCACCCGCCCAAGGTGAACTGACCTGCCGGTTTCCAGCCGCGAATTCGAGCGAACAGCGCCCCGCCTACGATCATCTGGAACGACAGGTAAATGCCGATGGCCGCGAAGCTGACGACGATCGCGATGGCGTTCTCCAGGAAGAACCCTGCACAAACGATGGCCGCCGGGATCACGCCGCAGGTGATCAGGGCTGCAGTCGGAACACGTGTGGTGGGCGAAAGGCGCTTGAGTACGCGGCTGCCCATGACCATTTCGTCCCGGGCAAAGGAATACAGCAAACGACTGGCCGCCGCCTGCAAGCTGAGCACGCAGGACACGAAGGAAACGGTGATCACCGCCGTCACGACTTGCCATCCGGTAGGCCCGAAGGCGTTGACCATGATGGTGTACATCGGGTCCTTGTCTTCGCCGGAAATCACCTTGGCAATATCCGGAACCGCAAGGATCAATGCCAACGCGGCGAAGATCGCTGCACCACCACCGATGTAGATGGTCATGCGCATGGCCTTGGGAATACGCTTGCTCGGGTTCGGTGTTTCTTCAGCCACATCACCGCACGCCTCGAACCCATAGTAGAGGAACATGCCAGCCAGAGAAGCGGTCAGGAATGCCGGCCAGTAGCTGCCATCGATGCTGATGTCGAAGGTATTGAACAGCACCGAAAGCGGCTGGTGACGTTCGAAGATCAGCAGGTAGCCACCGATCACAATGGCGCCTAGCAGCTCGCAGATGAAACCGAACATTGCGACTTTGGCCAACAGCTTGGTCCCGCTCAGGTTCAGCGCGGTGGCCATCACTGTCAGCGCCAGGGCGACCAGGGTATTGGTCACCGGGCTCGGCTCGAAGCCAAGCATGGCGGCGATGTAAGGACCGGCGCCCAGCGCTACGGCCGCAATGGTCACGCACAACGACACGGAGTAGATCCAGCCCACCATCCAGGCCCAGCGCTTGCCCACCAGGCGGCGTGCCCACGGATAAACGCCCCCGGAAATCGGGAATTGCGAAACCACTTCACAGAAGATCAGGCAGACAAGCATCTGCCCCAGACCCACCAGCAAGTACGACCAGAACATTGGCGGCCCACCTGCCGCCAGACACAAGCCGAAGAGCGTATAAACGCCCACGACCGGGGAAAGGTAGGTGAAGCCCAACGCAAAGTTTTCCCAGAGGCTCATGCTTCTTTCGAAGTTCGACGTATAGCCAAGCGCCCTGAGCTGAGCGGCATCGCTATCAGCCGCGGAGAATTCGGAACTGTTCATCTTGTTATCCTGAGGACATTGTCCTGTCGGCAGTTATTGTTTTTTGTTGTGCTGACTTACAACTTGATCCAGGTCGCCTTCAGCTCGGTGTACTTGTCGAACGCATGCAGCGACTTGTCGCGACCGTTGCCCGATTGCTTGAAACCACCGAACGGCGCGGTCATGTCACCGCCGTCGTACTGGTTGACCCAGACGCTACCGGCACGCAGCGCCCTGGCGGTCAGGTGTGCCTTGGAGATGTCGGCGGTCCACACGGCAGCGGCCAGACCGTACGGGGTGTCGTTGGCGATATTGATGGCCTCTTCGACGCTGTCGAAGGTGATCACCGACAGCACCGGGCCGAAGATCTCTTCCTGGGCGATCTTCATGGCATTGCTGACGCCGTCGAAAATGGTCGGTTCGACGTAGGTGCCGCCGGTTTCCTGCAGGGTGCGCTTGCCGCCCACCAGCAGTTTGGCGCCGTCGTTGTGACCGGATTCGATGTAGGAGAGCACCGTGTTCATCTGCTGGGTATCCACCAGCGCGCCAACGTTGGTGGCCGGGTCCAGCGGGTTGCCCGGTTTCCAGCCCTTGAGCGCTTCGAGCACCAGCGGCAGGAATTTGTCCTTGATCGAGCGCTCCACCAGCAGGCGTGAGCCGGCGGTGCAGACTTCACCCTGGTTGAAGGCAATGGCGCCGGCTGCCGATTCGGCCGCAGCCTGAAGGTCCGCCGCATCGGCGAAGACGATGTTCGGGCTCTTGCCGCCGGCTTCCAGCCAGACGCGCTTCATGTTCGACTCGCCGGAGTAGATCAGCAGCTGCTTGGCGATCTTGGTCGAGCCGGTGAACACCAACGTGTCGACGTCCATGTGCAGGGCCAGGGCCTTTCCGACGGTGTGGCCATAACCTGGCAGCACGTTGAACACGCCGGCCGGAATGCCGGCTTCGATCGCCAGCTGGGCAATGCGGATGGCGGTCAGCGGGGACTTTTCCGATGGCTTGAGGATCACCGAGTTACCGGTCGACAACGCCGGGCCCAGCTTCCAGCAGGCCATCATCAGCGGGAAGTTCCACGGCACGATGGCGGCGACCACGCCGACCGGCTCGCGGGTCACCAGGCCGAGCTGGTCATGGGGGGTGGCCGCGACTTCGTCGTAGATCTTGTCGATAGCCTCGCCGCTCCAGCCCAGCGCCTGGGCCGCTTGTGGCACGTCGACCGCCAGCGAATCGCTGATCGGCTTGCCCATGTCCAGGGTTTCCAACAGGGCCAGTTCGTTGGCATTGGCTTCCAGCAGCTCGGCAAAACGAATCATGACCTGCTTTCTGTTCGCCGGCGCCATGCGCGACCAGACACCCGAATCGAAGGTGGCACGGGCTACCTCAACCGCGCGATCGGCGTCAGCAGCCGAGCAGCTGGCGACCTGGGTCAGCAGGCGGCCATCGATCGGGCTCAAACAATCGAAGGTTTCCCCCTCGATGGCGTGGGTGTAGTCCCCACCGATAAACGCGCGCCCTTCTATCTTCAGTGCCTGTGCGCGAGCTTCCCAGGTGCCAAGTGTTGGATTCGTCATGACGTGCCATTCCTCTGTGTCAGTGCCAGTACCGCTCCCGTCGGATGCAGGAGCCAGGCTTTTATTAAACATATGGAACCATATCTTATGATTGGTCGACTGCCAAACAGTCCGTCGCTTTTACCTATAAACGACATGCAGGCGCCTAAGATTTAGCTAAATCTGACTTTGCTGTTGCGCGAAAGGCTGGATATGACTAAAAGAAACCTAGTTTCATATTTTTTGTGGCGAGTAGATGACTCAACTGAATAAAGTGAACCGCCTTTCCCTGCTGCAGGTCAGTCAGGAAGGCAAGCCCGAGGAAGTGGCTCGCCGACTGATCGAGGTCATCGAGCTGGGCCTGATTGGCGTGGGCGAACAATTGCCCAGCGAAAGTGAGCTGGCAACCCGCTTCGGCGTGGCCACCGTGACCCTGCGCGATGCCCTGGCCATTCTTCGTCAGCGCGGCGTTGTTGCCACTAAACGCGGCAGAAACGGCGGCAGTTTCGTCTGCGCCCCCGTGGAAGTTTCGGATGAGTTTCTCAAGGCCAGGTTGAGCGCCATGAGCTCGCTGGAACTACGCGACCTCTGCGACGAACAGATTGCCATTTCGGCGACCGCCGCAGGCTTGGCCGCCAGCCGATCCTCCAGCACCCAGCACCAACGGCTGGAAAACTTCGTCACGGCGTTGCAGGACGCCTCCACCCGAAGCGAGCTTCGTCGGGCGGACGCTCGATTCCACATCGAAATTGCCGTGGCCGCACAATCGGTGCGGCTGACCCACGCGGAAATGCGCCTGCAGGCCGAAATGGGCGAGCTGCAATGGATCTCCACGACCGACGTTCAGAAACGTACTGCCATTGATGGGCACCGGGCCATCCTGCAGGCCGTGATGGCCGGCGAATCCAATCTGGCCAGGGCCCTGACAGAAGCCCATGTCAAAGACGGCATTAAGCGCCTGATGGATCTGCGCTTTGCCCTGCTTGGGCAGCAAGAGAGCACATCGCAATGACCACAATGGAAAAAAATGACGAGCTTCGCCAGTGCACCCAGCGCCTGGAGGACATCCTCTGCAAGGTGTTCGAGCAACTCAATACGCTGGCCGAAGAAGTGGTGACGGTCTGGAGCGCGCTTGACGCCGAAGGCAAAAAACCAACGTCGAAGGACCTGGCTTTTTTACAGCCGACCATCGAAGAGCGCCTGTCAGAACACGACAACTATATTCATGGGACCGGTGTCGTGCTGGAACCGGGGGAACTCGCCGATCAAGAGCTGTTCCTGGAATGGTTCTACCGCCCCTCGAGCGGAAAAGTCGCCCCAATGATGCTGAACTTCAACCGGCAAAGCGAAAGCTTCTACAACTACCAGGGCATGCCCTGGTTCACACGCCCCAAGCTGACGGGCGAAGCCTCGGTCGAAGGGCCGTTCGTGGATCTCTATGGCACCGAACTCTACATACTGGCGTTCTCCGTGCCGATTTTCGCCGGCGGGCATTTTGTTGGCGTCGCCGCGGCGGATATCGCCCTGCACGAATTCGATCAACTGCTCACCCGTTGCCTGCTGTGCATGAAGAATGAGGCATTCATCATCAACGGCGAAGGCCGGATCATCGCGGCCAATTCGGCGAACTGGTTCGTCGGCAACATGGCCAGCCGCCCTGCTGCCGCCAAAGTACACAAGCTCAAACCTCTGTCGATCGAGTGGTCGCTGGTTGAGCTGCCGGTGCCGCGGTAGATAGCTGCACGCCTTGGCAAAACTGTTTTCCGACTCTCCCACAACAGCAATAATCGAAGAGGAAATACCATGCACCGGATATCGCTACGCATCGCCAGCATTCTTGCCTTCGTGTTGTTTGCCCAGTTTTCGGTTGCAGCGGACAAACAGAACACCTTGGACGTCATCAACGCTTACATGAGCGCGTGGAACAAACACGACCCGGACGCGGCGGCACAATATTTTGCCGAGAACGGGGAATTTCTGGACGCCTCGGTAGGCGTTCCTAAAGTCGGCAGGGAAGCTGCCAGGGTCGAGGTCATCAAACTCTTTATCGATGCGGTGCCCGATCTGAAGTGGCAGATGGTTGGCCAGCCGGTTATCGACGGCGACAACATTGCTTTTGAATGGCAGTTCGACGGGAACAATACCGGTGCCTGGGCACCTGAAACGCCAGCAACCAACAAGCCGTTGTCCTTCAAGGGCGTCAGTTTCATTCGGTTGAAGAACGACAAGATCGCGACGCAGCATGATTACTATGACGCGCTGTCGTTCAACAAGCAGCTGGGTTGGTAACTCAAACACTGCCTGCAAAAAAAACGAGCCCATTGGCAGGGCTCGTTTTTGCCCCTTGTAAACGCTGCCCCTGGCCAAGCGTATACAGGGTTATCTGTTGCTGTTGCACATGGCCAATCAAGAGCCGAAAAACCTCGAAATGAGGCCGCCGAAAAGCTATCCAATTCTCAGCTGGCGCCAAAATTAGCAGGCCGATATTTTAAAAAATGCCAACTAAGTCGCTGACTTTTTAGAGCCATCTCGAAGGGCTGCAATCGACGGCTCGAACAAGACACTCTAGGCCACATTCGGCGAGTACCCATCGGGGTGACCCTGCGCATGGGGCCGTACAACTACCCACTAAACGAAACATTCACGACGCTCATCCCAGCGCTGATCATGGGCAACACGGTGGTTTTCAAACCTGCGAAGTTTGGCGTGTTGCTCATCCGCCCTCTGCTTGAAGCATTCCGGGATAGTTTCCCCGCTGGCGTCATCAACGATGCAGTCGCCAAAGGCGCGAAGGTCATTAACGAGAACGGTGGGCAGTCGTGCGAGACGTTCTTTTATCCAGCCGTTTTATACCCAGTATCGTCGGCCATGCGCGTTTACCAGGAAGAACAGTTTGGGCCGGTGGTACCGATCGTGCCTTTCCGAGACATCAACACCGTGATCGAGTACGTGGTGCAATCGGACTTCGGCCAGCAGCTCAGCATCTTTGGAAACAACTCCAAGGAAGTTACAAAGCTGATCGATATTTTTGCGAACCAGGTCGGACGAATCAACATCAATGCTCAGTGCCAACGAGGCCCGGATGCATTTCCGTTCAATGGCCGCAAAAACTCCGCTGAGGGCACCCTTTCTGTTCACGATGCACTGCGTGTGTTCTCGATTCGTACATTAGTGGCTGCGAAATTCCAGGACAGCAGCAAGACGTTGATCAGTAACATCCTGCGCAATCGTGAGTCGAGCTTCCTTACGACCGATTACATTTTCTAAGGCGGCAACATGACTACTCGCACACTCATCATTCTGGATGGAGTTGGTATCCGGAATGAGTTGGAATCGAACGCTTTCGCCGCTGCACATACGCCAACCCTGAATGCATTGCTGGAGAGGTACCCCAACAACCAAATTGAGACATCAGGTTTGGCTGTAGGCCTGCCCCCAGGACAAATGGGGAATTCGGAAGTCGGCCATATGGATCTGGGCGCAGGGAGGATCGTGTATCAAAGCCTCACGCGCATCAACAAGGCCATAGACGATGGAGCGCTTGGTGAAAACGAGCGATTGCAAAAGCTTCTGAGCACCACTGCTTCTCGTCAGGGCGCGATTCACATCATGGGGTTACTCTCAGACGGGGGCGTTCACAGTCACATCGACCAAATTGTCGGCATGGCTACACGACCAATCAGAGCGTGCGAATGGAGCACAGCGTCAAATGCGAGATTGGAGTGCGTCGAAATCCATACCAGTCAAAATTTCGCTATCGCGCTACAGTTGCTGCGCAACTTTATCGCTTTGAGCAAGTTCTGATGGTTCAGGCCACGTCAATTCACCTCTTACCAGAGACGCATACAGACGTCCTTTTGGCGGAACAATTCGACCCAGTGCGAGATCGGCCAGGACTTCTCCTGCTTGAATACGCATGACTTCTGCAAAGTAGGGACTCAACGCCATGGCTGGCCCCGGAAGCGCCCCCGCCGGTAAATTGCGCCCGAGACCAGTGCCGGGGGTATAGCCCGGGTTGTACGCGATAACCCGCAAGCGGCGAGCGTTTACTTCGGTTGAAGCGGCGAAGGCACGCGCCGTCAGCAGATTGCACAGTTTCGAAGTCGCATAGGCGCGAAATCCGGACTCGAAAGCAATACTGCCATGCGACCCTTTCTCAAGGTTGTAATACGCCAGTTGTCGTGCATCAACAAACGGAAACGGGGCTACCGGACTGAACATCGGATCGTGGGTATTACTGGTGGTCAGCACCACAATGGCATTTCGCGCCAGCGACGGCGCGAGAAGACGTAACAGTAGATAGTGGCCCAGGTGATTGACCGCAAAAGTGGTTTCGTAGCCATCCATCGAGCGAGCCGCGGTGGGAAAGCTGAGGCCGGCATTGAGTACCAGGGCATTGATCTTTGTCTTGCCCAGCGTATCGAGTACTTGCCTGGCAAACTGCTTGATACTGTCCAGCCTCGCTAACTCCAACGGCAGGCGGGTCTCCCGCCCGCCAATGATCAGTCGGGTATCGGGGGATGCGCTCAAGCGCTGCGCAGCCACTTCTCCCAGGCCGAACGTCCCGCCTGTCATGATGATCGTATTCATGGTCGAAACACCTCGACCAGTACCACTTCGGTATCTTCAATGGCCTCGACCACAAGCTGGGTCTCGTCAAAAATGGCAATACCATCCCCCGCTTCGACCCTTTCACCGTTGACTGTCACTACGCCATGCGTTGGTACCAGATAAGCCTGGCGAGTATTAGCGCAACTAGTGCTCATGCGCTGACCAGCCTTGAGCGTTGCTCCAAGCACACGTGCATCGGCACCAATGGGCAAAGCGTTTTCATCGTCAGACATCCCGCTAGCCAGAACGGCCCATTGACCAGCCCGATCAGACTTGGGAAATGGACGCGTATTCCAACGGGGATGCCCACCACTCTCACGCGGCCGCAACCAGATCTGAAAGAGTCTCAATGACACGATCCCCGTGTTGCGCTCTTCATGGCGTATACCGGTGCCGGCGCTCATGACCTGCACATCACCTGCCTCAGTGCGTCCTTGTCCGCCTGCGCTATCGCGATGGGTCACCGCGCCTTCCAATACGTAACTGACAATCTCCATGCTTTCATGACCATGCATGGGGAAGCCGGTACCCGGCGCTATCTCGTCGTCGTTCCAGACCACCAGTGCCCCCAGTGGATGATGTGCGGGATTGCCGTCGACAGTGACGTTGAAATGATGCCTGGCCTTGAGCCAGCCATAATCGCCGCCACCGAGATCAGCCTTGAGTCGGTGCACTAACATTTCAGCTCCTAATAAAACGGCCGATTGCCGCGTGACAGAGCATAATTTTGAAACGAGCGGAGAAAAACAGCGTAAAAATCAATGATACGTTGTGAAAAATAGAACGATCAGATCACCACGAGATGGAGCCATGGAACCTTTGACGGATTTGAACAACATGTACTTCTTCGCCAAGGTGGTGGATCACGGCGGATTTACCGCCGCGGCAACAGCACTGGGGCTGCAAACCTCAATGCTCAGCCGTAGAGTCAGCGCGCTGGAGTTGGAACTGGGCGTACGCCTGCTTAATCGCAACTCACGGCGGGTTTCCTTGACGGACGCCGGTCGTCTTTTCCATCAGCATTGCGTGGCACTGGTGGAGGAAGTCCGGGCAGCGAAGACTGCCATCGATCAGACGCTGGCCTCTCCCCAAGGCGTGGTGCGAATCAGTTGCCCATTAGGCGTTTTGCAGATGGGGGTTAGCGCCATTCTGACTCAGTACTTGGTAGACAACCCGTCAGTACGGATCATGCTTGATGCGACCAACCGACGTGTCGATGTGATCGAGGAAGGACTGGACATTGCCCTGCGCGTTCGCTTGCCGCCACTAGAAGACTCCGAGCTGACAATGCTGCCCCTGCTGACGTCACACCGCATCCTGGTCGCCAGTCCCGCGTTGTTGGCACAGCACGCAACGCTCGCTGACCTGAATGATCTGGCACACCTACCTACATTGGCTATGGCCAATACAAACGACAAATACCAATGGCATTTCTTGACGCCCCAGCATGTCGCTTTCACTCATCAACCCAGATTAGCGACCGACGATTTGGAAACGCTGCGCGATGCGGCATTGAGGGGAGTTGGTGTCGCGCAGCTACCACTTAGCTTGGTTCAGGACGATTTGAAACTAGGAAGCCTCGTCCAAGTGTTGCCCGAATGGCCATCGCCCAGCGGCAGCCTGCACGCCCTCTTCCCATCCAGACGTGGCATGGTTCCGGCCGTGCGCAGTGTGCTGGATGCTTTGCTGGCCGGGTTCAACGAATAACCGCCCCTTAATGCCACATACGGTATTCATTTGAAGACGAAGGCAGATTGGATCGAGCAGAGTTTGAAGTGAACGGGGCGGCTTCTTCCAACAACAAGCTGCTGGCCTGGGGAATCCGCCAAGGGCTCCATTGGGTCGTTTGCAAACATTCTCGGTAGGCAGCTATCAGACAATATCGGATATTACTCAGCGCAATCGGAACCAGGTCGAACGATCTCGCGTAGCTTGCCAACAAATCAGCGAACCCACGGTAACCATAACCGCCCCTTGCCAGAATTGACCTGTCAATTGAGCACCAAGCCATGCGGAAGCAAATGCTGATGACATCACTGGGGTGGTGTAGGAGGCTGTAGCGAGCAGGGTTAGATTTCCCCGCAAAATACCAACATTCCATAGCGCGTACCCCACCGCCATAGCCGCACCCGCTGCAAGCAGTTCGATACTATTGCGTAGGTCAAAAGCCGTGATTGTTTCACCGCTGGCCAAGTACTTTGCCCATAGCACGATGGCCGTCAAAATGAAGAACAGCACCACGAGGTTCTCTCCTCCCGCATAACGCCGGGTGACATTGCAGTAAAGCGCGAAAGTGATCGCACATGCGACTGCAAGACCATAGCTCAAGGGGTTGGACTCAATGTTGGCGACGATACTAGACGGTGATAGGCCGTCACCGCTCACCACCCATAAAATACCGAATAGCGCTAACGCAGTCCCCGGCGCAATGAGCCAACGGGCCTTTTGCCCATTCATGATGATCGCGAGAAGCACCGTCAGACAGGGCCAAAGGTAATTCACGACACCGACTTCGATGGCCTGGATACGAGTGCTGGCGAAACCCAAAGCCAAGGATAGACAAACCGCATACGCCACAAAAAATGCACTTCCCAACAGTAGATAGTGAAAAGGTGTGGATCGCAGGCGTGGTATGCCTAGTAGGCCCAAGAGCAGAATCGCACCCAACGTGTAGATCAAAGCTGCACCTCCCCATGGCCCGAAGGTTTCGCTTACGCTTCTAATCAATCCTGCGGCAGTGCTCCACAGGACAATCGCCACTAACCCACACCCCGTAGCGATGCGCTCGCTTCTGTTGAGCATTATCCCTCTCACGGAAATTGCGGACGTCATCAAGAAGTATTGCGATAGACGGATTTTCACTTTTGCCTGGCTCACTTGTACTCAACCGGCTGTAGACACAGCGGGCGCATCCTGCCTCTCCCTGCTTGTTGTCAGAAGCCGCACTTATGGAGGGCTGAAGCGTAGGGAACAGACCGCCGGTTTTCAGCGGCGGCCCGAGGGAAGCGATATGTTCAAGGTGTCTGTGCGGTGATCGAAGGTGCACCTTGGAACATGGCTGTGAAGGTATCTTTATGAGCGGTGTAGTACTCTGCAACCACTTGGTCGGCTGACGACTCGCGCGCAGCTTTCATCATGCTTTCCAAGTCTTTCATCGGGATGGTGAAGTGACCAAAAAAATACGCCACTTGCGGGAAGTCTTGAGTGAATCCCTTGCGACCCACTGCGTGGATTTGCTCTGCCTTACCGTAGACTTCTTTCGGATCATCGAGGTATCGCAGCGACCAGGTGGAAAACATCCAATGTGGACTCCAGGCGTTGAGCARGGCCCACTGACCACGTTTGGTGTTCCGATCAAACTCATTGAGCATGCCGGTCTCGGAAGACGCTACAAGCTTGTAGCCATCAAGCTTGTAATCTGCGATAGCACGAGTCGCCGTCTTGTATTGGCCRTTACCGACTTCCGATGTCAGTATCTTGCCGCCAAATTTCTCCCTGACCTCAGGCTTGTTCAAGTCCTCGATACTTGAGACTTCGCTTTGCGGGATGCTCGCAGGAACTGCCAGGCCCAGGCGGCCCTCATAGAGAACCCCGAGATCCTCAAGCTTATCCTTGTACTTTTCCCAGAATGGCTTGTGGCTATATGTCAGCCACGCCATCGGGATCATGTCGACCTTTCCGGTGGACATGGCTTGGAACTGAATGCCGATGTCGGCCATTACCAGTTTCACAGGCTGCTGAATTTGATCCTGCAAGGCCAGTGTCGCGAGCTTTGTGGTGATCTCAGCGTCAGCCCAGTTAACCCAACCGATAACAACAGGCTTGGGTTCATCGGCTTGCGCGAGAGTTGCCGCGCTCAGCAAGATGGCTCCTGCCATCCAGCAACTAGCTTTCTTCGCATATGAAAAATACGTGATCATCGAAAATCTCCAATTGGTGTAATTATTAGGTTTGGCAGATAGATGATTGAGCCTGTCTCTAGCTAATTCTTTTGATTGAAACATCTATAAAATGCTTCACGAGATGGGCGTTCTTGATACTTCCGAAATCTATTCCTCCGAAGACTTAATACCTCTGCCGCATCTGCAAAAATCAGATGTATTGATACCGATTCACTATGGGTGACGAGATTTTCCAAACCGCTTCCACCCCTTTACGAATAATGACGTGGTTGCCTGGACTGATTGCCACTGGAGGATTCGAATGGCTATGAATTACGGCCTCGCCACGCTGCACAACAAACTGGACGTCTTGGTCGTAGCTGTACTCAAAACGATCCGTATCACCGCTTTCCCAAATTTCCCAATTTCGACACTGTTCTCTCTCTGCACCGCTGGCTTCACGTCGTTCGATTTGTGACATGTTTGGTCTCCTGGTTCTGCCGACTCAACTAGACGCTAGGCCGATGCGATATGAGCCATGGGCGAAGAGAGTTGGCAGTGGAAAGGTAGAGCTTCGGGTTGCAACGCTGGTTTACTCAAAAGGATGTCGCTGGCTTTCTCAGCGAGCATGATTGTCGCTGCGTTGATGTTCGCGCTCGGAACAGAAGGAAAAACCGACGCATCGATCACTCGAAGATTCTCGATTCCGAACACTCTTAACTGGCTGTCCACTACGGCCATCGAGTCCTTGCTGCTGCCCATCTTGCATGTACCACAGGGGTGGTAGGCACTGGCAGCGTCCTCACGGATGAACTCGTCCATGGCTTTACCACCACGGATATGAGTACCTGGAGTGTCCTCACGGAAGTTGTAACGCTTGAGGGCAGGCTGATTGGCGAACTCGATCCCTAATCGCATTGCCTCGCGCATGACTCTCCAATCCTCTTCCGTAGCCATGTAGTTAGGATCGATCAACAGTGGATCGGATACCTTGGAGCTACGAAGTCTGACTGTGCCGCGACTGGTCGGTCGCATCGGCCCTACCCCTATTCGGTAACCATACGTTGTGGAAACTGGTATCCAGTTTTTGTCAAAGAACACCGGGAAAAAGTGGAACTGAATATCAGGGTGCGGTGCTGTCGACGAACTGTTGAGAAATGCACCAACGTGGCATTGATTGACAGAGGCAACCCCTTTTTTCAGACCGAACCATTGCACACCAGCCCACAGCATGCGATGAGGCTGCAACTCTCGATTGAGCGAGATGGGCTCCTTAGTCTCAATTTGAATGTGGCATTCAAGGTGGTCTTGCAGGTTCTCTCCAACTCCCGGCAAGTCCACTTTGCACGAAATCCCATGCTCGCGCAGATGTTCCGCCGGCCCGATACCTGAAAGCATCAGCAGCTGTGCAGAACCGAAAACACCGCACGAGACAATTGCTTCACGTCTGGCTCGAACATCAATTATTCGGCCCTTATAGAGCACCTCGAAGCCCGCAGCGCGATGACCTTCGAGAATGATCTTCTGGACTTCACAGCCAAGCCAGATCGTCAGGTTTGGATGTGCGCCCATCGAGTGAAGGTAGCCATAGGCGGCACTGTTTCGAATGCCGTCTCTAACGCTCATTTCAAAGCGAGAGACTCCCTCCTGCTGGAAGCCGTTCACATCATCCGTAAGCGGAAAACCGGCCTGTTGACCAGCATCCAGAAACGCCGCGTTTAGCGGGCTAAGGTGCTCTTGGCGCTGAGCTTTGATAGGCCCACTTTGACCGCGATAGCAGGAGTCAATAACGCYGGATTCGATTTTCTTAAAGTAGGGAGCACAATCGGCCCAGCTCCAGCCTGTCGCGCCCTCGACCTCCCAACGGTCATAGTCCGTAGGATGACCACGCAACCAGGTCATGCCGTTGATGGAGGAAGATCCCCCCAGCACCCGGCCGCGCGGTTGCTGAACACGCCGCTTATTTAGATGCGCTTGTTCTTCGGTGTAATACCACCAATTGTACTTGGAGGTTGGTTTGAAGGCTGATCGCAAGCCTGCGGGCATTCGGATGATCCAGGACTTATCTGAAGGGCCAACCTCAAGAAGAAGAACCTTATGTCCTGCATCAGAAAGTCGGCGTGCCAACACACAACCAGCAGAGCCAGCACCAGCAATCACATAGTCAAATTCGGTTGTCATTTATTATTCTCCAGCGAAACCAATTGGTCATCGCGGCTATCAGGCATGCGTGTCCGGCAATGCTTTTTCGAGTTGATAACTGCCTTGACCACAACTTATCGGATGGGGTCGTAGACGGATATTTAATAAATGAAATGCCGGGCTTAAAAACTATTTAAGCCACCAGCCCTGCCAGCTAAAACTCTATAGGTAAATTCATGAGGAATACCAAGCGGCTCACCGGACTGACTGGCAAATAGGGAGCTTTCCGTTCAGACCAACCCAGCTGCCAAGGTCTGTTATCAGATATTGCGCCGGTCTAAGGTGTTCGTTTGACAACCCTTTGTCTTGCCCGCCTAATGATTTTTTAGGCTTCCAGGAAGCTCGCTGCCATTTTTCTGGTCACGCGATCTACCAATGTGAGGACGGCTCCTTGCGACACTTAGACCTTTCGCTCCTGTACACCTTCAAGACGATTGCCGAGTGCAAGAGCCTTTCACTCGCATCGCAACGGTTACACAAAACACAAGCAGCCATCAGCATTCAGCTCAAAAAGCTTGAGGACTCAATTGGTAAGCGACTGCTTAATCGAGGCCATCAGACGGCTGAGCTGACCAGCGATGGAGAGCTGCTGCTTCAATACGCACGGAAAATGCTGGCGCTCAGCACTGAAGCAATGGAACTGTTTATAAAAGAAGAAGTTTCAGGCACCGTTCGCTTCGGTATTCCAGACGATTACGCTAGTGCTTTTCTCCTCCCAGTGTTGCAGGAATTCACCCGACGATGTCCTAACGTGCGTCTCCAAATTCGAAACGACATTAGTCAAAACCTTTTCTCTGCTCTTGAGAAAGGCGAGCTAGATCTGGCATTGGTCACCCGACGCAACAATGATGGAAATGGAGAAATCTTGAGGTGTGATCAGCTTCAGTGGGTAGCTGCTGAGTCGTTCGTACTGTCGCCCAACGCTCCGATTCCACTTGCCTTGTACCCACATGGATGCGGGTATCGAAGTCAAATCTTGAGGGCATTGAGTGATGGCCAAAAAGAATATGGCATCGCATTCGAATGTACCGGTGTCGCAGGCGTTCAGCTTGCCGTCGACAGTGGCTTATCGATCACTGCAACCTCCTCTGCTTTGATGCAGCCAACCTGGCAGCTGCTGGACTCAGCCACAACAGGGCTACCGGCTTTGGGCAACGTCATGATTGAACTGAGGCTGGGGAGCAACGAGATACCAGTGGCCGTTAAGTATTTTGCAGAAGAGCTACGAAAGCAGGTATCAGGAAAATGATCCACACGGCGCTAGACGAATTCTGCTTGAAGGGGTGCTAACCACAAATACAGCCATTGGAGCGTACGATTATTTTTTGGACTTTTGTGCAGCACTGATCAGCCCGTCCAGCCAATCCTGGTAACCATTAATCATCGGGTTGGGCTTAGCCTTCGCTAGGCTCTGTACGAAAAGTAATGTCGTAAACACCTCATGGCGCAGGCCAGCGAGACCATCGCCGCATAACTTTTCGCAAGCTTGTCGAAACGCGTAACGATGCGGCGGTTCTCTTTCAACCAGCCGAACATGCGCTCAATGATATTGCGCTGCCGGTACTTGGGACGATCAAACAGTCTCGGCAACCCCGGCTTAGGTTTACGCTTCATGCTGCGCAGAGGAATCACCGGCTGCATCCGATACCGGTCGCAGTAGCGGCGCAAAGCTTCGGCGTCATAGCCTTTATCGGCCAACAACCATCGGCAGCGTTTGCGAGGTCGACCGCGCAAGCTTGCGCAAGCTTG
>NZ_JBFREX010000066.1:0-18983 GCF_052114525.1 Pseudomonas sp. KB_15 | reverse complement strand
GATGCCCCCGGATGAATGCCGGAGCGAAGGAACCCCGAGCCTAAGCGAGGGGCCGTACGTCAGGGGCGAGCGTTTTTTTGCTTACTTTTTTTAGGCGCTTGTAAAAAAAGTGAGTCGCCGTAAGGGCGAAACCATAAGCCGCCGTTACCAAAGAAACGGATATGTACACAGTCAGGAGGGAACATCCAAAGCCAAAGACATGAACTGACCGATCCGCGACCGCAACCACCGCTCCGCCGGATCATTGTCATGCACCCCGCTCCAGGCCATCGACAACTGCGCCGCCTCAATCTCGAACGGCGGATCCTCGGCCCGCAACCCACACCCCTCAACCAACGCACACGCCGCATAATCGGGCACGGTGGCAATCATCTCGGTACCGGCGAGCAGCGCCCGCAACCCACTGAACTGCGGCACCCCCAGCACGACACGACGACTACGCCCGACCTTCGCCAGATCCAGATCGATATTGCCACTCAAGTCCCCCGAAAACGACACCATCGCATGGGGCCGCTCGCAGTACTCATCCAGGGTCAACGTTCCCGGCCGGGTATCGCCGCGCAGCACTTTGCAGGGAATATCGCGCAGCTTCTTGCGCTTGGCATTGGCCGGCAAATCCGTGGTGTAACTCACGCCCACCGAAATTTCCCCCGACGCCAGCAGCGCCGGCATCAACAGATAATTGGCCCGCCGCACGACCACGACGATGCCCGGTGCTTCCTCTTGCAACTGACGCAACAACGGCGGAAACAAACCGAACTCGGCATCGTCCGACAGCCCGATGCGGAACACATCGCAACTGGTCGCCGGATCGAACTCCTTGGCCCGGCTGACCGCACCGGAAATGGTGTCCATCGCCGGCTGCAATTCCTTGAGAATCGCCAGCGCCCGCGCCGTCGGCTCCATGCCACGACCGTTGCGCAACAGCAACGGATCGTCGAACAGATCGCGCAAACGACCCAGCGCGGCACTCACCGCCGGCTGGCCCATGAACAGTTTTTCCGCGACACGGGTCAGGTTCTTTTCGAACATCAGGGCTTCGAAAATCACCAGCAGGTTCATGTCGACGCGACGCAGATCATTTCGGTTCATAGACACGGGTTCCTTGTATGTTCGGCCAGGCTCGAGTGCTATGGACTTTACTCGATCAACGGCACGTTTGCCGCTCGTTTGTACGGCCCGTACTCCACCGGCACCCACTCGAAATGCTTGCCTTGGGCGGTGATATGACCGATGCCGGGGAATGGCAGGTGCGCAGCCGTCACCCAGGTCTTGCTGGCGGCCGCGGCACCGAACACCTGGTTGCGACTGTTGATCGCTTGCCGGCTGTTGACGTCGAAACCGATCGATACCTCAGGGTGCAGGAACTGCACGGCGAGGTTGTGTACCAGGTCGCCCATGAACAGGATGCTTTGCCCTTGAGACGTGAAACGGTACGTGGTGCTGCCCGGCGTGTGCCCGGCTTCCAGTTGCGCCTCGACCACACCCGGTAGCGGTGACTGGCCTGGGGTGAAGGTCTTGAAACGACCAGCGGCAACGTAAGGCGCGGTGGAGTCCTGGGCCACCTTGAAGAAGCCCTTGGCCGCTTCCGGTGCCTTGGCCAATGCCTGTGGATCGAGCCAGTAGTCGGCCTCGGCCTTGGCGGCATACACCGTGGCGTTGGCGAACACCGGTTGCTGTTGGCCGTCCACCAGACCGCAGACGTGATCCAGGTGCAGGTGGGTGATCAGGATGGCGTCCACCTGCTCCGGTTTGTAGCCGGCCGCTTGCAGGTTGGCCGGCAGCTGGCCGGCAGTAGGACCGATGCACTGCCCTGCCCCGGTATCAATCAGAACAAGCTGTTTGCCGGTGTTGACCACAAAGGCGTTGAAGGCGGTCTGTACACCCGGGGTTTCAATCGAACGACGGGCCAGCAGTGCGCGGATCTGGCCCTGGCTCATGCCCTGCAACAGCTTGGGCGACAGATCGTTGTAGCCGTCGAACAGCGCCGTCACTTCGTAATCCCCCAGCGCCAGGCGGAAGTAACCGGGTACTTGCGTGCCCACCTGTGCGGGCGCCTGGGCCAGTGCGCTGGCGGATATCAGAACCAGGCCGATGGTGCCCAGCGTTCCCTGCCACGTCCGTTTCATCTGCTCACCTTTTCAAGCCAACCGGCGGTCCGTTATGGCCCGCTCCACGCTGCGCATCTTGTGCCAATCGCCAATACTTGCACTTGCAGCGATGTGCTGTGTTCACACCTTCGGGCATGGAATTAACAACGTTTAACTCGTCAGCCACTGAAGGCAACTCCAACAATGAAGCCCTCAGCGCAGAACTGTTTTTTTCCAGAGAAACGGTGCTGATCGCTCAAACCGGGCGCCAGCGCTTTTCCTCCCCGACCGGACAATGGCCATGGCTTACCCACAGCACACCACCGCCTGCGCACCTGCCAGCGAACCTCGCAAGACCCACACCGGCGGCCTCAGCCCCCAACGCGAAAAACGGGTTAAACAACTGATCCTCGAACGTCTGGGCGACAGCCTGGAAGTCACTGAACTGGCACAGGCTTGCGCCCTGTCGCGCAGTCATTTTTCCCGCGCGTTCAAGTGCAGCACCGGCCTCTCGCCGCAAGAATGGATTCGCCAGCAGCGCGTTGCCCTGGCCAAGCAATTGATCCAGTACACCGATATGAGCCTTACGCAGATCAGCCTCGAATGCGGCTTCTGCGATCAGGCGCACTTCTGCCACATCTTCACCCGCAGCGAAGGCATCAATCCGTTTGCCTGGCGCTGTCAGTTTGTCCGCCGCAACGGCAAAAGATCGCAGCCTTCGCCAGTTCCTACGGGCATGCACGCTAGCGTGTAGGAACTGGCGAAGGCTGCGATCTTTTGAACTGGCTTTTTAACCTTTCAAGAACGCCAACAGATCCGCGTTGAGCTGATCCTTGTGGGTGTCCGTCAAGCCGTGAGGGGCGCCCGGGTAAATCTTCAGCGTCGAGCCCTTCACCAGTCTGGCGGAGGAGACGCCCGCCGCTTCGTACGGCACGACCTGATCCGCGTCGCCATGCACCACCAGGGTCGGCACGTCGAACTTTTTCAGATCTTCGGTGAAGTCGGTTTCCGAGAACGCCTTGATGCAGTCATAGGCGTTCTTGTGGCCGGCCATCATGCCTTGCATCCAGAACCAGTCGATCATGCCCTGGGACGGTTTCGCCTCCGATTTGTTGAAGCCGAAAAACGGGCCGCTGGCGAGGTCGATGTACAGCTGTGAACGGTCGGCCAACGAGGCCTGGCGGATGCCGTCGAACACTTCCAGCGGCAGGCCACCGGGGTTGGCTTCGGTCTTGAGCATCAGCGGCGGCACCGCGGAAATCAGCCCGGCCTTGGCCACGCGCCCGGTGCCGTGGCGACCGATGTAGCGCGCCACCTCGCCACCACCGGTGGAGAAGCCGAACAGCACGGCGTCTTGCAGATCGAGCAGCTCGATCAACTGCGCCAGATCGTCGGCGTAATGATCCATGTCATTGCCGAACCACGGTTGGCTGGAACGCCCATGGCCCCGACGGTCGTGGGCGATGACCCGGTAGCCCTTGGAGGCCAGGAAGATCATCTGCGATTCCCAGCTGTCGGCGTTCAGCGGCCAGCCATGGCTGAAGACAATCGGCTGGCCGGTGCCCCAGTCCTTGTAGTAAATCTCGACGCCGTCGCGGGTGGTGAAGGTGCTCATGGGTGATGCTTCCTTAACGAGGGTTGGGGGGTGAATCAAACCGGTAGTTGGTTCATGCGATCCGCCAGTCGCGCCACGCGTTCGCCCAGGTGCGCGGCGGTGCAGCGATCCTCGGGCGGAGGGGCATCGTCGGGGGATTGCTCGACATTCGACTGGGCCATGGCGCCGAGAGAGCTGCCCAATCGGTTCAGTTGTCCGTTGAACGCGCCGGTGCTGGAACGCGCCGGCAGCAGGTCAAGGCCGACCCAGATCATCGAATGCTGGGCGGCGAACACCGCCATCTGCAGCAAGGTGTTGAGCTTGTCGCCGCACAGGCAGCCGGAATTGGTGAAGCCGGCCGCGAGCTTGTCGCGCCAGGGCTGGGCCAGGTAGAACGCCGCCGTGGCCTCCATGAACGCCTTGAAGGCCGCCGAGGCGCTGCCCATGTAGGTCGGCGCGCCAAAGATGATGGCGTCGGCGTTGTGCAGCCGCTCCCAGTGCTCCTCCACCTCCTCGACCGGGATCAACTGGCAGGTGCTGCCCAGGTGCCGTTCCACACCCGTGACCACGGCTTCGGCCATGACCCGGGTGTGCCCGTAGCCACTGTGATAGACCACCACCACGTTGCTCATTGCTCTGTCCTTGCGACGGGTTGAATTCCCTTGTAGGAGCGAGCTTGCTCCAACTGGGATAGAGTTTTGAGCGCAGACCGGATGCAGGACGAGTTAAACGTTGTTAATTTTCCATGGCGCGCAAAAAGCCCCGACAAGCCCTGTCCATCTGTCGCGCCCAATGTTCACGGGACCGACAGCCACTGGCCGATACGCTACAGTCAGCGCCTGCACCCAACAGTCACCCGGGCGGTGCATTGCGCTACGTAAAAAACCTGAGGAATATGCTCGAAAACCGCGAACTAGACGGATGCAGCAGGAGCAACTCGTTGACCATTTCCCCCGAACAGGCTGTGCATTTCGGCCCCTACCGGGTCTACCCCGAACAACGCCTGATGATGGAGGCCGGCCATCCCTTGCGCCTGGGCCGGCGCGCCATGGACATCCTGTTGATCCTGCTGGAGCACGCCGGCAACGTGGTCAGCAAGCAACAACTGATCGCCCGGGTCTGGCCCAACAGCGTGGTCGAAGACATCAACCTGCGGGTACACGTGGCCGCGTTGCGCAAGGCGCTCGGCGACGGTCAGGCGGGTCAGCGCTACATCATCACAGTGGCCCAGCGTGGGTACAGCTTCGTCGCACCGTACTCTCTGGAACAGGCCGGGCAACCGCCGGCACCGGCGGCCGCCACGCCGAGCCGGCATAACCTGCCGGTGCGCCACACGCGCATGATCGGCCGGCAGAACCTGGTTGATAGTCTGATGGTGCAACTGCCACGCCAGCGCTTCATCACGCTCGTCGGTCCCGGCGGCATCGGCAAGACCACCGTGGCCTTGCGGGTCGCCGAACTAATGATCGGTCGCTACCGGGACGGCATTCGCCTGCTGGACCTGGCCCCGATCAATTGCCCGCTGATGATCGACGGCCATCTGGCGACGTTGCTCGAACTGGTCCTGCACGACGACGAACCGATGGACAGCCTCGCAACCTTCCTGCGCGACAGGCAAATGCTGCTGGTCATCGACAACTGCGAACACCTGATCGACGCCATTGCCCAACTCTGCGAAAACATTCTGCGCAGTGCGCCGCACGTGCACATTCTCGCCACCAGCCGCGAGAGCCTGCGGGCCGAAGGGGAATTCGTCCAGCGTCTGGAGTCGCTCGACTGCCCACCGCCCATCGCCGTCCTCGACCGCGCCCAGGCCATGACCTTTTCCGCCCTGCAACTGTTCGTCGAACGAGYCATGGCCAGCCACGACAGCTTTGAACTGACGGAGGGTGAACTGCCGCTACTGATAGACATCTGTCACCGGCTGGATGGCATCCCGCTGGCCATCGAACTGGCAGCGGCGCAAGTGGGCCACTTCGGGTTGCACGGCTTGCTGGAGCAGTTGCAAAGCAGCTTCCGGGTGCTGACTCAGCCCGGCCAGGCGCCCCTGGCACGCCATCAGACCCTGYGCGCGACACTGGATTGGAGCTTCGAACTGCTCAACGCCTGCGAAAAGACCTGCCTGCGCCGACTGAGTGTATTCCGCGGCGGCTTCACCCTCGAGTCGGCAGCGGCAGTGATTGTCGGCGAACACATCGAACCTCGCGAAGTATTCGGCTCGATCACCCAACTGGTCGCCAAGTCCCTGTTGAATGTCGAGGTGGGCGACGAGGATGTTTACTACCGCCTGCTCGACACCACCCGCCGTTACGCCCTGGAAAAACTCACACAAACCACCGACCTGCCAGGCACCCGGGAGCGCCATGCCCAGCGCTGCCTGGCCCTGATGCAACTGGCGCAGAACGACTGGGAGAAAACCCCGACCAGCCTGTGGCTCGAGCGCTATGGCCGGGTCCTTGAGGACATCCGCGCGGTCCTCGACTGGGGTTTGCACGCGCAAGGGCCACAGGCACTGGCGATCCGCCTGGCCGCGACATCCACTCCCCTGTGGCAGGAGCTGTCACTGTTCAAGGAGCACGGCGGTTATGTGCGCAAGGCACTGGCCTTGCTCGACCAGTCACCCGAGCCTTGCCCGCGTTTGCAGATAGCCCTCAAGCTGGCCCTGGGCAGCGCCTGTTATCACGTGCAGGGCGGCACCGCCGAAACCGCTGGAGCCTTTGTCAGCGCTGGAGCCCTGGCCCGACAGTGCAACGATGTAGCCGGTCAATTGCGGGCGATTTCCGGGCACCTGGCAGTGAATCTCAACTGTGGTCATTATCAAATGGCCCTGGAACAGAGTCGGCAGTTCGATCAACTGGGGCTGCATGACGACGCCCTGATGTCCCTGAGCATGCACCGATTGCGGGTGCTGGCCCTGCATTTTTCCGGCGACCAGCTACAGGCTCGGAAAGATGCCGAGCAAGTGCTGCAACACATGGCCCATAGCGGTCACCTCAACCGTTTCACTCACGGTTTTGGCGTGCAATACGACCAGAGCGTCGCGGCACTGACCATTCAGGCGCGCATCCTCTGGTTGCAGGGCCAACCGGAACAAGCCTGGCGCACAGCCCGGCAGGCGCTGGACATCGCATTGCAGATCAACCACGGCACATCCATCTGCTACACCCTGGCGCTGTCCGGCTGCCTGATCGCTTACTACAACGGCGACACCCGCAGCGCCCGCGAACTCCTGCGGCTGCTGCTGGAACAGGCGCAGAAACACTCGGTTCAATTGTTCTATAACTGGGCGCAACACTACGCGCAGGTGATCGGCGGCACCCATGTCCCGCCCGCCAGGCAACGAAGTGTCGGGTTGATCAAAGACATCATGGTCACGCTGGACTCGACCTGCGTCGATGACGCCTTGCTCGAACGCGCAGAAAACGGTGCGTCGGGCTGGAGCACGTCGGAGATTCTGCGCGCCAGGGCCCAGACGCTGCTGGCAACGGATTGTCCGGTGAAAACCGCAACGGCAGAAGCCGTGCTGCTCAAGGCACTCAACGTGGCCAGGACTCAGGGTGCGCTGGCCTGGGAATTGCGCAGCGCCACCTCGCTGGCGCAACTGTGGCAGCGACAGGGCCGCCACCTACAGGCGCATGAACTGTTGGCACCGATCTACCAGCGCTTCACCGAAGGTTTTTCCACGCCTGACCTGATAACGGTCCGCCGTTTACTCGGCGAGTTGCAATGCCACCTGCCGGCCTGAAGTCCAGCGTGTCTGACTGATGTAGCGGGCATAACGCATTTCAAGGGCGCGCAAATCACCGCTGAGTTCGAGTTTTTCCAGCGCGTAGGTACGGGTGGTGTTGAGGAAGCGGTAACGGGTCACTGCCCCGCCCTGCTCCAGGGACAGTAGCGACTTGAGTGCCAGGTTTTCCATCACCTTGACCAGCTCGGCGGCAGGCAGCCTGTCGCAGCTGATCACGCCAATCGCTGCGTCCCGGGTAAAGGCCATTTTGAACACGGCCAGACGCTGCAACACGGTTTGCTCCACGGCAGTCAACCGTTCGTAGCTCCAGTCCAGCGCAGCTTTGAGCGTCTGATGCCGGGGAACGGCTGTGCGGCGGCCCTGGGTCAGCAGCTGAAAACAGTTATCGAGTTGCGCCTGCAACCCCACCAGCGCCAACGCATCGATTTGCGCCGCGGCCAGTTCAATCGCCAATGGCAGGCCGTCGAGGCGTCGGCAGATTTCGCGCACGGTCTTGAGGTCTTGCTCACGCAGGGTGAACCCTTGCTGACGGGCTCGGGCACGACTGACGAACAACTGCACCGCCGAATAGTCCATGACCTCGGCGACACTGCGCAACCCTGACGCCGGTGGCACCGCCAGCGGTGGCAGGCGCAATACGGTTTCGCCCGCCGCCTTGAGCGGCTCGCGGCTGGTGGCGAGGATCGACAGCCGCGGCATCGAATGCAGCAGTGTCTCGACCAACGTCTGGCAGCGTTCGAGCAGGTGCTCGCAATTGTCCAGCACCAACAAGGCATGCCGCTGTGCCAGCGCTTGCAGTGTGGTGCCGACCTTCAGTTCGAGGGTGCGTGTGAGGTGATCGGTCACTTGCGCCGGGTCGTCGATCGCCGCCAGGTCCACCAGCCACACGCCGTGCCGATAGTGCTGCAACAACAGTTCGGCCACGCGCAGCGCCACGGTGGTCTTGCCGATCCCGCAAGGCCCGGCCAGGGTCATGAATCGCCGCACCGGCAACTGCCGCACCAGGCTGCCGACAACCGCATCGCGCCCGGTGATCGACGTGAGCCGCGCCGGCAGGTTGTGCAGGGGCTTTTGTACGGTCTCGCTCGGGAACGATACGGGCTCCGGCGAATGCCGCACCGGGGCGACAAAACTGTAGCCGTGCTGGGGAATGTTGACGATGTAGCACTGGCCGTTCTGCCCGTCGCCCAAGGCACGACGAAGGGCGGCGATGTGCACCCGCAGGTTGATCTCTTCGACCACCGAGCGCGGCCAGACCTGCGCAATCAACTCCTCCTTGCTGACCACCGAGCCTGCGTGCTCGACCAGTACCTGCAACACATCAAGGGCGCGACCGCCCAGGCGCAGCGGTCGATCGCCCTCCAACACCAGTCGCTGACTGAGGTGGAAGGCATAGGGACCAAATTGCAGCACCGCTTCGCTGTTTACATCTCTGAGGCTGTTCATGCGCTGTCACCCGCTGGAAGCCTGGCTCGGTACGCGAGTCCATCCCAGGCTCCGCACCTTCCTTGCAATGAGTTCACTGGTATCTTGGCAGGCCTCGGTGACGGTACAACTGCCACGGGGGGAGCGTCACGGCCATTGCGGTGCGCACAACGGACACACGCGCTAGCTGAACTGCTCACGGTATTGAGTCGGGGTCAGGCCAAGCTTTTCGCTGAATAGAAAACGCATGTGCCGCACGCTGCCGAAGCCACTTTTGAATGCCACCGTCTTGAGCGGCAGCTCGGTGGTTTCCAGCAGGTTCCTGGCGCAATCGATGCGTGCGCTTTGCAGAAACTCCATCGGCGTCATGTTCACGTCCCGGGCAAATACCCTGGCGAAATGCCGCGGGCTCATGTTGGCCAGGTTCGCCATGCACTCGATGCTGTAGGTTTCATCAAGGTGTTCGAGCACATGGTTCTGCACACGGGTAATCGCGGTTTCCTGAGGCGCCACCGCCACCATCAGCGGGCTGAACTGCGCCTGCCCGCCCTGGCGCTTCATGACCACCAGCAACACCTTGGCCACGTCCTGGGCGACTTTTTTGCCATGGTCCTGTGCCACCACCGACAGCGCCAGGTCGATCCCGGCAGTCACGCCGCCGGAGGTGATCAGGTTGCGGTCCTGGACAAAGATCTGATCGGTCTCGACGGTCGCTTTCGGAAAGCCCTTGATCAGCCGCTCGGTGTAGTGCCAGTGGGTGGTGACGCGATAGCCGTCGAGCAAACCCGCATACCCCAACACGAACGCCCCGGTGCAGATCGAGCCATAAGCGGCGGACCGGCTGACGTTGTGCCTGAGCCAGGCGAGCAACGGCGGATGCTTTTCGTTGTAGGCACCGGGACCACCGGGTACCAGCAGCAAATCAAAACCTTCACAGGCTTGGTCGATGTGCCGGTCGGCGTGCACGATCACCCCGTTGGACGCCCGCAGTGCGCCGGGCTCGGTGCCGATGGTCGTCAGCACATAATGATCGTCGGGTTTCAGATAACGATTGGCGATGGAAAACACTTCCATGGGCCCGGCCATGTCGAGCAGGAGAAAGTCGGGAAACAGCACCATTGCCACGGTTTTCATGGATTGGAATTCACTGGATTAATAAGGTCGGTGCACCAAACCCTGTGGGAGCGGGCTTGCTCGCGAAAGCGGTGTGTCATTCACCATCATGTAGCCTGACACAACGCCTTCGCGAGCAAGCCCGCTCCCACAGGTTTCGGTGTTGTGCATTATGGCCAGCCGCAGGCCAGACGTCGGAAAAGAATAACTGATTCGCGCCCGAAGATTGTCAATCTGGCAGAGACAGTATTTCAATTTTCATCTACTTATTGCATCCGCCAGTAAACATTAACCTTCTCCTCAGTCGGACGAATTCACGTCCCCACAGGAGATTTCATCATGCTGACTCTTCGCAAAGCCTCGGATCGTGGCCTGGCCAATCACGGCTGGTTGAAGTCGTTCCATACCTTTTCCTTCGCCAACTATCGCAACCCGAAAGAGCAGGGTTTTTCTGACCTGCTGGTGATCAACGACGACCGCGTCGCCGCCGGTAAAGGCTTCGGCCAGCACCCGCACCGCGACATGGAGATTTTCTCCTACGTGCTGGAAGGGGCCCTGGAACACAAGGACACTCTGGGCACCGGTTCGGTGATCCGTCCCGGCGACGTGCAACTGATGAGCGCAGGCAGCGGCGTGGCCCACAGTGAGTTCAACCACTCCAGCACCCGGCCGGTGCACTTTTTGCAAATCTGGATCGTGCCCGACGTCAGCGGTGCCAAACCGCGCTATCAGCAAGAGCACTTCAGCACCCAGAAGAAGCGCGGGCGCCTGCAACTGATCATCTCGCCGGACGGCGCCAAGGGTTCGCTGAAGGTGCGCCAGGATGCGCGGGTGTATGCCGGCCTGATCGACGGCAAGGAAAGCGCCACCCTGGAGTTCGCCGCCAACCGCTACGCCTATGTGCACGTGGCCCGGGGCAGCGTCGAACTCAACGGAATGTTGTTGCAGGAAGGCGACGGCGTGCGGGTCCGCGAAGAACAGGCGCTGACCTTGAGCAACGGTGTGGATGCCGAAGTATTGGTATTCGACCTGCGCCCACAGGAACTGCCGGAAATGCCATGACAACTCCCTGTGGGAGCGAGCTTGCTCGCGATGCGTTGTGTCATTCAACAGTGATGTCGTCTGACACTCCGCCATCGCGAGCAAGCTCGCTCCTACAGGTTATTCGCCGGTCCCGGCGAACCCCACGACAATTTCATCGATCACCGCCCGGACCCTGGCCGTATGCCGCAGGTCCGCGTGGGTTACCAGCCAGATGTCATAGGGCAATGGCCGCGAGCGCTCTGGCCACAACCTGACCAGCCCCTCCTTCTCCCCGATGTACACTGTAATCTCCCCGACCCCGATCCCCGCTGCAATCGATCGGCGCACCAGCAGGCTGGAACTGAGGCTGGCGACTATCCGCCCGCGCGCCACCGGTTCCGCGATCAGCGTCAGGTCTTTGTTGCCTTGCAAGTACGGTTGATACACCACCAGGTCATGCCCGGCGAACGCCGAGCCAGGCTCCGGCACGCCGTGGGCATCGACATAGGCTTGCGAGGCAAACAACCCCACCGGCCAGCGGGCGATGCGCCGGGCGATCAGGTCCGGGTTTTCCGGTCGGGTGTTACGTACGGCGATGTCCGCTTCGCGTTTTGCCAGGCTGAGAATCTGTGTGGTGGCGTCCAGTTGCACCCGAACATCCGGGTGTTGCTGATGTAGCCGGGCAATCGCCGGAATCAGGAAATCAATCGCCAGGGAATCGGTGGTACTGACCCGAACGGTGCCGGTCAAGCGATCGTCCAGGCCCTGGATCTGGCGTTCCAGCTCCAGGGCCGAATGCTCCATTTTCTCCACGGCTTTAAGTGCCGATTCGCCGACAGCCGTCAATGCGTAACCTTCGGAGGTACGCAGGAACAACGTCGCACTCAATGACCTTTCCAGCGCCGTGATGCGCCGGCCGACCGTGGCCTGGTCGACCCCCAACACCCGCGCCGCACCGCGTAACGTGGTTTCGCGGCAAACCGCGAGAAACACCCGGGCGTCATCCCAATTCATAGGGCTCTCCTGATGATGCAATTTCGCATCAGCATAGCGCGTAATCGCTGCATTATTGCTTCGTAAAATCTCGATATGCTCAAGGCCTGAGTGACCTCGGGACAACGCTCGTGCACCGTTCACCAGCTCCCCTCACCCCGGCGCAAAAATCTTTCGCACACCACAGGTATATGAAATGACACTCCCCCAAACCATGACCCTGATCGAAATCACCGAGCCCGGTGGCCCCGAAGTCCTGCAACCGCGCCAGGTGCCTGTGCCTGTTGCAGAGGCCGGCGAGATTCTGATCCGCGTGCACGCCGCCGGAGTCAATCGCCCGGACGCGCTTCAACGGGCCGGCAAGTACCCGATGAAACCCGGCATGAGCCTGATCCCGGGGCTGGAAGTGGCCGGTGAAGTGGTGGCGACTGGCGCGGGCGTCAGCGAATTCGCACTGGGCGACAAGGTCTGCGCGCTGACCAATGGTGGCGGGTACGCGCAATATTGCGTGGTCCCGGCCAGTCAGGCCCTGCCGATCCCCGAAGGCATGGACTGGCTGCAGGCCGCGGCCATCCCGGAAACCTGCTTCACGGTCTGGGCCAACCTGTTCGGCCTTGGCGGCGCCCGCCAGGGTCAGCGCGCCTTGATCCACGGCGGAACCAGCGGCATCGGCACCACCGCATTGATGCTTTGCCGCGAATTCGGTATCGAAACATTCGCCACCGCCGGCAGTGACGAAAAATGCGCCGCGATCCGCGAATTGGGCGCCGAGGCGATCAACTATCGCGACCAGGATTTTGTGCAGGTCATCGCGGAAAAAACCGCGGGCCAAGGCGTCAACGTGATTCTCGATATCATGGGCGGCTCATATCTGAACAATAACGTTGCCGCCCTGGCCCTGGAAGGTCGCCTGGTGATGCTCGGCTTCCTTGGTGGTGCTCACGCCAAGGATGTCGATTTACTGGCGATCATGGCCAAACGCGCCGTCGTCACCGGCTCCCTGCTGCGCTCGCGGACCCGGGAAGAAAAAGCCACCATCGCCCGACAACTGCACGAACACGTATGGCCGGTGCTGACCGCCGGATGCTGCCTGCCGATGATCGACCAGGTTTACCCGCTCACTGACGCGGCACTGGCCCACGCCCGGATGGAAGCGGGCGATCACATCGGCAAGATAGTCCTGCGTGTGGACTGATACCACGCCAGCACCGGGAGGCAGCAATTTGTAACCGTTGCGCCTCAACGATGGTCGGAAAAATCTCCTGATACACGACTTCATCTGTTAAAACCCGTGCTTCACGTTCTGTCGGGCCGATCAATGTCTGCTCCCCTCCTCGTTCACTTGCGCCGACGCTGGCTGTCGTGGTTGTGCATGGCTGTGCTGGTAGTTGGCTTGCCGGTAAGTTGTGGGGCGCTCAAATATAAAGAGCGCGAGTTGCTKTTCCGCATCGAACCAGGCACCGCAGGCTGGTATCGCGGCCTGCCGCATGATGTTCAGGAATTCGATATCAAGCCCGCCAGCTACAAGGCCGGGCAAAACCTGCATGCCTGGTGGTGGCCGGCCGCCCGCCGCGATGCGCCGTCAATCCTCTACCTGCATGGGGTGCGCTGGAACCTTACTGGCCAGGCGTTTCGCATCGAGCAATTACGTGCCATGGGCTATTCAGTGCTGGCCATCGACTACCGCGGCTTCGGTCAGAGCAAAGGGGATTTGCCCTCGGAAGCCAGTGTCTACGAAGACGCACACGTCGCCTGGGAGCGCTTTACCGCGATGCAACCGGACGCCAACAAGCGTCTGATCTACGGGCATTCGCTGGGCGGTGCAGTGGCCATCAACCTCGCAGCAGACCTGGCCGCACAGGCGAAAAAACAGCATGTCGCGGTACCGGTGCGCGGTCTGGTTATCGAGTCTTCCTTCACGTCGTTGGGCGATGCGGTCGCGGAAGTGGCCGACAACAACCTTCCCGTGAACTGGCTGCCAGTGCGCTGGCTGTTGTCGCAGAAGTTCGACTCCATCGACAAGATCGTCGATATCGACATGCCGCTGCTGGTGGTCCACGGCCTGTCCGACCCGTTCATGCCTTCACGATTCAGCCAGCAATTATTTAATGCCGCCCAGGAACCCAAGCACCTGCTATTGGTACCCGGCGGTACACACAACAACAGCATGAGCCTGGGTGGAAACCAGTATCGCCAGGCACTTGATGGCTTGCTCAAGGCRAGCCCCCATCAATTGGCCGGGCCGTCGGTGGTTCAGGGATCACAGGGTTCCTGAAGGGTGGCGATCTACTCGCCCTGTTCCCCCTGATAACGGGCCCGATAGCGCCCCGGACTTTCCCCGGTCCACTTCTTGAACGCCCGATGGAAGGCACTGGGTTCCTGGAAACCCAGTTGCTCGGCGATATCGCTGATGCTCGCCTCGCTCTGACGCAATTGCTCAAAGGCCACGCCCCGCCGCACTTCGTCCTTGATCTCCTGGTAGGAGCAACCCTCACGTTCCAGTTTGCGGCGGAAGGTGCTGGGGCTCAGGTGCTGCTCCAGGGCAAAGGCCTGCAAGGTCGGCCACTCACTGTAATGACTGCCGCGCAAGCGCTGATGAACCTGTGATGCCAGGCCATGCTGGTTACGGAAGCGGATCACCAGCCATTGCGGCGCGGTACGCAAAAACACTTTCAGCGACGCCAGATCCTGAACCACCGGCAAGCGCAGGTAGTGGCTGGCAAATTCGATTTCGGTGCGTTCGGCACCAAAGGTCAGGTTGGGCCCCCAAAGCAGGCGGTCGTCACCCAGCGACAGGCGCGAATGGCGGAAGTCCGCACGGTCAATGGGAATGCGCCGCCCACCCAGCCAGCACAGCAGACTGATCATCAACACCAGGAACGTTTCTTCACCAAACCGGCTGGCATCGCTGTCCGTCGAACAGGTTTCCAGGCTGATGACCGCACGCTTGCCACGCACGGCCAGCGAGCCGCGAAAGTCGCGAAGGAACAACCCGAAGTTGGCCAGGCACTGACGCATGGCCTTGTGCAGATCGGGTTCCTGAATCAAGGCCCGGCAAATCAGGGCAAAACTGCCCGGTGGCATGCCATGGGAATCGAGCCCGAAAAACTCATCGTCGAGCTCGCGGATCTGGATCAGCCACAACGCCGCAAACGCGTTGGCCGGCACCCGCGCCGTGGGTTGTTGCATGACCGCCGGATCAATGCCCGCCTGTTCGAGCACTGCCTTCACGCGCTGCGGATCGTCCCTCAGCCCATGGATCATTGCCTGCACGAAATAGGCGGCAACCGAGTCCTTTTCCCGCATTGGTACGCTTCTCTCTCATCACCCGAATGGCAAAAAACATCAGTGCCGTTGAACAGTTTTGGCATAGGACAACCGCCCTGCCGGCTCTAGACTCGCGGCAATAGTACGCCTTCGACCGCAGTCGCGGCCAAGGTATCGCAGGGTTTGATCGTAGGATGGGAACATGAATCTGCAAAACATCGGGGTTATCGGCGCGGGCACCATGGGCAACGGCATCGCGCAAGTCTGCGCCATGGCCGGTTTCAACGTGACCTTGCTCGACATTTCCGAAAGCGCTTTGCAAAAAGCCGTCGCAACGGTCGGTAAAAACCTTGACCGGCAGATAGCCAAGGAAACCCTGACCCCGGAGCAGAAACAGGCCACCCTCGACAAAATCCGCACCAGCACTGATTACAGCAGCCTGCATAACGCGCAACTGGTCATCGAAGCGGCGACGGAAAATCTCGACCTGAAACTGCGTGTGCTGCAACAGATCGCCGCGCAGGTCAGCAGCGAATGCGTGATTGCCTCCAATACCTCGTCTCTGTCGATCACCCAGCTTGCCGCCAGTGTCAGCCAGCCTGAGCGCTTCATTGGCCTGCACTTCTTCAACCCGGTGCCGGTGATGGGCCTGATCGAAGTCATCCGCGGCCTGCAAACCAGTGACGCAACCCACAAACTCGCGCTGGACATGGCGACCACCCTCGGCAAAACCGCGATCACCGCCGGTAACCGTCCGGGCTTCGTGGTCAACCGGATTCTGGTGCCGATGATCAACGAAGCGATCCTGGTGTTCCAGGAAGGCCTGGCCAGCGCCGAAGACATCGACGCCGGCATGCGCCTGGGCTGCAATCAGCCTATCGGCCCATTGGCCCTGGCGGACCTGATTGGTCTGGATACCCTGTTGTCGATCCTTGAAGCCTTCTATGACGGTTTCAACGACAGCAAATATCGCCCGGCGCCACTGCTCAAGGAAATGGTCGCTGCCGGTTACCTGGGACGCAAAACGGGGCGCGGCTTCCATGCCTATGCCTGAGCGTTGCTCGCGCTTTGCCGAGTACCGGGACAAGGTCCTGGAGCTGTTTGCCTGCAAGGGGTTCGGCCAGGTCGGCATGCGTGAGCTCGCAACGTGCCTGGGGCTCTCTCCAGGCTCGCTGTACCACCATTACCCCAGCAAACAGCACCTGCTGCTCGACCTGATCGAAGAGTTCTACGAGGAACTGCTGGCCACCCTGGGACGCATCCAGCAAAAAGCCCCGGCCAAACGCGACAAACTCAACAGCCTGATCCGCGCGCACCTGAATCTGCATCGGGACATGCCCTGGCATTTTCGTCTGGTGGAGCGCGACAGCGGTTGCCTGAACGAAGAGCAACAGGTTCGGGTTCAGCAATTGCGCGAGCAATATGAGCGCACATTGCTGAAGATGCTGGGCGCGAAGTCCCGTTTCAGCGAGCAAGGCCTGCTGGCCGCTGGACATGCCATTGGTGCCCTGCTCAACAGCGCTCCCAGCTGGCTGACGCCCCATGTGCTGGACGAACAGGAACGTGATGAGCTGCTGGAGAGCATGGTAAGTGGCGCGATTGAGCGTGTGCTTGCGCCACGGCGTGTACCGGAGGCGATAAGCCTCGCACGGCCTATAGAAAAAACATCTAAAGAAACCCAGGCTTCGACGACGATTTAGCGCTTTGCTTGTCGGCTCGACACAATCGGAATTCGCCGACAAACCCGGCGTCCAAACCGATGTGTGTACTTGAGCACCTGGAGCCGACCATGAAAATCAATCCCTACCTTATCTTCAACGGTGACTGCAAAGCCGCCTTCACGTTCTACGCGCAGTGCCTGCAAGGCCAGATCGAAGCCATGTTGACCTTCGGTGAAACCCCTGCCGCTGAACACGTCCCCAAAAATCTGCACAACCTGATCATCCATACCCGCCTGGTGGTTGGCGATCAGGTAATCATGGGGTCGGACACTACACCTGATCGCCCCGTCGATAAAATGAGTGCCTGCTCGATTTCACTCAACGTCGACAGCATTGCCGAGGCCGAACGGGTCTTCAAGGCACTGGCAGACGGTGGCGCCGTGCAAATGCCGCTGGAGACCACTTTCTGGGCGGCGCGCTTCGGCATGCTGGTCGACCGTTTTGGTGTGTCGTGGATGGTTAACTGCGAAAAAGATCAGTGAAAGACCTCAGTCGATCGACAGTCTTCAAGGCACAAAAAAGCCCAACCTGAAAAGGTTGGGCTTTCTGGCAACTCCCGGCCTGTCTGCTACCGTCAACTAGCCATACGGATAGCAGCGAGCCTGAGGAGGATACCCACTATGCCGGCCCACGACGTGTCCTGGTCCACCCGTTGCAAACTCTTGCTACTGGCCGGTGGAATGATCGCCAGCCTGCTGACCCTCAATGGTTGCGCCAGTGTCAATGCACAGACTACAGCCTATGTCGGCGTAGAACACCCCGCACCGACATCGCCCGACGAGGTCGTCGTGCTGCGCTCCGAGCCCCCGCGTCCGCATGTGCGCCTGGGTGAAGTGTTGATCGACGCCAGCGTCGACCCTGCCCCGCCGATTAGCGAAGTCGAACAAAAGCTGCGGGAAGAGTCCGCCAAACTCGGTGGCGATGCGGTGGTGGTCGTCTACGACCATATTCAGGCGGTGGGTGCCTATGCCAGCGGGCCGCTGTGGGCTCGCGACGTGAGGACCATCGAGGGGCGCAAACTCAAAGGCATCGTGATCAAGTACCAGTAGATATCTCCCCGGAAGACAGCGTCAACGGAGGTTGAATTTGAATGATGTGGTGATCGCCCTCATCGTCTTCGCCTGTCTGTTCGGCAGCGCACTACTGGGTTCGTACGTGAGGGAGCGATTACCGAGCCATCATCTGAGCGACGACTCCGTGACCGTGGTGAAGCTGGCCACCGGGCTCATCGCGACGATGTCGGCGCTGGTCCTCGGCCTGCTCGTTTCATCTGCCAAAGGTACATTCGATACGGCCAATGCCGAACTGGAGGGCGCGGCGGCGAAAGTGGTTCAATTCGACCGCGTGCTGGCCCGTTACGGTGCCGACACCCAGGACATCCGCACTCAGCTCAAGCATAACTATGCCGAAGTCACGAAAACTCTCGCTTCCCGCGATCGCAGTCAGATTGCAACACTCGATAGCCCCGAAGTGATCCGTCGCTCCGAAAGTCTGCAACGCCGGGTGGAATCACTGTCTCCCGCCAACGATGATCAGCGCGCGCTCAAAGCCACCGCATTGCAAGACATCGAGACTGTGTTTGCCGACCGCTGGCTGACCCTGCTGCAATCCAACCAATCGATCCCGCCGGTGATGCTGGTAATCCTGGTGACGTGGCTGGCGACTATCTTCGGCTCGTTCGGCCTGTTCGCACCACGCAATGGCACCATTGTCGTCGTGTTGTTGGTGTGTGCCCTGTCGACTGCAGCGACAATCTTGCTGGTGGAAGAACTCAATCGACCGCTTGATGGTTTTATCTGTGTGTCACTGGAGCCTTTAGAGCACACGCTGGAACGGCTGGGGCAGTAATTTCGCTTTCCTGCGGACAAAAACAAAACCCCAACTGCTTTCGCAATTGGGGTTTCGGAATTTAATCTTGACGATGACCTACTCTCACATGGGGAAACCCCACACTACCATCGGCGATGCATCGTTTCACTGCTGAGTTCGGGATGGGATCAGGTGGTTCC
>NZ_JBFREX010000065.1:0-24919 GCF_052114525.1 Pseudomonas sp. KB_15 | reverse complement strand
GCGGTACGTCAGGCAGACCGCGTCAGCWGGACTCACGACTGCTTCGCAGCCGAACGCAGCCTCGCGGGCTCGGCAGCTGCTACAAAGGGTGTCGCGGCTGAAACTGCCTGACTGACGGGCATTAGCTGTTCAGCCGGTTTTTTATTTCACTCAACAGCACTTCGGTCCGGCTTTACTGCCGTAACGGGCCTCCTGGCGCTCGCGGAAGAACGCCTCGTAGTCCATCACCGGTTTGTCCGGGTGYTTGSTYTGCATATGCTCGACGTARTTGTCGTAGTCGGGCATGCCGACCATCAGGCGCGCGGCCTGACCGAGGTATTTACCGAGGCGACTCAGGTCATTGAACATGGTGCAAATCCTCGATCACGCTTCCGGCAGCGCCTGGAATGGCGATTCTTTATCCGTACGCTCCTTGCTGCCCCAGGCGGAAATACCGACCTTGAGCGCATAGAACAGGATGCTGAACACCACGAACAGGAACAGCGCGGTCAGCGTTGCGTTGGTGTAGGCGTTGAAGATCACGTGCTGCATCTGCGTGATGTCCTTGGCCGGGGCGAGGATCTGACCATTGGCCAGCGCATCGCTGTATTTCCTGGCCAGGGCCAGGAAGCCGATCGCCGGGTTGGCATCGAACAGCTTGATGAAGCCTGCGGTGGTGGTGCAGATCAGCAGCCAGGCTGCCGGCAGCAAGGTCACCCAGATGTAGCGTTGGCGTTTCATCTTGATCAGCACCACGGTGCCGAGCATCAGCGCGATACCGGCCAGCATCTGGTTGGAGATACCGAACAGCGGCCACAAGGTGTTGATGCCGCCCAGCGGGTCGATCACCCCTTGGTACAGCAACCAGCCCCACATGGCCACGCAACCGGCGGTGGCGATCAGGTTGGCGGTCCAGGATTCGGTGCGGCGCAGGGCCGGCACGAACGAACCGAGCAAGTCCTGCAGCATGAAGCGCCCGGCACGGGTGCCGGCGTCGACCGCGGTCAGGATGAACAGCGCTTCGAACAGGATCGCGAAGTGGTACCAGAACGCCATGGTGTTTTCACCCGGCAGGACACTGTGCAGGATTTGTGCGATACCGACTGCCAGGGTCGGCGCGCCACCGGCACGGGCCAGGATGGTGGTTTCACCGATGTCATGGGCCACGGCTTGCAATGCTTCCGGCGTGATGGCGAAGCCCCAGTTGCTGACTGCTGTCGCAACCGCCACCACATCACCGCCAACCACAGCGGCCGGGCTGTTCATGGCGAAGTACACGCCCGGTTCGATCACCGAGGCGGCGACCATGGCCATGATCGCCACGAACGATTCCATCAGCATGCCGCCGTAACCGATGTAGCGGGCGTTGGTTTCGTTATCCAGCAGCTTCGGCGTGGTACCGGAAGAGATCAGCGCGTGGAAACCGGAGACCGCGCCACAGGCAATAGTGATGAACAGGAACGGGAACAGACCGCCCTTCCATACCGGACCGGTGCCATCGATGAACTGGGTCAGCGCCGGCATTTTCAGCTCGGGCATGGTGATCAGGATGCCGATGGCCAGGGCGACGATGGTGCCGATTTTCAGGAAGGTGGAGAGGTAGTCACGCGGCGCCAGAATCAGCCACACCGGCAACACGGCCGCGACAAAACCGTAACCGATCAGCATCCAGGTGATTTGTACACCGGTGAAGCTGAACGCCTTGGCCCACACCGGATCCGCGGCAATCTGCCCGCCAAGCCAGATCGAACCGAGCAGTAACAGCACGCCGATGACGGAGATTTCACCGATGCGACCCGGGCGGATGTAGCGCATGTACACGCCCATGAACATCGCGATCGGGATGGTCGCCATCACGGTGAAAATGCCCCATGGGCTTTCGGCCAGGGCTTTCACCACGATCAGCGCCAGCACGGCGAGGATGATGATCATGATCAGGAAGCAGCCGAACAGCGCGATGGTACCGGGGATGCGGCCCATTTCTTCACGGACCATGTCACCCAGGGAGCGCCCGTTGCGGCGGGTGGACATGAACAGGACCATGAAGTCCTGAACGGCACCGGCCAGCACCACGCCGGCGATCAGCCACAGCGTGCCGGGCAAGTAGCCCATCTGCGCTGCCAATACCGGACCGACCAAGGGCCCGGCGCCGGCGATGGCCGCGAAATGGTGACCAAAAAGAATGTGTTTGTTGGTCGGAACGTAGTCCAGACCGTCATTGTTGAGCACAGCGGGAGTGGCCCGTCGCGCATCGAGTTGCATGACATTGTTAGCGATGAACAGACTGTAGTAGCGGTAGGCGACCAGATAGATGGCCACGGCAGCGACCACAATCCACAAGGCGTTGATTGCCTCGCCTCGGCGCAATGCCACGACACCCAGGGCGCACGCACCTACGATTGCCAGCACCAGCCAAGGCAGATGGCGTAGCGGGCTATTATTATTTTTCATTTTATTATTCCAGCCAGAGTGGACAAGAAAGACAGCCACCCCGAGTTTAGCGCTCCTGACGGTAAAGACCATACCCCGACATTGGTCTAGACACCTGCGCGCGCTGGCCGCCTTCAAGAATGCAGGTCTATAGTCAGCGTACATCTACGAGGATCGCGCCATGAGCGAGCACCCTGCCGAACGTCGCCGCTTCAAACGTATTGCGTTCGATGCCCGAACCGAGCTGAGTCAGGATGAATCCACTTGGCCGGTGAAGTTGATTGACCTGTCGCTCAAGGGGTTGTTGATCGAGCGACCCGATCCGTGGTTGGGCAATCCGCAGCAGGATTTTCTAGTCGACATTCATCTGAGCGAAGAGGCCGACATCACCATGGATGTGCAATTGACCCACGACGACCATGGCCAACTTGGCTTTGTCTGCCTGCACATCAGCCTGGAGTCCATCGAGCGCCTGCGGCGATTGATCGAGCTCAACCTCGCTGATCCGCAGGAGCTGGAGCGAGAACTCGGTGCGCTGATCGAAATCTAGTCATCATCGAATTCCCCCTGTAGGAGCGAGCCCGCTCGCGATTGCGATCTGACAGTCAACATTGTTGCTGGCTGACACACCGAAATCGCGAGCAGGCTCGCTCCTACAGGGTTTGTGTTTCGTCTGTTAGTCACTCGAACAGTGCGTCTAGCGCCTGTTCCAGGCGAGTCACGGCAATAATCTGCAAACCCGCCGGCGCCTCTTTCGGCGCATTGCCCTTGGGCACGATGGCCCGCTTGAAGCCGTGCTTGGCGGCTTCTTTCAAACGCTCCTGACCGCTCGGCACCGGACGCACCTCACCGGAAAGCCCGACTTCACCAAACACCAGCAGATCATGGGGCAGCGGCCGGTTGCGCAAGCTGGACATCACCGCCGCCATCAGTGCCAGGTCAGAAGCTGTTTCCAGCACCTTGACCCCACCGACCACGTTGAGAAACACGTCCTGATCGTGGGTCGGAATGCCACCGTGACGGTGCAGCACCGCCAGCAACATCGCCAGCCGGTTCTGGTCCAGCCCCAGCGTGACCCGCCGCGGATTGGCCAGGTGACTGTCGTCCACCAGCGCCTGTACCTCCACCAGCATCGGCCGCGTGCCTTCCCAGGTTGCCATCACCACACTGCCCGGGACTTCTTCCTGGGCACGGGTCAGAAAAATCGCCGACGGATTGGAGACTTCTTTCAGGCCCTTGTCGGTCATGCCGAACACACCCAGTTCATTGACTGCACCGAAACGGTTCTTCACCGCCCGCAACAGACGCAGGCGCCCGTCGGACTCACCTTCGAAATACAGCACAGTGTCGACCATGTGCTCCAGTACCCGAGGGCCAGCCAGCGCGCCCTCCTTGGTGACGTGGCCCACCAGGAAAATCGCCGTACCGCTCTGTTTGGCATAACGCACCAGCAGTGCCGCGCTTTCGCGCACCTGGGATACGCCGCCCGGTGCCGATTGCAGTTGCTCGGTAAAGATCGTCTGGATCGAGTCGATCACCATCACCTTGGGCTTTTCCTGACGGGCAGTGGCGATGATGGCTTCGATGCAGGTTTCGGTCATGACCCGCAGTTGATCCTGAGGCAACCCCAGGCGCCGTGCACGCATGGCCACTTGCTGCTGGGATTCTTCACCGGTGACGTACAGTGCCGGCATGCTCTTGGCGAGGTTGCACAAGGTTTGCAACAGAATGGTCGACTTGCCGATGCCAGGGTCGCCACCGATCAGTACCACCGAGCCATCCACCAGACCGCCACCCAGAACCCGGTCCAGCTCACTGGAAGCGGTGGAGAAGCGCGGGATTTCTTCGACACTGACTTCGGCCAGGGTCTTGATCTGTGCCTGCTGGCCGGCCCAGCCGGTACGACCGCTGGGGGCGGCTGCCCCACCACTTTCCACCATGGTTTCGGTGAGCGTGTTCCAGGCCCCGCACTCACCGCACTGGCCGGCCCATTTGGGGAAGGTTGAGCCGCACTCGGTGCAGCCGTACATGCGCTTGGCCTTGGCCATCGGAACTCCCGGCAAAAAAACGCGATGATAGCTCAGCTGAGACGCAGGAGTGCGGCCAGATATTTTGTAAACGCTTTGTTGTTTTCAAGCCACCTCATTAAACAGGACTTATTGAAATACATTCTCCTTATAAAAACCTTGTATAAGTTTTTTGCTGAACACACCCAACAAACTCCAAAGGCATACCTTGCTGCATGATTTAAAACTTATACAAACCTTGCTCACTTAAATACTTAATGCATAACCCGGAAAACACTTACACAAAACGCAGCTATCCGTTCCTGAAACACGCGCTTGTTAKACAAGGCTTAAACTAACGAAACAGTTAACACCACTATAACTGCAATTAATCTTTAACACCTGCCCCTGATCATCAACTGCCAGATTAACTTCAACGACCGACTCAGAGAGGGTATTTCAACCCTGGTTCGCTCACGCAATCAAAGCCATGACACTGAAAAAAATGCCGTTTTCGAATCGGCACAGAAGACTTGGTCGGCCTCCAGACGAGATCAAACGATGAATTTTCCAACCCCACACAAGTCGATTGCAGGCAAGCACAGCAGGCCGTTGATCTGAGCAAGATTCAATTTGCTGATTTACACTGCGTTCATCAACCTCATCTGTAACAAGGAAACAACCTATGGGCGTGCTAAATGAGTTCAAGGCCTTCGCGGTCAAAGGCAACGTGGTCGACATGGCCGTCGGCATCATCATCGGTGCGGCCTTCGGCAAGATCGTTACGTCGTTTGTCGGTGACCTGATCATGCCTCCAATCGGGATGCTGATCGGGGGCGTGGACTTCAGTGATCTGGCCATAACGCTCAAGGCAGCGGAAGGCGCCACACCGGCAGTGGTGCTGGCTTATGGCAAATTCATCCAGACCATCATCGATTTCGTCATCGTCGCCTTTGCGATCTTCATGGGCGTCAAGGCCATCAACCGCCTGAAGCGCGAAGAGGCAGTGGCCCCTAGCCTGCCACCGGTTCCAACCAAGGAAGAAGAGTTGCTGGGCGAGATCCGCGACCTGCTCAAGGCCCAGAACAATCGGCCTTGACCGCAATAACGAACAAAACGGGCAGCCTCGCGGGCTCGGCAGCTGCTACAGATCGCATTACCGCTTAATTGACTGGCATTAGGCCTTTGAGGCGCCGTTTTTCTTACCAGAAGTTTTCCACCGCCACCTGGCCAGGTCGCCGACTGAGGCTCAAGTGCATGTCACGCTGCTTGAGCAGCTTGCGCGTGTCATCGATCATCTGCGGATTGCCGCACAGCATGACCCGTGAATGCTCAGGCGTCAGCGCAACACCCGCTTCGCGCTCCAATTCGCCGGTTTCAATCAGCGTGGTGATCCGCCCGTTCAATGCGCCAGGATGCTGTTCACGAGTGACTGTGGCGATGAATTGCAGTTTGTGTGCGTACTCCGCCAGATACTCAAGTTTCGCCAGCCCCGCGATCAGTTCCTGATAAGCCAGTTCCCGGGCCTCGCGTACGCTGTAGACCAGGATGATCCGCTCGAACTTCTCCCAGACTTCGAAGTCCTGGAGTATCGACAGGAACGGCGCCACGCCCGTGCCTGTGGATAACAACCACAGATCGCGCCCATCAACAAAACGGTCCAGTGTCAGGTAGCCGAAGGCCTGGCGGTCGACCAGCAAAGCATCGCCAACACCCAGGCGGCTCAGTTCGCTGGTGAACTCACCGCCCGGTACGACAATGGAAAAGAACTCGAGAAACTCGTCAAAGGGCGAGGACACCATGGAATAGGCGCGCCATACCGTACTGCCGTCAGCCTTGGTGACGCCCAATCGGGCAAACTGCCCCGCCCGAAAACGAAATCCTGTATCCCGCGTGGCACGCAGGGTAAACAGGTTCGGGGTCAACGGATGAACCTCGAGCAAGGTCTGGCGCGTAAATTTTTCTTCACTGACGGACATGGAAGGCTCCAATCAACAGATACCCCAGTGTCCCGCAAAGAAAGCAGCGTAACCACCGACAATTTGTAGTGACATTAATGATCGATGACTAAATTCGACACACAGCTGCAAGTATAAAATGACATATGGCATTTATAACTGATCCAGTGCCTAAGAACCTGGAACACACTTTTCCAACAGTCAAAAGAGCAAATCTGTCGAAGCATCACTGTAGGAACTGTCCTACACTCCGTGACGTGCCGGATTTTGGATCCAATACGCACCCGGAAGACACACGAATGGAGATCATTGTATGGAAATCTGGAAGGAGTCACAGCTCAAACAATTGTCACACACGCAAGAGATCAATACTGCCTACCGAATCGCACTCAACTTCGCTAGAAACCTTGGATATAAATTTTGTGGCTTTTCAATTACCTCGAACTCAGTCGGGGCCGAAGCCAGTACGGTAAACCTGAACAATTTTCCCCATGAGTGGAATTTTCAATATAAAAAAAACAGTACCACGCAAATAGACCCAATAGTGGCGCACTGCAATCACTCAATGTTACCTGTTCTCTGGAGTGAAGAGCTTTTTTCCAGGACGCCATGGCTATGGCAGTTGCTGCAGCAACAAGGCTTGCAGCATGGCTGGTCCCATGCGATCCACGATGAGAAAACCGGTCTGAGCAGTATTCTCAGTCTGGCCAGAAGCCACTGCCCGATTTCAGCCTATGAGCTGTACGAGAACCTTGGATTCTCGGTGTTCATCAGTCGCCATCTGCACGCTCTGGCGATCGGGATGCAACCGAAAAAACCGGCTCGCCCTCAGGCGCCTCCCTTGTCACGACGGGAACTCGAAGTATTGAAACTGTCGGCCGATGGCAAGACGGCCTATGAAATTGCCAGGATCCTCAATTTGAGTGAACGCACGGTCAACTTTCATGTGCACAGGGCTATCGAGAAGCTCGGCGTCAACAACAAGATTGCGGCAGTCATCGCCGCGACCCGCTCCGGAGCCATCTGAAAGCGCCCGATTGCGGGAAAACCTGCGGGTAATCCAGTCAAAAAAAACGTACCATTTGCGGTCCTTCCTGAGTGATGGCGTGTAGACCTACACGACGCAGTGCACTCGGACAGCTCCGCCCGCTCCAATGCCTTCGGGCAGCGGGACATCCGTTGATTACCCAGAGCCCCGCCCCATGCCTTTGCTCGAAACACCCTTCGCCAGCCTCGACCTGATCCGCCAGCCCGAACAGCAGAACGAACCGCTGCAAGCTTTCGATGCGGCCGATGAATACCTGCTCAATCATCTGGCCGAACAACAGCCAGCGTCGGACACCCGGGTGTTGGTGCTCAATGACAGTTTCGGTGCGTTGGCGGCCAGCCTGGCGGGCAAGGTGCAGGTGGTCAGCAGCGGCGACTCGTTCCTGGCCTTCCAGGGCCTGGAAAAAAACCTGGTGCGCAACGGCCTGGCGTTTGATGCGGTGCCGAGCGTCCCCGCCAGCGAAGCCCCTGTCGGGCCGTTCGACCGGGTGCTCATCCGTGTACCGAAAACCCTGGCGCTGCTGGAGGAACAACTGATCCGCCTGCAAGGCCAACTGGCACCCGGCGCCCAAGTGGTTGCCGCGGCCATGATCAAGCATCTGCCCCGGGCGGCGGGGGATTTGCTGGAGCGTTACATCGGCCCGGTGCAAGCCTCGTTGGCGGTGAAGAAGGCCCGGTTGTTGATCGCAACCGCTGAAACCAAAGTGCCCGCCGCCTCCCCCTTCCCGACCCGCTATCAGCTCGACGAACCGGCCATCGAACTGATCAACCACGCGAACGTGTTTTGTCGCGAAGGCCTCGACATCGGCACCCGGGCGTTTTTGCCACACCTGCCGAAAAACCTCGGCTCGGCGCGGGTCGCCGATCTCGGTTGCGGCAACGGCGTTCTGGCCATCGCCAGCGCCCTGCAAAACCCCGAGGCCCACTACACGCTGGTGGACGAATCGTTCATGGCCGTGCAATCGGCGTCCGAGAACTGGCGTGCAGCGCTGGGCGAACGGGAAGTGATCGTGCGTGCCGGCGATGGCCTGGCCGGCCAGGAACCGCAATCGCTTGACGTCGTGCTGTGCAATCCACCGTTTCACCAGCAACAAGTGGTGGGCGACTTCCTGGCCTGGCGGATGTTCCAGCAGGCGCGCGAAGCGCTGGTCGTGGGTGGCGCGCTGTATATCGTCGGCAATCGTCACCTGGGTTACCACAGCAAGCTGGCGCGATTGTTCCGTGGTGTCGAGCAAGTGGCGGCCAATCCGAAATTCGTGATTCTCAAGGCGCGCAAGTAACAGGCAAAAAAAACCCTCCGGTCGGAGGGTCGTAAATCCGTGCCTTGAGGCCACGGGAGAGATGTCAGTGCGTGGTCAGGCCGGCAGCGTTCATGAACAGACGCATCAGGCTGGCGACGATGAACAAGGCACCCACGCTGCCGACCCAGATCAGGRCCAACCAGCCGAGCCGCTGCCACAGCGGCTTTTTTTCGGCTTCTTCAATGTCGTGCAGGGTGTGTTTGCCGTTCATTGATAAATCCTCCGAGTTAGATCGATGGCGTCTGTCAGGACGCCATCGCGAGCAAGCTCGCTCCCACAGGTTCGTGGTTCACAGGGCTAGTGGTAACCGTCTTCATGGGTGACCTTGCCGCGGAACACGTAGTAGCTCCAGAAGGTGTAGCCCAGGATGAACGGGATGATGAACAGCGTGCCCACCAGCATGAAGCCCTGGCTTTGCGGCGGCGCGGCAGCGTCCCAGATCGAGATCGACGGCGGGATGATGTTCGGCCACAGGCTGATGCCCAGCCCGCTGTAACCGAGGAAGATCAGCACCAGGGTCAGCAGGAACGGCGTGTAGTGCGCATTGCGGGCCACGGCGCGGATCAGGCCGTACATCGTGACCAGCACCAGAATCGGCACCGGCATGAACCAGAACAGATTCGGCATGGTGAACCAGCGTGCGGCGATTTCTGCATGGGCCAGCGGGGTCCAGATGCTGACGACGCCGATCACCGCCAGCAGCACGAAGGCCAATGGCCGTGCCAGGTCATGCATCTGTTCCTGCAACTTGCCTTCGGTCTTCATGATCAGCCAGGTGCATCCGAGCAATGCATAGGCCACCACCAGCGCCACACCACAGAACAGGGTGAACGGCGTCAGCCAGTCCAGTGAACCACCAGCGAACTGCCGGTTGACCACCGGCAAGCCATCGATGAACGCGCCGAGCGCAACGCCCTGGAAGAAGGTCGCAGTGAGCGAGCCACCGATGAACGCCTTGTCCCACAGGTGGCGCTTGTCGTCCCTGGCCTTGAAGCGGAACTCGAAGGCCACACCGCGAAAAATCAACCCGATCAACATCAGGATCAGCGGCAGGTACAACGCCGAGAGCACCACCGAATAGGCCAGCGGAAAGGCGCCGAACAACGCTGCGCCACCCAACACCAGCCAGGTCTCGTTGCCGTCCCAGACCGGGGCGACGGTGTTCATCATCACATCGCGATCCGTCTTGCCCGGAATGAACGGGAAGAGAATGCCGATACCCAGGTCGAAACCGTCCATGACCACGTACATCATGATGCCGAAGATGATGATCACGGCCCAGATCAGCGGAAGATCAATACCCATGATTCAAATCTCCTTCGTCAGGCTGTGGCCGGCATCGGCGTGATCGTCGTCGGCGGCAGACAACGGACGGGCCGGTGTGCGTTTCTGGCCGGGGCCGCCGTCGTTGGTTTCCTTGCCTTCGTCGGTCTTCGGCCCCTTGCGCACCAGGCGCATCATGTAGCCAAGACCGGCGCCAAACAGCGCGAAATAAACCACGACAAACAGGATCAGGGTGATGCTCATCTGCATGAAGCTATGGTTGGACGACGCATCCGCCGTACGCATCAGGCCATAGACCACCCACGGCTGACGGCCGATTTCCGTGGTGAACCAGCCGGCGAGGATCGCGATCAGGCCTGACGGCCCCATCCACAACGCCAGGTACAGGAACGGCCGCGAGGTGTAGAGGGTGTCGCGCTTGCGCAGCCACAGGCTCCACAAACCGGTGAAAATCATCAGGAAGCCCAGGCCCACCATGATCCGGAACGACCAGAACACAATGGTCGAATTTGGCCGGTCTTCAGGCGGGAACTCCTTGAGCGCCGGCACCTGTTTATCCAGGGAGTGCGTGAGGATCAGGCTGCCCAGGTACGGGATTTCGACGGCGAATTTGGTTCTCTCCTCCTTCATGTCCGGCCAGCCGAACAGGATCAGCGGAGTTGCCTCGTTGCCCTTGTTTTCCCAATGGCCTTCGATCGCAGCGATTTTCGCTGGCTGATGCTCAAGTGTATTGAGGCCGTGGAAATCACCGATGACCGCCTGGATCGGCGCGACGATCAATGCCATCCACATGGCCATCGACAGCATTTTGCGGATCGCCGGGTTGTCCTTGCCGCGCAGCAAATGCCAGGCCGCGGAGGAACCGACGAAGAAGGCCGTGGCGACGAAGGCTGCCGTGGCCATGTGCATCAGGCGATATGGGAACGACGGGTTGAAGATCACCGCCAGCCAGTCGGTGGGTATGACCTGACCGTTGACGATCTCAAAGCCCTGCGGGGTCTGCATCCAGCTGTTGGAGGCCAGGATCCAGAAGGTCGAGATCAGTGTGCCGATGGCGACCATGACCGTGGCAAAGAAGTGCAGCTTGCGCCCGACCTTGTTCCAGCCAAACAGCATGACGCCGAGGAATCCGGCTTCGAGGAAGAACGCCGTGAGCACTTCATAGGTCAGCAACGGCCCGGTCACGGAACCGGCGAAGTCCGAGAAGCGGCTCCAGTTGGTGCCGAACTGATAGGCCATCACCAGGCCGGAAACCACCCCCATGCCGAAGTTGACGGCAAAGATCTTCGACCAGAAATGGTAGAGGTCACGGTAGGTGTCGTTATGGGTTTTCAACCACAGGCCTTCGAGTACCGCCAGGTAACTCGCCAGGCCGATGGTGATGGCCGGAAACAGGATGTGGAACGAGATGGTGAACGCGAACTGAATTCGGGCGAGATCAAGTGCCTCTAAACCGAACATAAGTCTTCCTCTGTCAGGTAGTACGGCTGCTGGCTGGAAGCCTGCACCCACGGCCCCCACGGATATGGAGTGTGGCGAATCTCTGTTTGTTCTTTTTTTTGCACGCATCACAACGCAGGGAGTCTGGCCTTGCGGCCGCCGGATCAATTCCTTTTGCGGGTTTTGATCTGGATCAATCAACGTTGAAAGAGTAGTCCCAATTTCGGGGATGAACCGCGTGGTCTTTTGCCGCGTGACAAGTTGCCTCATGGCCTTGGTCACGAGCTGAAATACATTTCCTGTGGGAGCGGGCTTGCTCGCGATAGCAGTCTGTCAGTCAACATCATTGCTGAATGTCACACCGCTATCGCGAGCAGGCTCGCTCCTACAGTTAATGGCAGTGTTCTCGATATCGATGTCTGGCTAACTAAATTTTTTTCACGGCAACTTCCTGTTACAGGTTGGTGATAATCTCGCCATTCCCCTCTCCCCCAGATTTCCCCGCAGATGCCCAGCCAAGAGCCCTTGCTGTTACGTCACCATCGCCCTTTTCTCGCGTTCTGGCTGGCCAGGATATTTACCGCCAGCGGCTTCCAGATGCTCACCGTGGCCATCGGCTGGAACCTGTATCAATTGACCGGCGACGTGCTCGACCTGGGTCTGGTCGGCCTGGTCGAGTTCGCCCCGCGCGTGCTGTTCATGCTGCACACAGGGCACGTCGCCGACCGCTATGACCGGCGCAAGGTCGCGGCGATCTGCCAGTCCTTGCAGGCATTGATCGCCCTGTCGCTGGCCATCGGCAGCGCGACCGACCATGTCACTCGGGAAATGATCTTTATCCTGGCCTTCCTGCTCGGTGCCGCTCGCTCCTTTGAAATGCCGACCACCCAAGCCCTGCTGCCAAGCATTGTGCCCAGCGCGCTGTTTCCCCGCGCGGTGGCCGCCGCCCAATCGGCCCAGCAATCGGCCACCATCGTCGCCCCGGCCCTCGGCGGTTTGCTCTACGCCTTCGGCAGCGTCTGGGTGTATGGCCCGACGGTGCTGCTGTACGTCATCGCCTGTTCGCTGATGCTCAACCTGCCGGCCCGGCAGACACCGCTGAACAAGGGCAAGGCCACGCTGGATTCACTGCTGGCGGGCATTCGCTTTATCCGCAGTCGTCCGGACATTCTCGGGGCGATCTCCCTCGATCTGTTTGCGGTGCTGTTGGGAGGAGCGACGGCGTTGCTGCCGGTGTTTGCCAAGGACATCCTGCTAACCGGCCCGTGGGGGCTGGGCCTGCTGCGCTCGGCACCGGCAGTGGGTGCGCTACTGATGTCGCTGTTCCTGGCGCGGTTTGCCGTGGAGCGCAACGTCGGGCGGGTGATGTTCACCGCCGTGGGCATCTTCGGCGTGGCAACCATCGCCTTCGGCCTGTCGACCTCGTTCTGGTTTTCCCTGGCGGTGCTGGTGGTGTTGGGCGCGGCAGACATGATCAGCATGGTGATCCGCGCCTCGTTCGTGCAACTGGAAACCCCGGACGAAATGCGTGGCCGGGTCAGCGCTGTGAACGGCTTGTTCATAGGTGCCTCGAACCAGTTGGGCGAGTTCGAATCGGGCCTGACTGCCCACTGGTTCGGCACCGTGCCAGCCGTGGTCATGGGCGGGATCGGTACCCTGGTGGTGACCGGGGTGTGGGTCAAACTGTTCCCGACCCTGGCCAGCCGCGATCGCATGCACGTGGCTAAAGATGAAGAGAAGGAAGAAGCGAAAGTCTAAGCAGGCTAAACCAACAACTCCCCCGCCACCGCCGCACGTGTGGCTTTTCCGCAGAGTTGTTCCACCAGCGCCAGGGCAAATGCCAATGCGCCAGCCGAGCCCTGGGCGGTGATGCAGTTGCCATCGACCACTACCGGTTGATCGACGAAGTTACAGCCCAACAGTTGGTGGCTGGCCGAGGGCAGACAAGTCATGCGCCGTTGACGCAATACACCAAAGGCCTGCAGCGCCAGGGCGGGCGCTTCGGCAATGCCGGCGAACAGGCGACCGGCTGCCGCCTGGTCCTTGATCAATTGTTGCAGGGGTTGGTGTGCTGCCAAGTGCTGCGAACCCACCGCTCCACCCGGCAAGGCGATCAGGTCGAAAGGCTGCGCCAGCAAGTCCACCAGCATCGCATCGGACGTCAGGCGAGTGCCGCGGGCGCAGGTAAGCATGCGCCGCCCTTCGATACTGGCCACCACCACTTCTATTTTGGCGCGGCGCAGTACGTCGATCAGGGTCACGGTTTGCAGGTCATCGGTGCCCTCGGCGAGGGCTATCAAGGCTCTAAAGGTCATCGGGGACTGTCCACGGAATGATCTTTTAAGCGTAGTCAGCTTTCCCGCGCCTTGTTCGAGACATGTGGCTACTGGATGTAAAGCTGCGTCGACATCGTATTGCCGGGCGCATTGATCGAGGTATTACTGAAGGTCAGTGTGCCTTCCTGCTTGCCAGCCAGATCGAGGGCATACAAATAGCCGACGGTTGTCTCGCCAGGCGTACAACTGGTCAGGTTGCCGTTCTTGAACGCGCAGACCGGTGTGCGGGTGCCATTCACTTCGAAACCGTCCAGGGCGACATGGGCCTCGCGTCCATAACCCACTTCCAGCACGTACACTGTGATGTTCGGGCCATTGTGATCGCAGCGAGTCCGGGTTTGCCCTTCGTCGATATTTTCAACGCCACAGGATGGCGACGCGACTTTGAGCACTTTCAATTGCGTCAGTGGCGCAGCCGAGGCCGCCACGACCGTTTGGGTCCCGAGAAGCAACGCCATCAATACGCCGAACACGCTAACCAGACGCCTTTTCATGCAGTACCTTTCCACCCCGAAAAACCAGCGCGCAGTATGGCGCACTTGGCTTTGTCGCAAAACATCGACGACGATCACCGCCATAAGCAGCCATATTCCCAAGCTACTGGTATGATGCGCGGCTTTTTCCGGCCCACAGTAATTTCCAGGCGCGTTCTGCTGCCTGTGCTTTGCTGTTGAGGTCGATACATTCACGGCGCCCGGCGCGCCACGGGGAGCAGACATGCTGGAAAGGCTGTTTCAACTCAAGGCACACAACACCAACGTGCGGACCGAGATTCTGGCGGGCATCACGACCTTTTTGGCCATGGCCTACATTCTGTTCGTCAACCCGAGCATCCTCGGCGAGACCGGCATGGACAAGGGCGCGGTGTTCGTCGCCACCTGTCTGGCAGCCGCCATCGGCTCCACGACCATGGGCCTGATCGCCAACTACCCGATCGCCCTCGCGCCAGGCATGGGTCTGAACGCCTTCTTCACCTATACCGTGGTCCTGCACATGGGCCACACCTGGCAAGTTGCACTGGGCGCGGTGTTCATCTCGGCGGTGTGCTTCTTCCTGCTGTCGATCTTCCGCATCCGTGAATGGATCATCAACAGCATCCCGCTGCCGCTGCGCTCGGCGATCGCTGCCGGCATCGGCCTGTTCCTGGCGCTGATCGCACTGCACAACGCCGGTATCGTGGTCAGCAACCCGGCGACCATGGTCGGCCTCGGCGACCTGAAACAACCGGCTCCGATCCTCGCCACCCTCGGTTTTGCCCTGATCGTCGCGCTTGAAGCCCTTGCCGTGCGCGGTGCAGTGCTGATCGGCATTCTGGTGGTGACCATCGTTTCGATCGTGATGGGCTTCACTCCGTTCGGCGGCGTGATGTCGATGCCACCATCGCTGGCCCCGACCTTCCTGCAACTGGACATCAAGGGCGCACTGGACATCGGTCTGGTCAGCGTGATTTTTGCGTTCCTGTTCGTCGACCTGTTCGATAACTCCGGCACTTTGATCGGTGTGGCCAAGCGTGCCGGTTTGATGCGCAAAGACGGCCACATGCCGAAAATGGGCCGCGCGCTGATCGCCGACAGTACTGCGGCGATGGCCGGCTCCCTGCTGGGCACCTCGACCACCACCAGCTACATCGAATCCGCCGCCGGTGTGAGTGCCGGTGGCCGCACCGGCCTGACCGCCATCGTGGTGGCGATCCTGTTCCTGCTGGCGCTGTTCTTCTCGCCACTGGCCGCCAGCGTTCCAGCCTTCGCTACTGCACCGGCCCTGCTGTTCGTCGCCGTGCTGATGACATCCGGCCTGGCCGAAATAGACTGGGACGACATCACCGTTGCCGCGCCCGTGGTGATCACCGCGCTGGCGATGCCGTTCACTTATTCCATCGCCAATGGCATCGCCTTCGGTTTCATTTCCTGGACCGCCATCAAGCTGATGTCCGGTCGTGGCCGTGAACTGAACCCGGCGCTGGTGATCCTGTCGATTCTGTTCGTGATCAAGCTGGGTTGGTTCAACGCATGACTTTTGATTCCCAGGCCTACGCCGTTCAGCTCGAAGAAAAGGTCACGCGCTTGCGTGACCTGCTGGCCCCGTTCGATGCGCCCGAGCCAGCCGTTTTCGATTCGCCGCTGAAAAACTTCCGCCTGCGCGCCGAGTTCCGCCTGTGGCGTGAAGCCGGCGAGCGTCATTACGCGATGTTTTCCCAGGAAGACAAACGTACGCCAATCCTGATCGAAGAGTTCCCGATTGCCAGCCTGCGCATCAACCAGTTGATGCCGCAGCTAAAGGCTGCATGGCAAGCCAGCGCCGCCCTGAGCCACAAGCTGTTTCAGGTCGAGTTCCTGACCACCCTGGCCGGCGATGCGATGATCACCCTGTGTTATCACCGCCCGCTGGACGAGCACTGGCACGCCGCGGCTTCGAAACTGGCCGCGGACCTGAACGTCAGCATCATTGGCCGCTCCAAGGGCAAGCGCGAAGTCATTGGCCACGATTACGTGGTCGAGCAACTGGACGTCGGCGGCCGCACCTTCAGCTACCGCCAGCCGGAAGGCGCGTTCACCCAGCCCAACGGCACGGTGAACCAGAAGATGCTCAACTGGGCGTACGATGCGCTCGGGGATCGCGCCGATGATTTGCTGGAGCTGTATTGCGGCAACGGCAACTTCACCCTGCCGCTCGCCACCCGCGTACGCAAAGTGCTGGCCACCGAAATCAGCAAGACCTCGGTCAACGCGGCGCTGAGCAATCTCAGCGAAAACGCAGTGGATAACGTCACCCTGGTGCGCTTGTCCGCCGAGGAGCTGACCGAAGCCCTGAATGAAGTGCGTCCGTTCCGCCGCCTGCACGGCATCGACCTCAAGAGCTACGAGTTCGGCAGTGTGTTCGTCGACCCGCCCCGCGCCGGCATGGACCCGGACACCTGCGAACTGACCCGGCGCTTCGACAACATCCTGTACATCTCCTGCAATCCGGAGACCCTGGCAGCCAACATCGCCCAACTGCACGACACCCACCGCATCACCCGATGCGCAATGTTCGATCAGTTCCCGTGGACCCATCACATGGAATCCGGGGTGATGCTGACCCGCCGTTGATGGCGCCTGCCAGGCACAAAAAAGCCGTCTTCACGACGGCTTTTTTGTGGACGCTTACACGACAACATCGACCTTGCGCGGGCGCCCGCCTTTCCTGCCGTTGGCCCGCGCGGCTTCAGACTTTGCGGCGCTGCTCTGGCGACCATTGCGCGAAGCGACGACCGAGGCCGCCATGGCCATCAGCGGCTTGCTCGCAGAAATCATCCCGGCGATAGATACATGCAGGTCCTTGCCTTCATGGCACAGTGCAGTACCCGCGTAGCCGACAGTCAGACTGGCGTAGTCCTCGACCTCAAAATCATCGAACTCCGGATAGTTGGCCACGGGCAACAATACGCCGCTGCCGTCTTCGAAGACCACTGCCAGACAGGGGGCCAGACAGGGAGCCAGGTAGGTAACCGCTGTCGCTTGCAGGCTGTTTTTTCTGCGTAACTCGCCACGCTCAATGGCTTTGCTCAGGCTGCTTTCCGTTACGGGATTATCGGCCTGAACCTTGGCTCTTATCGTTTTCATAACTCGATCTCCACACTTTCCTGTGCACCGATCAGGGACAGCAACGTCTTGTTCGATTCAGGTACGTAGCAAGCCGATTCAATCATATTGGTCGTGCTGACAACCCTTTTCACCACAACGACTTCGTTGCTTTGCCAGTCCCACAGTTGATTATCAAGACAGACCGTTTGCAATTTTCGCCACCAGACGCCACGGGCGCGCCGCAAATGGGCAGGTTCTTTGAGCGACTGGCGCAAACCCTCAAGCACCGCCAACGGTGGCCGACGCGAAAGCGGAACAACATCCCAGAGCTCGACGCCGTTATGCCAAAAGCTGAACCTGAATCTCGCACTCCACGTACCCGCGTTCACATGCGCATGAGGCGGACAATGCTCGTCTCGCAACATGATCACTACCGACAGTCCTTTGAAACTGCATACCTTCATGTTAACCCATCCGTTAGGTTAATGGATCCGAGGACCCGACACTCCCTGGAAAAACCGACCACTGGCATTGGCAGCCGAATCATTTCTTCCGTCATCAGGCTAGCGTCCTGGTAATTCCCGGACCTGCGGAACGCCACGCGATTTGGTAAGAAATCCTTTCTTTACAGCGCGGGCACCTGATAAATACTGATCCAGTTTCTTCATTTGATCCCCGGTGTAATCAATCATGCAGCGACAATTCGACGATCTTCAGTTGGGCAGCATTGAGCTGTTTTGCCTGGCCGCCGAGGCTGGCAGTTTTACTGCCGCGGCGCTGGTGGCAGGTGTCACGCCCGCTGCCGTGAGCCGATCGGTGTCGCGTATGGAAGAACGCCTGGGCGTGCGCCTGTTCGCGCGCACCACGCGTAGCGTGAAGCTCACTGACAGTGGTCGCCGTTATTACGAAGAATGTCGCCAGGCCCTGGCGCAACTGGTCGAGGCTCAGCGCGAGGTGATGGGCCAGCAGCAAGTGCCGTCCGGTACTCTGCGCATCAGTATTCCGACCACCTACGCGCATCATCGAATCCTGCCGCTGTTGCCCGGGTTCCGCGCGCGCTATCCGGCGGTAAAGGTCGAGTCGCATATCAGCAATCGCAACATCGATTTCGTCGGCGAAGGCTACGACATGGCGATTCGCGTGCGAGCCATCCCGGATTCCGGCCTGATCGCCCGCCAGTTGGAAGATGCCGCCCTGGTGATGATCGCCAGCCCTGATTACCTGAAACGGGCCGGCACTCCGCAGACCCTCGACGACCTCGAACAGCACGAATGCATTCAGTACGAATTGCCCAGCAGCGGCCGGCGCATTGCCTGGTTGTTCAACGATGAAGGCGTGCCCCGGGAGATTCTGGCCGAGGGCAACCTCAGTTGTTCCGATGATGTACTGGGCGGTGTCACCTTGGCCAAACACGGGGCGGGGTTGTTTCAGACCTATCGTTTTATCGTGGAAAAGGAACTGGCCGACGGCTCGCTGGTGGAAGTGCTCAAGCCCTATGGCGGGCGCTCGCGGCCGTTTACCTTGCTGTACCCGCAAAGTCGACATGTGCCGTTGCGATTGAGGGCGTTTATCGATTTCCTCGTGGAGCACCTGCCGCGCTGACCTGCGAAATTGTCCGATCACCGCCCACAAACAGCCAGCATGTCTTCACATCAATTGACCAAATTAACCAGTTAGTACAATTTATCTCCACAGGCTGAAACACTCGGCCGATTCCAAAAATAATAAGTGGAGAGATTCCGATGTCCCCTATCGTTCTGGTGCTCAACGGCCCGAACCTGAACCTGCTCGGCACCCGTGAACCCGCGACTTACGGCCACGAAACCCTGGCAGATATTTCGACCATGTGCGCACGTGCCGCCGAAGAGTTCGGCCTGGCAGTGGAGTTTCGCCAGACCAACCATGAAGGCGAACTGCTCGACTGGATTCACGCCGCCCGCGGTCGCTGCACCGGGATCGTCATCAATCCTGCTGCATGGACTCACACCTCGGTCGCCATCCGCGACGCCCTGGTCGCCAGCGAACTGCCGGTGATTGAAGTCCATCTGTCCAACGTGCATGCCCGCGAGCCCTTTCGCCACCACTCGTTCGTATCCGCCATTGCGACGGCGGTGATGGCTGGCTTTGGCAGTCACGGCTATCGCCTGGCGCTGGAACACTTCAGTCATCGTTTGAAGGGGTAATCGCTGTGACTCAGAACCACGTGATACTGGCCGGGCTGATCGGTGCCGGCATCCAGGCTTCCCGCACACCGGCCTTGCACGAGCATGAAGGCGATTCCCAGGGGCTGCGCTACCTCTATCGCCTGATAGATCTTGATCAGTTGAAACTCGACAGCAACGCCCTGCCCGACCTGCTGATGGCTGCCGAACGGATGAACTTCACCGGGCTGAACATCACCTTTCCATGCAAGCAGGCGATCATCCCGCTGCTCGACGAACTCTCGCCGGAGGCCCGCGGTATCGGCGCGGTCAACACGGTGGTGCTCAAGGACGGCAAACGCATCGGCCACAACACCGACTGCCTGGGCTTTGCCGAGGGTTTTCGCCGGGGCTTGAAGGGCGTTGCCGTTGAACGTGTCGTACAGATGGGGGCCGGTGGCGCAGGTGCGGCGGTGGCCCACGCGTTGTTGAGCGAAGGCGTACAACAGCTGAACATTTTTGACGTGGACATCCGCCGCGCCCAGGATCTGGCCGACAATCTCAATCAGCATTTCAACGCCGGTCGGGCCGTGGCCGGGTATGACCTGCCGAGCGCCATGGCCCAGGCTGACGGCCTGGTGAACACTACGCCGATGGGCATGAAAAAACTGCCAGGCATGCCGGTGCCGGTCGAGCTGCTGCGGGCCGAATTGTGGGTGGCGGAGATCGTTTACTTCCCGCTGGAAACCGAACTGCTGCGCAACGCCCGCGCCCTCGGTTGCCAGACGCTGGACGGCGGCAACATGGCGGTGTTTCAGGCGGTGAAGGCGTTCGAATTGTTCAGCGGCGTGGTACCGGATGCCCAGCGAATGCTTGAGCATTTCCAGAGCATGAATGACTGACGCAACTTGTAGAAGCCAGCCTGCTGGCGATGGCGATCGTGCAGATCGCTATCGCCAGCAGGCTGGCTCACAAAGGCGATTCACACAGCTGAATCACGCCTGCAGGTACCGCAGAACCGCCTCGCAAATCATCTCGCGATGACGCTGCTTGATGCACTCATCCGGCAAGTCGATCTGGAAAATCTCACCTACGGTATGGCGGTTCGAGACGCGATAAAAGCAGAACGAACTGATCAGCAGATGCACATCCAGCGGCACCAGGCCGGCGCGGAAGACACCCTCTTCTACGCCACGACGCAAAATCACATCGAGGGAATCGAGAACGGTGTTGTTCATCGCCCTGATCGCCTCGGAACGCTTCACATACTCGGCGTTGTGGATGTTTTCGATACTGACGATGCGCACGAAATCGACGTTGCGATCATGGTGATCGAAGGTGAACTCAACCATCCGCCGAATCGCTTCCACCGGCGCCAGTTCGGTCAGGTGCAGGCGGCTTTCGGTGCTGCGGATATCGCCGTAAAGCTTCTCCAGGACCTCGACGTAGAGCTGCTCCTTACTGCCGAAGTAGTAATAGATCATGCGCTTGGAGGTGTGGATGCGCTCGGCGATGGCATCGACGCGAGCACCGGAAAGCCCCTGTTGGACGAATTCGACGATCGCCTCCTGCAGGATGTTCTCGCGGGTCTTTTCCGGATTGTTCTTGCGACTCTTGCGCGGCTCGACACCCGGTTCTACGGAGGCTGCGGGGAGTTCTGAGGTCATTGTCATTGCGGGCTCACGGCCATCACTGCACAGGTTGGCGATTATGGGCTGCGCGCCACAGTGAAGGAAGCCGCGCGGCCCACGTTTAATCCCGCGTTTACGAATTTCCTACAACTTCGCCTGGCGCAATGCGCCGCTACGGGATTTGGCCATGGCCGCCAGCCGCACCGCGACGTTGGCCGCGCCGTAGCCGGCATAAGCGTTTTTACGCTGGATGATCTCAAAGAAGAATCGCCCCTCGAACGGCTCGGTGTACACATGAAACAGTTCACCGCCCTGGGCGTCGCGGTCGTACAACACGTTGTAGTAGGCCAGTTCGCTGAGGAACTCGTCGTCGAAATCGAACCGCGCCGCCAGGTCATCGTAGTAGTTGAGCGGGATATCCAGCAGCGGCACGCCCGCCTCTTTTGCACGGCTGACCTGGGCAAAGATGTCATCACAATCAAACGCGATGTGATGCACACCGGAGCCGCGATAACTCGACAGAGCGTGTGAGATCGCAGTGTTACGGTTCTCGGAAATGTTCAGCGGCAGGCGGATCGAACTGTCGCGACTGCGCAAGGCACGGCTCTTCACCAGACCATAAGGATCCGGCAGCACGACTTCATCGTCCGCCTCGAAATCCAGCAGGCTCTTATAGAACAGCACCCAGCTGTCGAGGCTGTCGGCCGGTAGTGCCATGGCCATGTGGTCGATGCGTTTGAGGCCGCCGCTGACCGGCGCTTGCGGGTACAGATTGAAGTCAGTGCCATAAACGTCGGCGTGCTGATCCACCAGATAAATCAGGCTGCCATCCGGTGCACGCACCGCCGCCAGCTCCAATTCGTTGGGGCCGACCAGTCCGCGATAGGGCTGGCCCTTGTAGGCCACGGCTCGGGCCAATGCGCTCGCGCTGTCCTTGACCCGCACGGCGGTCGCGCACAACGAAGGACCGTGGGCTTCGAAAAAGCTGTGGCCGAAGGAGTAAGGTTCTGAGTTGAGGATCAGGTTGATATCGCCCTGGCGCAGCAGGCTGACACTCTTGGAGCGATGCTGCCCGGCCTTGACGAACCCCAGTCGTTCCAGCCAATGGGAGAGCTTGGCGCCGAGGCTTTCGTCCACGGCAAACTCCAGAAACTCGATGCCGTTGTACTCGCTGGCCTTGGGTGTTTCGAACAGAATCCCGGGGTTGGCCGCAGGCTTGTCTTGCTGCGCCAGACGCTCGCGGGTTTTCTCTTCAAGGTACAACAACGAGCGCAAGCCGTCGGCGGCGTTGGCTCGTGGCGGGGCGGCGCGGAAGCCATCGTTGAAGATTTCCAGCGACAATGGCCCGGTGTACCCGCTCTTGATGATCGGTGCGAGGAACCCCGGCAAGTCGAATTCACCCTGGCCCGGGAAGCAGCGAAAATGCCGGCTCCACTCCAGCACGTCCATGGCCAGGATCGGCGCGTCGGCCATTTGCACGAAGAAAATCTTGTCGCCGGGAATCTCGGCGATAGCACCTGGATCGCCCTTGAGCGACAAGGTGTGAAAGCTGTCCAGCAACACGCCAAGGCTTGGGTGATCGGCCTGACGCACGATGTTCCACACCTGTTGCCAGGTGTTCACATGCCGCCCCCAGGCCAGTGCTTCGTAACCGATGCGCAGGCCGCGTGCCCCGGCATGCTCAGCCAGCAGCCGCAAGTCGTCGACCAGAATCTGTTCATCACCGATGGACTCGGCCGAGGCGTTGCTGCACACCAGCACCAGGTCGGTGCCCAGCTCCTGCATCAGGTCGAACTTGCGCTCGGCGCGTTCCAGATTGCGCGGCAGACGATCACGCCGACAGCCCTCGAAATCGCGGAACGGTTGAAACAGGGTGATGGCGATCCCGAGATCGGCGCACATCTGTTTAATTTCCCGCGGGCTGCCGTCGTAGTAGAGAAGGTCGTTCTCGAATATCTCGACGCCGTCGAATCCGGCGGCGGCAATGGCCTCGAGTTTTTCCGGCAGGGTACCGCTCAAAGACACGGTGGCAATGGAACGCTGCATATTTAGGCTCCCGGTGGAGGCTTCGGCTACAGGGAATTTGCGCCGCTTTTAAAAGAGTGAGCGGATTATTGAGCCGGGTTGCCCATTGAGCAATTTAAAGTGTACTACCCAGTTAGTTTTGTGTTCGATTATCGAACACAATGGTGGTTGGCGAATTGACGATTTTTTGTCCACTGCCCAACATCGTCCTCACATTAAGTCCGGACACGCAGCACCGGCCGCGATGTCCAAAACACCAAATAACAAATTCAAAAAACGGGTGGTACACATGATTCCTTCCCAAAGCTCACGCATGGCTCCGGCCATGAACATCACTGCCGGTGGCATCGGCGACAAAATCCGCGGCGCCATGGCGGTCGGCAAAACCCGTTGGGGCATGCTGGCGCTCGTGTTTTTTGCCACCACCCTGAACTACATCGACCGCGCCGCCCTCGGCGTGATGCAGCCAATCCTGGCCAAGGAAATGAGCTGGACGGCGATGGACTACGCCAACATCAACTTCTGGTTCCAGGTCGGTTACGCGATCGGTTTCGTGTTGCAAGGCCGATTGATCGACCGGGTCGGTGTCAAGCGCGTGTTCTTCTGCGCGGTGCTGCTCTGGAGTCTGGCGACCGGCGCCCACGGCCTGGCCACTTCGGCGGTCGGCTTCATGGTCTGTCGCTTCATCCTCGGCCTGACCGAAGCGGCCAACTACCCGGCTTGCGTGAAAACCACACGGCTGTGGTTTCCGGCCGGCGAGCGTGCCGTAGCCACCGGCATTTTCAACGCCGGCACCAACGTCGGCGCGATGTTCACGCCGATGCTGCTGCCACTGATCCTGCACGTCTGGGGCTGGCAAGCCGCGTTCCTGTGCATGTCGGCACTGGGCGGAGTCTGGCTGCTGTTCTGGGGGCTGAAGTACTTCAACCCGGAGGATCACCCAAGCGTCAAACAGTCGGAACTGGACTACATCCAGCACGAAGTCGAACCGGAACAAACCCGCGTACCGTTCTCGAAAATCCTGCGCATGCGTGGCACCTGGGCCTTCGCCCTCGCCTACTCGATGACCGCGCCGGTGTTCTGGTTCTACCTGTACTGGCTGCCGCCGTTCCTCAACCAGCAATACAACCTGGGCATCAACGTGACCCAGATGGGTATCCCGCTGATCATCATCTACCTCACCGCCGACTTCGGCAGTATCGGCGGCGGCATCCTCTCCTCGTTCCTGATCGGTCGCGGGATCAACCCGATCAAGGCGCGGTTGATGTCAATGCTGCTGTTCGCCTGCTGCATCATCGGCGTGATCATGGCCGCCGGCTCCAGCAATCTGTGGGTCGCAGTGTTCGCCATCTCCCTGGCCATCGGCGCGCACCAGGCCTGGACCGCGAACATCTGGAGCCTGGTGATGGACTACACGCCCAAGCACATGATGAGCACGGTGTTCGGCTTCGGCGGCATGTGTGCGGCGATTGGCGGGATGTTCATGACCCAGTTGGTCGGCCACATCCTGACCGTCACCAACAACAATTACACCGTGCTGTTCACCCTGATTCCGGCGATGTACTTCATCGCGCTGACCTGGATGTACTTCATGGCACCGCGCAAGATTCCTACCGTCACTGAGTAATACTCCCTACCACGTCAGGCCTGATCTCAGGCCTGACGCCTAATGCCAGTCAGTTTCAGCCGCGCCCCCCTTTGTAGCAGCTGCCGAGCCCGCGAGGCTGCGTTCGGCTGCGAAGCAGTCGTGAGTCCAGCTGACGCGGCCTGCCTGACGT
>NZ_JBFREX010000064.1:0-19589 GCF_052114525.1 Pseudomonas sp. KB_15 | reverse complement strand
GCCACTTGTTGCGGCGTTCCCACCAGAATCAGATCACTGCCCCGAGTGATGTTGGCAAAGCGCTGTTTGACATCACCGGCGGTCAAGGGCTTGCCACTGCCATCGGGACGCATCACATAGGAGGTCATGCCTTCAGTGTGAGTAGACAACGCGTCGCTGTCCGCGTAGCGGCTGATGTCGATACCGGTATCACCGGCATAACTCACCAGTTGCGCCTGCAAGTGATAGTTGCTTTGCAGTTCGTCATATTTGCGTTGGGCTTCGATCTCGGTCCTGGCCGTAACGATGCGCAGGACCGTCAGTGATTTAACATCCCCGGCGTGACGCCCCCGTGCCCTGGCCTGCGTCCATATATCTTCCAGTCCCTGGCGAATCTCCAGCGGGTTGGACTTGGCGATGAAAATCAGTTCGGCGTGCTTGGCCGCAAACTCGCGACCACGGCCCGACCAACCGGCCTGGATCAGCAACGGTGTGCGTTGCGGTGACGGGGACGTCAAATGCGGCCCGGCCACCCGGTAATGCTCGCCAACATGATTGATCGGTCGCACGCGATCGCCCTTGGCATAGACCTGGCGAGACTTGTCGGCAACCACAGCGTCATTTGCCCAGCTGCCTTCCCAGAGTTTGTAAACCACATCGAGAAATTCTTCTGCGCGTTCATAGCGATCATCGTGCCTGATCATCTGTTCCAGGCCGAAGTTGCGAGCGGCACTGCTCAGGTAGGAGGTAACGATGTTCCACCCGACCCGGCCATTGGTCAGGTGATCCAGCGTGCTGAAGCGCCGGGCGTGGGTGAAAGGATGTTCATAACTGGTGGTGACAGTGACGCCGAAGGCCAGGTTTTCCGTCACCGCAGCCAATGCCGGGATGATCATCAACGGATCGTTGGCCGGTGCTTCCACCGCCCACTTCATCGCCGCGTCGGCATTACCGCGAAACACATCGTAGAAACCCAGCACATCACCAAAAAACAGCATGTCGAGATGGGCCTGGTCGGCGATGCGTGCCAGGTTCGACCAGTAGCCCAGCGAGTTGATGGTCAGTCGCTCGTCAGCCGGGTGCGTCCAGAGGCTTGGTGCGCCGCCACAGCCAACACTGGCTTGCTCGTATAACGCAAACAACAGAGGTTTTGGATCGGACATCGTAGTACCTGTAAAAAGTCATTGAACGGGCGGGTCAGCGCTGATTCTTGAAACCTTTGCCGTAGTGGCGTTCAAGGCGGTTCTGTATCAACTCCAGTCCAATGGAAAGGAGCCAATAGATAACGGCTGCGGTGGTGAGCATTTCGATGTAGCGGTAGGACGAGCGACCGTACGACTGCGCCAGAAACATCACCTCCCAAACGCCCATCACCGATATCAACGATGAGTCCTTGAGCATTGAAATGAACTGACTGGTTGTCGGGGGAATGATCGTGCGCATGGCTTGCGGCAGGACGATGTGCAGAAACGTTGCCGCAGGCCTCAGACCCAGCGCCATCGCCGCTTCGCGCTGTCCGGGTGCTACAGCCATGATGCCGGCACGAAAAATCTCGCTGAGATAGGCACCATAATTGAGCGAGAGCGCAATGATCCCCGCACTGATGGCGCCAGGAACTACCCCCAGCTGCGGCAGACCCAGGTAGATCAGCAGAATTTGAATCAACAGTGGAGTACCGCGAAAAAAGGACGCATAGAAACTGGCAACACCGAATGCCACTGCACTGCGGGACAGGCGCGCCAGTGCCGTCACGAAGCCAAGGAGCAACGAAAGCCAGATCGAACAGAAGCACAAAAACAGCGTCAGTGCGGCGCCTTGCAAGAAACCGTCAGGCCCCAAATGCAGACCGACCAGATTGGGCAACTTCTCCAGAATGATCGAGAACTTCAGATCGAAGCTCATGAAAAACATGACGCACAGGCCGAACAACACTGTCCAGGTCAAATACAGGCGAGTGCGAAAACCAGGTAGCTGACTGAAACGACGCGTCTCGGTTTCGGGGGCGACAGCCGCCTTGGCCGGGTGTGGATTGAGGGCTGTCATTGGCTGATATCGGCACCGATCCACTTCTGTGAAATTTCGCTTAATGTGCCGTCGGCCTTGAGCTGGGTGACGACCTCAGTGACTTTGGCATTCCATTGCGGATCGCCCTTTTCGATCGCTACCACGTTGGGTTCTGCATACAGCGTGTCGCCAGCAATTTTAAAGCGGGGATCCTGGGCGATGCGTTCGCGAGCAGTGATGAGATTGGTGACCATGGCATCCAGGCGCACGCCCGTGCCCAGGGCCAGATCCTGGAAGGCTACCGTTTCGTTGTCGTATGGCGCGACCTGGACGCTTTCGAATGGATAACTCAACGGCTTGTCCTCGGCGCCCTCAATCACCAGATCCTTGTTCAAATAGGCTTCATAGGTCGACGCACTGATCACACCGACTTTTTTACCTGACAGATCCTTGCCCGTGACAATGTTCTTGTCATTGGCATTCACCACAATCACAGCCGGGGACTGGTAATACTCCACCGGGAAGTCGAACACTTCGGCCCGTGCCTTGCTCGGGGTCATCGAGCAGACGCAGATGTCATATCGTCCGTTCCAGTGTCCGGCAGCGATGACATCCCAAGACGGTGTTTGCAGCTTCAGCTTCACCCCTAGCCGTTGCGCAACGGCCTTGGCGACATCGACGTCAAAGCCGTCCAGTTGGTTCTGTTCATTGAGAAAGGAGAATGGCGGATAGCTTTCCATCAGAACGCCGGTCAGCTCCCCGCTCCTGGTTACGCGATCCAGAGTGGAGCCCGCGAAAGCCGTCGAACATGTAGCCAGCAATGCCAAGCCAAAAGGTAAAAGCGCCTTAGTTTTCACAGACAAGTGCTCCAATCGATTCAAAATACTGAATAGATTAAAACGCACTATAAAAATAGTTTGTACTTCCTTTATGGAATATAAGACTACATTCAAGCTATATTGGATCGAGCGTTTCAGGCGCCTGCTCCGCTGACTCCTGGTGGTAAGCAACGCCCCGACCGAACAGGTCCGGGCGTTGCTCTTTGCTCAGCGATAGCAATCGAGCAGGCGTGCGGCGACTTCCTTCAATTGCGCGTCGGCCAGACGGTTGATCCCGGCAGCACGCTTGCGCCCTCCCCCCGTTGGAAACTGCCGGCAGAAGGCATCCGCCGCCAATCCGGCCTCTTCCGGTACCCGCAGGCTAAACGACCAGTCGCCGTCCGCCCTGGCGCTGAGCAAGCCGATCGCCTTGCGCGGTGAGCCGGCCGCCAGCTGGTTGGCCAACACACCACTGACCCGCCGCGCCCAGGGTTGCGCGGGCAGGCGGTACAGCCGCGCACCCCGGCCTTCGTGCCAGGGTTCAAGGCCGGCGGCAGCGGCCATGTCGGCGGCGTGGCCGATGCGCAGGGTGTTGAAGCTTGTGCTGTGGCGGATGAAATCCCGCGGGTCGTGGTAAGGCAGCAGCTCGGCGGCCAGCGCCAGCGGCTCGAAATGCAAGTCCGACAGGCTATCGCCATAGGCGTTGTAGTTGAGCAGCAGTCCCAGTTCCTCCAGGGCCTTCACCTCATCGTTGGCCAGACCATGCTGCGCCGCCAGCGCCCGCGCCGGGCCAGCCAGGCCGTCACCAAAGGCGGCGGCCACCGCCCAGCGATGATGACGCCCGTCCAGCCAGGTGTTGACCAGCAGGCTGGTACACACCTGGGCGGCAGTGTCGATGAAGGACTCGAATGCCGGGTGCCGTGGCAGTTCGCCGGCAAAGTGGTGGTCGAAGTAGCGTACCCGGGCGCCGGCGTCGAGCAGGCGCCGGGTGGCCTCGCGGTTCTGCTCGTGGGCCACGTCCAGCACCGTGACCCGCTCGCCGGGCCCGGCCTGGACCCGGCGCAACAGTTCGATGTCGCGCTTGACCCCGCTGACCAGGCGCACCTGCGGATCCAGTTCGCCGGCCAGGCGCAACTGCTGCAGGGCGCAGAGACCGTCGGCATCGCCGTTGAAGGCGCAGTGATCGATTGTGTTCATCTGCCCTCCTCAGTACATGACTTCGCCGCCGTTGGCATCGAGTTGCGCGCCATGGATTGCACTGGCGTAGTCCGAAGCCAGAAACAACGCAGCGCGGGCGCACTCCTCATCACTGCGCATGCGCCCGCCAGGGCCAGTTTGATACCCAGCCGGAGGCCGACGCCCGAGACCATCACGACTTTGTCTTCAAGCAGCATGGGATGAATCCTCTTCTTGTTAAGGGACAGGCTCAGGCGCCCAGATGCCGGGCGCGGTACTCGGCGTAGTCACGTTGCAACAGTGCGTCGCTGAGGCCGAACTGGTCAGGGCTGTAGTGATGGGCCGCGCGTTTTTCCCGGCCGTTGGCGGACAACCATTGCCCCATGGCTGCCTGAACCTTTGGCGTGCATTCAAGGCCGGCGAAGCGATAGATGCGCTCGACCACTGCCTGGGGTGCGGCCAGGGTGTCTTCGAACCGCACATCGAGAAAGCGCTCGGCCGGCATGCCCTCGCGCACCGCCATGGCATGGCGCAAGGCCCGAGCCATGCGCCGGTTCCACTGCTCGCCGACGGCTTCGGCATCGGCCTCGTCGCTGTACAGCTGCCACAGGGTATGGATGAAGCTGGCCAGCGAGGGAATGGTCCTGGCCGGTTCGCGGTGGGTGAGCACCACCTGCGCCCCGGGGAACACTTCGAACAACAGCTCAAGGGTATGCAGGTGCTGCGGGCTCTTGAGCAACCAGCGCCGGCCAGGGGCGATGCCACGGCGTGCCTGCTGCCATTGCAGGAACTGCAAGGTACGCTTGAGGTAACGGTAGACCTGGGTCTGGTCCTGACGGTCGAGCCAGGCGGTGTAGCCGGGGACGTTGACGTAGGAGTCCATGGCGCAGAGGAACGAGTGCTCCATCAACATGAACTCTTCGTCGGGCTGCTCGGCGTCCAGTGGGTGGATGGCCAGCAACTGCGGAAGGAACTCGATCATCGCCGCCACTTCGGCGCGTGCCCGGCCGAGGCGCTGCAACGGCTGCTCCAGGGTCTCCCCGTTAAGCGGCGCCGGGTAACGGGTTTCCCACCACTGCGCCTTGCTGAACTGCGGGTCCACCGCCAGGGTGCGTTGCAACAGTGTGGTGCCGGTGCGTGGCAGGCCGACGATCACCAACGGGTCGTTGATTTCCAGTTCGAGGATTTCCGGGAAGCGTCGACAGTGATCTTCGATCACCAGGCGGTTGACCAGTTGCGCCAGCAGCTTCTCGCGCAACAGCGCACGCCCCTGGGACGATAACCGCGCTTCCTGTTCCAGGGCCTGCGCCAGTACCTGCAGGCCCTGGCGGAAATCACCCGGGCCGAAATCGTCAAGGCCACCTGCGCGAGCACTGGCCTCGGCCAGCAGCAGGTCCGGAGAAAAATCGTTGCCGCTCATACTGCCAGCTCCTTGAGGTCATTGAGTTTGACCACGCGGGTGGTCGGGTGAACCGGTTGCCTGGCGCCGACCCAGCGCAGGCACAGGGTGCCGTGGGGATGGCCGGCGGTTTCCAGCCAGTTGGCCAGGCCCGGGTCACGGTGGCTGAGGACCATGCGCAGGCTGCCGTCCGCCGCAAGCTGCGCCGAATGCTTGTTAAGGCAGATGCGGTGGTAGCGGTAGTCGAGCGACTCCATCCAGTAGTTGTTGATCTGCAGGTTCCAGAAGTCGCAGGCCGGCACTTGGGCAACCTCGATCAGCAGCGCTTCGTCGTCAGCCAGCGCCCAGCAGGAGTGGTAGTAGAAGATGTTGGGGTCGCCACCCACGGCCTGGCACAGCGCCTGGTCGGCAGGCGGCAGCTGGTTGCTGTGCTGCTGGTAACCCTGAGCCCAATCGGCGAACAGGCGCGCGGTGTTCTCGACGAAACTGCCGACCCGCTGCAGGCTTTGCTGCAGACGCGCGGCATCCAGCGGCGCGGGTGCCTGGCTGGCCAGCAGGCGCTCGATGCGCAGCTGCGCCGGCTGTTCGCTGCTGCGATCGAGAAAGGTCTGGCGCACGATCAGCGCGTTGCTCTGCGGCTCAAGAGGCAGCCAGTTGCCGCTGGCCGGCGGGCGCTGGCTGAGGATGATCTCGAAATTGCCCTCGGCATCCAGCTGCAGTTGCCCGGCGTCGATAAAACCGGTCTGGATCATCTTGCCGTCAGTCTCGTAACCCCCCTTCTGCGAGCCGAAGCTCAGGTAGGCGACACTGCCGCGCTGGCCGCTTACCCGGTATTCGTGCTCGCCGTTCAGTCGCGCATAGCGGTACAGGTTGTCGGGGTTGTCGGCGCCAATCTTGGCGGTTTCGTGGGAGGGGGTGATGAAGCCGGGGAAGTCGGGGTCGGCGAATTCCAGGTGCATATCCAGGGCGATGCGCAACAAGCGGGTGAGGTAGCGAAAGCCTTCGGCGCGGGTCTGCTCGTCGGCCGGGGCTTCGGCACGCAGTATCTGATTGCCGCTGCGGCGCAACTGCTCGCAAAACCGGGTCCAGGTCTCACCGCTGATGACTTCCTGTTGGGGGGTGTCTGTAGCCATGTCAGTCTCCTCTGCCGGCGGAGGGCCCGCCGCTGTACACGACCTTAGGGAGAAGCCCGGCAACGGTTCTTCGTCCGTGCGGACTAAGCACCCGATCTAGTCCAGGCGGACGAGGAGCCACCGGGTACAAGCGGTGAGGATCGCGCCTGAGCCCAGGGCTCACTGGCGCCACGGCCCGTGGCGCGCAGTCATCCTCACAGGAGCCAACCATGAGCGCAGAAAAAAACCTGGTCCGTTCGCTGACCGTAGACATCGCCGCCCCGGCCGAACTGGTCTGGGCGATCCTCATCGACCTGCCCGCCTACCCGCAGTGGAACCCCTACACGGTCAAGGTCGAGTCGAGCCTGGTGCTCGGCGAGCGGGTCAACCTGTTCCTGCCCAATCCGGGGCGGCCAGGTGAACTGCTGCACGTGATCGAGTACCTGGTGGGCTTCGAACCCCACCGGTTACTCGCCTGGGAGATGTATGCCAACGCCGACAATCCCGACGCTGCCCGTCGCGAGCAGCACATCGAGCGCACCGGCACGGCCAGTTGCCGCTACCACACCACCGACCAGTTCCTCGGCCCCACCGCCGACCAGGTCATGACCGATCATGGCGTCTGGGTGCAACAGGGCTTCGATGCCGTTGCCCGCGCGCTCAAGATCCATGCCGAGTCGCTGTACGCGTCCGCCGCGTGACCTTCATCTGCCGGCGCATCCTCGTCCGAGCAGACGAAGATGCGCCGGTGGTGCTTTACCTACCGTGGAGTTCAGCCGGAGCCGAACCCGGCAGAACTCGAGGAGGTATTCGATGTTGACTCATCTGCAATGGCTGGAAGCGGAAAGCATTCAGATCATCCGTGAAGTGATAGCCGAGTGTGAAAACCCTGTGATGCTGTACTCCATCGGCAAGGACAGCGCCGTCATGCTGCACCTGGCGATGAAAGCGTTCGCCCCGGGCAAACCGCCCTTCCCCTTGCTGCACGTGGACACCACCTGGAAGTTTCGCGAAATGATCGCTTTCCGCKACCAGACCGTGGAACGCCTGGGGCTTGAACTGCTGGTGCACATCAACCCCGAAGGCGTGGAAAAGGCCATCGATCCTTTCACCCACGGCTCGGCCCTGCACACTGACGTATGGAAGACTCAAGGCCTGAAGCAGGCCCTGGACCACTATGGTTTCGACGCGGCTTTCGGCGGTGCTCGTCGTGACGAAGAGAAGTCGCGGGCCAAGGAGCGGGTGTTCTCGTTGCGCTCCGGGCAACATCGCTGGGACCCCAAACAGCAGCGCCCCGAACTCTGGCGTTTGTACAACACTCGCAAGCGCAAGGGCGAAAGCCTGCGGGTATTCCCGTTGTCGAACTGGACCGAGCTGGATATCTGGCAATACATCTACCTCGAACAGATCCCCATCGTGCCGCTGTACTTCGCCAAGGAGCGTCCAGTGGTGAGCCGTGAAGGCACGCTGATCATGGTCGACGACGAGCGCTTGCCGCTGCTGCCGGGAGAAACCCCGCAAATGCGCAAGGTGCGCTTCCGAACGCTTGGCTGCTATCCGCTGACCGGCGCCATCGAAAGCGACGCCGACAACCTGCCGGCGATCATCAGCGAAATGCTGGTAAGCCGCACCTCGGAACGCCAGGGCCGGCTGATCGACAGCGACTCGGCCGGTTCCATGGAGAAAAAAAAGCAAGAGGGGTATTTCTGATGAACGTTCTGACCGACACCTTCAATGGCGACCTGACGCCTTACCTGGAACAGCAACAGAGCAAGCAACTGCTGCGCTTCATCACCTGTGGCAGCGTCGACGATGGCAAAAGCACACTGATCGGTCGCCTGCTTTATGAGTCCAAGGCACTGTTCGAGGACCAACTGGGTCAGCTCGAAGTCGACTCGAAAAAACTCGGCACCCAAGGCGACGAACTGGATTTCGCCCTGCTGGTCGACGGCTTGAGCGCAGAGCGCGAGCAAGGCATCACTATCGATGTGGCCTATCGTTTCTTCGCCACCGACAAGCGCAAGTTCATTGTCGCCGACACCCCCGGCCACGAACAGTACACGCGCAACATGGTCACTGGCGCCTCGACCGCGGACCTCGCGGTGATCCTCATCGATGCTCGCCAGGGCCTGTTGACCCAGACCCGTCGACACAGTTATCTGGTGTCCCTGCTGGGCATTCGCAAGGTCGTTGTCGCCATCAACAAGCTGGACCTGGTGGGCTTTTCACAAGCGGTGTTCGAACGCATTGAAACCGACTATCGCGCGTTCGCTGCGCAGATCGGCCTGCATGACATTCAGTGCATTCCGCTCTCTGCGCTACGTGGCGACAATATGCTCGAGGCCAGTGCGAACACCCCCTGGTATCAGGGACCGACCCTGCTCCAGCATTTGGAGAACGTCCCTCTGGAGCAGGCTCGGCAAGTCGAGGCAGCGTTTCGCCTGCCCGTACAGTGGGTAAACCGGCCCAATCTGGATTTTCGTGGCTACTGCGGCAACGTAGTCGCAGGCAGCGTCAACGTGGGTGATCGCATTCGGGTGCTGCCATCAGGGCAACAGAGTGAGGTCACCGGGATCTTCGGTAGCGCCGGGGAACAGCAACAAGCCCTGTGCAATCAGGCTGTCACCCTTGTTCTCAAGGATGACATCGATATCAGCCGTGGCGACTTGATTGCTCTGGCCGACGCACCACCGGCAGTGGCCGACCAGTTCGAGGCGACTCTGGTGTGGATGGACGAAGAACCGATGTTGCCCGGGCGTCCTTACTTGATGAAGATCGGTTGCCGGACCGTCAGCATGAGCTGTGCCAACCTCAAGCACCGGATTGATGTGAACAGCCTGGAGCATCTCGCGGCCAAAACCCTGGAACTGAACGGTATCGGCGTGTGCAACCTGCACCTGGACCGGCCGATCGCCTTCGATGCCTATACCGACAACCGCGATACGGGCGGCTTCATCGTCATCGACCGTTTAAGCAACCGTACGGTGGGCGCCGGCATGCTGCACTTTGCCTTGCGCCGCGCGCAGAACGTGCACTGGCAGGCCATCGACGTCAACCGTGAAGCCCATGCGACGCTAAAGGGCCAGTCGCCGCGTATCCTGTGGTTCACCGGGTTGTCCGGTGCAGGCAAGTCGACCATCGCCAATCTGGTGGAGCGCAAGCTGCATGCCCTTGGGCGACATACTTACCTGCTCGATGGCGACAATGTGCGCCATGGCCTGAATCGCGACCTGGGCTTCACTGAAGTCGATCGGGTAGAGAATATCCGCCGGGTTTCGGAAGTGGCAAAACTGATGCTCGATGCCGGCTTGATCACTTTGGTGTCGTTCATTTCGCCTTTCCGTGCCGAGCGTGACATGGCACGTGGCCTGGCGGGTGACGGCAACTTCCTTGAAATATTCGTTGATGCGCCACTGGCTCTGGCCGAACAGCGCGACCCCAAAGGCCTCTACCAGAAAGCCCGGCGCGGTGAGTTGAAAAACTTCACCGGGATCGACTCACCTTATGAGGTACCCGTAGCGCCGGATATTCATATCGACACCCGGAGCGAGTCGGCCGAGGCCGCCGCCGAACGTATCGTCGAGGCGCTGCTGGCACTGTAACGGCCAATGGGCGCAGCGCTGCACCGGCTGGCGTCGGTGTATCCGCTGCGCCTATCACGCCCCGCATCAACCCGCCTGAGCCAAACGGACGATTTTCCCTGTATGGGTGCGATCGATACTCCAGCGACAAAAACAAGCAGTAGCGAGGCGCATACATGACCGTTCCTTTTCCGGTCTGCAAGGACCTCCCCCCCGACACGGACATTTCATCCGCAGAGCTCAGCAGCTTGCTTGCGCTCGTCTACCACGGTCCGCTGGAGTCCACCCCCTGGTCCGGCCTGCTGGGAACCTTGCGTCAACGTTTCGAGGCCAGTTTCTTCACCCTGGTACTGCGCAATCCCGACCATGAACGACCAGGGCTGATCGTCAACGCCTCGATTCATGGCCCCTTGCTGCCAGGAGAACCCTCCTATAGCGAGAACTACTTCTCGATCTGCCCCTTCATCGACTGGCCTGTCGAGCAGGTGGCCACGGCCGACCAAGTTCTGGGGACCGATGTCTGGCTGGCCCATGACTTCTACCGCAACTACCTGCAACCGCTTGACCTGCGCCATGTTCTGGTCGCCAACATGCGCACTTCCACGGGCATGCACTGTGCCTTGTTCGTCTGCCGCAATCACGCCAGTCGAGACTTCGATACCGCGGAGATCGCCCTGATTCGCCTGCTCCTGCCACACCTGCAACAAGCAGTGGATCTGCATTCGGCCGTAGAGCAACTCGAATCCGAGCGCCAACTCTATGCTGCCACCATCGACCGTCTCATGGTGGGCACGGCGATTCTCGACGAAAGTGGAAGAATGATGCGATGCAACCGCGCCGCCCAGCGCCTGTTCGACAGTCGTGACGGCCTGGAGTGTAAAAACGACAAGCTCTGTGCCTTTGCCAACCATGAGAACCGCAGTATTCAGCAAGCCGTCCAGGCGGTACTGAAACAGCGTCAACGCGGCCTCGATGATATCGAGGTGCTGACCTTGTCCAGGCCCAGTGGGGCAATGCCACTGAATTTACTGCTGCGCCCCATCCCCGTGAGCTATCAATCCCGCAGCGGCGCACGGCGTCCTGCCGTAGCGGTGTTCATTCGCGACCCGGCGGACTCACCGCAGGCATCGCACAACCTGCTGCGCAGCCTGTTCCAGTTGACACCGACAGAAGCCGAAGTGGCCATGCTGGTAATGGACGGGCAAACGCTCGATGAAACTGCCGAGGCGCTTGGCGTTTCACGCAACACCGTGCGGGCCCATTTGCGCGGTGTCTTCGCTAAGACCGGGGCTACCCGCCAGGCCCAACTGGTCAAGACCCTGCTAAACAGTGTTGCGTCACTGGGATAATGACTCACGAACCTGAAGCGCTTTGCGCAACCAAACAACCGCGCGAATCAGGCTTTTTCGTCTAACGTGAATGGATGCGCTTGCAAGATCCACTTCCTCTGAAAATGGAGTTTGACGATGAAAACTTTCGCTTCCTGGCTGACGGTTACGCTTCTTGGTCTGGTGCTTGGCGGATGTGCCGCGGTTGGCGCCGGGGGCGGAGGCGCTGGTGAGATGGAGATTCGTTCGGGGAAAATCGAGCAGATTACACAGACCCAGATGCAGACCAATCACGATAGCGGCGTCGGCGCGATATTGGGCGGGATTGGCGGCCTGGGCCTTGGAAGCCTGATCGGCAAGGGTACCGGCCGGGATGTGGCGATGGTCGCCGGTGCCCTCGCTGGTGCGGCGGGCGGCAACTACGTCGAAAAGAAAAAATATGATCAGCCCGTGGACGCACAGCAGATCATCGTTCGCACCCACAGCGGTGTACTGGTTCAGGTGACCCAGCCGATCAACCCGGTGCTGAAAAAAGGCATGAACGTTTATGTCGAGGGTGCCGGAAACGAAGCGCGGGTGGTGCCACAAAGTTAAGAGCGGATATGGACGTTGCGCACCAGACTAATTTGCTGCGCAACATCATCATGGCGAGCGTCGGAGCCTGGAGCACGTCGGAACGGCTCTGTTCAGAGGTGGCGCAATGAGCGATGTTTGCAGAAGTCGTCATGGGGTAGTTCCTTCACTCGGGTGCGGTTGGACTTGAACCGCCCGGGTGAGGAAATGTTGCGCCTGGTCAACTAACCTGAATAACTGACTAATTCAGATCCTTAGATTCGATAATCTGGAAAAGCAAGCCCGCATAACCGGTAACGGAGAGATCAATAGTGCAATTTTCTGAGCGACGTCTGGTTCAAGGAAACAGGCATGATCTCTGACCCGGGAACACCGACACTGGACCAACTACGGGTGTTCCTGACAGTCGTGGAAGTCGGCAGTTTTGCTGCGGCCGCCAGAAAACTGCACCGCGCCACCTCAGTCATCAGCTACTCGATCGCCAACCTGGAAATGCAGCTCGGCGTGTCGCTGTTTGACCGCCAGACCACCCGCAAACCCCAGCTCACCGATGCCGGCCGCACCGTGCTGGCCGAAGCCAGAACCATCGCCAACGGTATTCATGGATTACGCGCCAAGGTCAAAGGCCTGCTCCAGGGACTCGAAGCCGAAGTTCACGTGGTGCTCGATGTCATGCTGCCCCCCGAGCGCGTGGTGGACGCGCTCAAATCCTTTCGCGAAGAGTTCCCTACCGTTGCCCTGCACTTGCATATGGAAGCGCTCGGCGCCGTTACTGAACTGGTGATCAACCGCGGCGCAATCGTTGGCGTCAGTGGCCCCATGAACGAGGGCATCGACGGTATCGAAAGAATGGGCGTCGGCAGTGTCGAGTTGATTCCGGTGGCGGCCCCGAATCATCCACTGGCCTCAAGCGACTCGAACGCTCCGGGCGCCGGGCGAGAGTTCACTCAACTGGTGCTGTCCGATCGCTCGCTGCTGACCAGGGACAAGGATTTCGCCGTGCTCAGCAACCGCACCTGGCGACTGGCGGACCTGGGCGCCAAGCACATGCTGCTGCGTGAAGGCATCGGTTGGGGGAACATGCCAGCCCCGATGGTCCAGGAAGATCTGCAGAGCGGTCGACTCGTGCAACTGAACATTCCGGAATACAAAAGCGGAAAATATGCCTTCGACGTCATCTACCGCACAGATCTGCCACCGGGGCCCGCCGCGCGGTGGTTGATTGACCGTTTCGTCCAACAAAGCGCGGCGCAGGAGACATCCGCTTGAGCGCGTTACTTGTCGATTTTCTGGAACCAGAATGCCACTCGAGCCGCCCGCGATGAAAGTCGGCGTCATCTCCGACACCCACGGCTTGCTCCGCCCGCAAGCCATTGCCGCCCTGCAAGGCTGTGATCGCATCATTCACGCGGGCGACATCGGTAGCGCGCAGATCCTCGACCAATTGGCCGCTATCGCACCGGTGGATGCGGTGCGCGGCAACAATGACCAGGACGCGCCCTGGGCGCGGGAGTTACCCGATTGTCTGCACCTGGAGCTGAACGGCTGGACGGTTTTGCTGGTGCATGACATCGCCGATGTAGCGGCCGATCTTGATAACCGTATCCAGCTGGTGATCTCCGGACACTCGCACAAGCCATGCATCGACTGGCGTGGTGAGCGGTTGTTCCTGAATCCCGGTAGTGCCGGACGTCGACGCTTCAAGTTGCCTGTCACGCTGGCATTGCTTGACGTGCAGGCTCAGTCAATCGAACCACGGCTGGTGTCACTGCTCGACTGATTCGCCTTCAACCGATCGATTCACGACTCGTCGGCAACCACTCTCACTCTGTGGCAGTCGGACGGACCAAGTTTTCGACCGCTCGACGAGCGAACTTCGATCGGCATCAGGGACTGGCCCAACTCATTGTCCAGCAACACGGAACGCGTCTCTTCCCGCGCGAACAGGAACCGTTCGCCCCACTGCCTCATGCTGACTACCACCGGAAAGATCTCCCGTCCCTTGTCCGTCAGGACGTACTCCTTGTAGGCACTTCCATCCGACGCAGGTTGAACGACGAATACACCGACCTCAACCAACGTTTTCAGGCGCGATGCCAGAATGTTTTTGGCCACCCCCAGGCTTTTTTGAAATTCGCTGAATCGGCGAATGTCGTCAAAAGCGTCGCGAATGATCATGAGTGACCATCGATCCCCAATGGCTTCCAGTGTTCGTGCCACCGGGCATTCGCTGCTTTGCGATGCAGGGTCTACGACCATCGTATTTTCCTTTTGGATAAGGACTGCCAAGTCTGTCGTCCCGTCTTGAGCAATGTGGTTGCAATTTGAAACCTGATTCAGCAACAATTGAATCAAGTTTTTAATTGAAACCAGTTTAACGCCACGGAGGCTCACGTGACAGCAGATGCCGATTCAGCCACCCACCCTTTCGTCACGCAGGCTTCGGGGCTTTCCCCATCACTCACGTTGTTATTTTCTGTCACCTGCGCGCTGGCAGTCGCCAACGTTTACTTCGCACAACCCTTACTCGACTCAATGGCGCAGAGCCTGGGTGTTGCCTCATCAATGATCGGATTTGTGGTGACGGCTACCCAGGTTGGTTACGCGCTGGGGTTGCTGTTCATCGTCCCACTGGGCGACTTGGTAAACCGTAAAGGGCTGATTCTGACGCAAGTGCTGCTGTCTGCGATTGCGCTGGCGGGGGTCGGCGCCGCACAGCAGTGGTTGACCCTGTTGGGCGCCATGATCGCTGTGGGTTTGCTGGCAGTGATGGTTCAAGTACTGGTGGCCTACACCGCCGTGCTGGCAACGCCGTCACAACGTGGCCAGGCCGTGGGAACCGTCACCAGCGGCATTGTCCTGGGCATACTTCTGGCGCGGTTTACTTCTGGACTGATCGCCGATCTGGCGGGCTGGCGCGCCGTGTATTTCGTTTCCTCGGGATTGATGCTGATCCTCGCGGCAGTGTTCTGGAAGGTCCTGCCTGCGGCAGTGACTCCACGCAGTCGATACACCTACCCGGCACTCATCCGCTCGCTCTTCACGCTGTTCATGACCGAACCGGTCCTGCGAATCAGGGGCCTGCTGGCCTTGCTGATCTTTGCCGCTTTTTCCGTACTTTGGACATCCATGGTGTTGCCGTTGAGCGCCCCTCCGTTGTCGCTTTCACACACGGTCATTGGCATGTTTGGTCTGGCGGGCGTCGCCGGTGCCCTTGCTGCCAGGAGAGCCGGTTACTGGGCCGACCAGGGTCTGGGGCAACGAGTGACCGGCATTTCGCTGGCAATCCTGACGCTTTCCTGGTTGCCCATCAGTTTTGCCGATACGTCGCTGATCTCACTGGTATGCGCAGTGGTCTTGCTCGACTTCGCCGTGCAAGCCGTACACGTCACCAACCAGAGCCTGATTTTTGCGGCACGACCCGACGCCCAAAGTCGCATGGTCGGTGCCTACATGTGCTTTTACTCAGTGGGCAGCGCACTGGGAGCCGCCGCCGCGACGCAGGTCTATGCGCTATGGGGCTGGATAGCCGTCAGCCTGCTGGGCGCCTTGATCAGCGCGACAGCCCTGGTGCTGTGGTTTCTCACGTCTCATTTCTCAACGATCCATCAAGGAAGATCCGTATGAAAACCCGGTACCTCTTGCCAGGCCACATGTTCTTTCTGGAAAGCGAAACCGGATTCGTCGCTGAGAGAAAGGCAGCTCCATTGCCCGTCAGTAAGTCCCTGCGCGCACCGCCCGCCTGACCTCAGCCTGTATGGCATAAGCCGGCGCCTCCACGGCATTGAAATCCTGTGTATACCGCTGGGCAAATCCCGCCACCCCCCACTCTTGGTACTGCTGCACGTGTTTGAGTTCGTGAGCCCAGAGCGCGATGTCCTGTTCTGCTGCTTGTGCGTCCCGGAAGAGGATGATGTCAATCAGCGTCACGGCACCGACATCGGGGTTTTGCAGCATGGCCGTGGCGGCGCTGAACTGGCCGTTGTCGCTGATTTTGTAGCGTGCGGTATCGAGGACGCCGGGGTCGTACCAGTGCAGTAGCTGCTCGCGGATGTGCGCTGGAATGGGTTGGATGCCAGCGGTGGCTGCTTCAGCACGGGCCTGGGTCAGCCACAGCGCCAGGGCCGGCGCCGCGATCTGGTAGATGTCATCAGGCACCACGTCCGGCAGGCAGATGCAGCCGTCCAGGCACACTGGTTTCTCGCCGGCAGGGCAGTCGTTGGTCTGGGCCGGCACTTCAAGCGTCAGGCAAAGAACCAGCAGCGCCACCAGGCGCGTAGTGATGGGCAGCATTGGACGCTCCAGGTAGCGGACCGTGGTGAACCCCCTAACGACCGAGCAGTGAACTCGCCAGTAGCGCCTTCAAGCTCATCGGCTTGGCAAAATGGTAACCCTGCGCCTGCCCTGCGCCCATTTCGCGCAACAAATCCAGTGTCGCTTCATCCTCGACGCCTTCGGCCACCACGCTCAGACCCAGTGATTCGGCCATGCGCACAATCGCCCGGACGATCGCGCGACTGCGGGAACTGGTGGTCAGTTCGAGGATGAACGATTTGTCGATTTTCAAACCGCTGAATCGGTATTGATGCACATAGCTCAGGGAAGAAAACCCTGCACCGAAGTCATCGAGCACCACCGACATGCCGTTGTCCGCCAGTTGCTGCATGGTCTGTCGGGCAATCGCCGGCTCGGCTACCAGCGCCCCTTCGGTCAGTTCCAGGCAGATCCGTGACGGCGAGACCCGGTGCTGCGCCAACAGTGCCAGCACCTCACTGGCGAAGTCCGGACGCGTCATGCTGTAGCTGGAGCAATTGACGTGCACCGCTGGCCAATTGGCGTGCCCGGGCTGTGCGAGGATCGTTGCAACGCTGGTCAGCATGTACAGGTCCAGTCGACCGATCAGGCGCAAACCTTCGACATCCGGCAAAAACTCGCCCGGCGCGATCACCCGGCCGCCCGGCTGATGCCAGCGGATCAGCGCTTCGAGGGCCAACAGTTCGCCGGTTTCGACGCTGACTATCGGCTGGAAATACGGCAGCAGTTCGTCAGTACGTTTGAGCGCGTTGCGCAAGGCCCCTTCTCGCTCGACCTGGTCCGAGACTTCACGGCGCACTTCCTGGTTGAACACCGCGTAGCTGTCGCGCCCGGCACTCTTGACCCGGTACATCGCCGCATCGGCATCGCGCAGCAAGTCGGCGGGCTCGTGATGGAACTGACTGTCAGCGCTGACAATACCGATACTGCAGGACGAAAAAACTTCATGGCCATTGATGAAAAACGGCAGGTCAAACGCCACCAGGATCCGCTCGGCGATTTCGATCACCACGTCCAGCGACGCCTCGGGAGCGAGCACCGAAAACTCGTCGCCCCCCAGGCGCGCCAGCATGTCGGTGTCGCGCAGGCAACCGCGTAAACGGTGGGCCGCCTGCATCAACAGCAGATCGCCAAAATGGTGGCCGAGGCTGTCGTTGACCATCTTGAAGCGATCGAGATCAATGAACATCACCGCCAGGTGCCCGCCTTCGCTGCCGAACCGCGACCAGGCCAGATTGAGGCGCTGTTGCAGGTAGGTGCGATTCGGTAGCCCGGTCAGCGCATCGTGGGAGTTTTCGTGCTGCAACTTGGCATTGGCGTGATCGAGCTCACGGGTGCGGCTGTGCACCCGTGCTTCGAGCATGAGGTTGGCGGCATGGATCGCTTCGGCGGCCGTGCGTCGCGACAACGCGGTGTCAATGTGCCGCGACACGAACGTCAGCAGTTCCTGGTGACGCAGGGTGTACTGCACCTGCGAGGTATAGCTTTGCACCGCCAGCACGCCGCGCACCACATCGCCATCGAACAATGGAATGCCCAGCCAGGAGTAGGACCGGACAGACTCATCGGCCAGTTCAATCTCACCGTGCGCAGACAATCGTTCAGCCTCGTCGGCGTCAATCAGGCACGGTCGACGCTGACGGATAACGTACTCGGTCAGGCCCCGGCACCCACGCCGCGCCACCGGCTGGGTCGTCTGGCGCTCATCGACATAATAGGGAAACGTCACTTCACCGGTCCCGTCGTCGAACAGCGCAATGTAGAAGTTCTGCGCGAACAGCAGATCACCGACGATGCCATGCAGGGTTTGGAACAATTCGGCCATGTCACCTGGCTGGCTCGACAGTTCGGCAATCTGGAACAGCGCGCTTTGCAGATGTTCGGCGCGCTCTCGGTCAGCCACTTCCTGCCTCAAGGCGTCGTTGAGTGCCGAAAGCTCCAGGGTGCGACGCATCACCGTTTTTTCCAGGTCCTCCCGATGCAGAATCCGGTCCAGCGCCATGGCCACGTGGCGGGCCACCACCAGAAACAGCGCACGGTCTTCAGCACTGTAGATGCGAGAAACGTCGTAGACCTGCATCGCCAGCATGCCAAACACATCATCCGAGGCGTTTTTCAAGGGCGCGCCCATCCAGAACTCGGGACGCTGGCCCACGCAGTAGAAATGACCCTCGGCTTGCGCCGCGAGAATGCCGGCGGCGTCAATCAGCAACGGCTGGCCAGAGGTCAACACCTGGCCAGTCAACGACAGATGCGAAGGGTCGAGGTATTCGTAGTTCTCGGCCTCCAGGGCTTGCGGGTCAATGATGTCGACGTAATACGGGTAGTCGATCTTGCCGGTGTGCGGGTTATACAGCGCGAGATAGAAGTTCTCGGCGTCGATCAGGCTGGCCAGCAGCCGGTGAACACCCACCAGAAACACTGACCGGTCACGGGTCGAACTGGCCAGGTAGGTAATGTCATACAGCACACGCTGAGTGATCTGCGCACGGGCCAGGGTATTGGTCTGTAGCTGAATGCCCAGGCGCTGGGCAAATTCAGCGAGCGCCGGTTCTGCAGCATCTTTGACTGGCGCCAGTAGCCAACCCAGCACACTTTCGCCTCGACCGGTCGGCCAGCGGTGCAAGTTCGAGGACAGGCAAAAGGCTTCAAACTTTTCATTCGCAACGCTTGAAGGCCATTGCACCAGCCGGTCGCCTTGCCCGACCCAATGCATTTGTTCACCGGCGCGGTAAAACACCCAGGCGGTGGTATGGGCCCAGTTGCGCGCTGAATCCAGCAAGTGTTCGATCGCGTCGTCGTTGTCAGCGTAGGCCTTGCCGACAGTATCCGGCTTGCCTATCGGTTGAAGTGCGGCAACTTCGCCCTTGCTCGATTGCCGCGGGGAGCCGGTCAATGTACGAAAACTCATCAGCGCTCCCTGAGCCAAAAACTGCCGAAACTCACTGACTGATTGCTAGCAATGTGCCATTGAGCTTCCCGTTTAAAGCTTATAGCGGTTTTTTTCAATGATTTTTTGCACTTTAGTGTCGGGTATGAGACGGGCCACAAAATATTCGCTGCTTGTTGTCCGCAAAAGCGCTTCTACGGTGATGTGTTTGTTCGCCCTGGATGACGCAAAATGCCAGTCAGTTAAGCAGTAATGCGATCTGTAGCAGCTGCCGAGCCCGCGAGGCTGCGTTCGGCTGCGAAGCAGTCGTGAGTCCGGCTGACGCGGACTGCCTGACGTACCGCAATGACTGGTTTTACGACTGCTTCGCAGCCGAACGCAGCCTCGCGGGCTCGGCAGCTGCTACAAAGGTGTC
>NZ_JBFREX010000063.1:0-20036 GCF_052114525.1 Pseudomonas sp. KB_15 | reverse complement strand
GTCTTAAGACCAGCACGCCAGGCCAGGTTCCTCAGGCAATACCCAAAACCTTGAACAAAAACGCATATTCGAGTGCTACGTCACGCAATCCCTGATACCGACCGCTCATCCCGCCATGCCCGGCTCCCAGTTCAGTCTTGAGTAGCAGGGGGTTGCTGTCGGTCTTGGTCGCGCGCAATTTCGCCACCCACTTGGCTGCTTCCCAATACTGCACACGGCTGTCGTTGTAACCGGCGATCACCAGGGTCGCCGGATAAGCTTGCGCGGTGACGTTTTCGTAGGGGGCGTAGGCCTTGATCCGTTCATAGACGTCCGGCTCTTGCGGGTCGCCCCACTCGTCGTATTCCGTCACGGTCAATGGCAGATCAGGGTCGAGCATGGTGTTGAGTACGTCGACGAACGGCACTTCGGCGATGGCGGCGCCAAACAGTTCCGGCCGTTGATTGAGCACCGCGCCGATCAGCAAGCCACCGGCGCTGCCACCGCTGATCGCCAGTTGCGGTGCAGTGGTAAAGCCTTGGGCGATCAGGTGTTCGGCACAGGCGATGAAGTCGCTGAAGGTGTTGTGTTTGTGCTCTTGCTTGCCGGCGCGATACCAGGCTTCCCCCAGTTCGCCGCCACCACGCACGTGGGCAATGGCAAACGCCATGCCGCGATCCAGCAGGCTCAGGCGCGCATGGGAAAACCACGGGTCGAGGCTTTCGCCATAGGCGCCATAGCCGTAGAGGTACAGCGGCACGGGTTTGCCCAGGTCTGCGCGGTTGATCACCAGGCTGATGGGGACTTGCGTGCCATCCGGCGCAGTGGCCCACAGGCGCTGGCTGACGTAGGCGTCGGCGTCGAACGGACCGAGCACCGGGGTTTGCTTGAGCACTTTCTGCTCGCCGGTCGCCAGTTCAAGCTGACGGATTTGCGCAGGACGGTTCAATGCCTCGTAACGCAGGCGGATCTTCGCGCTATCGAATTCGAGGCTGTTTTGCACGTGCAGGCTGTAGGCTGCATCTGGCAGTTGCACACGATAGGGCGCCAGGCCTTGCGGGTGAACTTCAATGACCGGCAAGCCGCCGACCCGCAGGCTGAGGGTCATGGCCCCGGTGTTCAGGCTGATGCCGTCGATCATTACCGTGTCGCTGTGGGGGATCAGGTTCTGCCAGTCGGCTTCGGTCGGCGCGGCGCCGGTATCGACGGCTGTGTACAAGGCGAAATTGATGCCGTCACGGTTGCTGCGAATGAACCATGTCGGTTGACCGTCGAGTACGCCGTGGTCGACGTCGTACTCATGATCCTCAACCCGTGGTGCCAGGCAGGTGAACGCCTGTTGGGGCTGGGAAGCATCGAGGACCCAGACTTCGCTGGTGGTCTTGCTGCCCACGGACAGCAGCAGTTGCTGTTCGGAACTTGAACGGTAGCAATGCATGAAGAAGCGACCGTCCGGCTCATGGAACACTTTTTCGGCTGCCGTGCCGTCCAGGCGATAGCGGTACAGCTTGTGCGGACGATGGGTGTCATCCAGTTCGCCAAAGAACAGCGTCAGGCTGTCGTTGGCCCAGGTCATGCTGCCGTCACAGTCCTGGAATTCCAGCTCGCTGATGCGGCCGTCGGACAACTCCTTCACGAACAGCGTGTAAATCTCGTCGCCGCTGGAGTCGATGCTGTAGGCCAGGCGCTGATGGTCCGGGCTGATGCTGAACGCTCCCAGGGAAAAGAAACCGCCATTGGCCAACTCGTTGGGGTCCAGCAGCAGTTGTTCGCGGCTTTCGTCGAGGGTCAGGCTGTCATCGGCCGGACGCGGGCAGCGGTAGTGCCGGGCGTACTCATCGCCCGCCATGGTGCGGGTGTAGTACAGATACGGTCCCCACGGCGAGGGCAGGGACAGATCGGTCTCGAGAATCCGCCCCTTGATCTCTTCGAACAGGGTTTCGCGCAATCCGGCCTGGTCGGCTGTTTGCGCTTGCTGATAGTTGTTTTCGGCTTTCAGGTAGTCGAGCACTGCATCGGTGTCGCGCTCTTGCAGCCAGGCATACGGGTCGGAACCTTCAGCCTTGTGGGCAATCGGAGCGTCGCAAGTGTTGGCGGATAGGGGCATGAAGGGTTCTCGAGCAGTGTACGAAATAGGTTTGGAACCTGTGGGAGCGAGCCTGCTCGCGATGAGGCCAGTACATCCAACACTAATGTTGACTGTCAGCCCGCCATCGCGAGCAGGCTCGCTCCCACAGGGTTATGTGTCTTGACCGAAGGCATTGATGCAGCCTGATGGGCGAAAAGCCGTTATCATAAGCGCCTCTTTGCCTGCCTTGCCATGGACACCATGACCGAGAACGACTATCTGATCGCTTGGGGCCTCTACGCCTTCGCCGCTTTGGGCTGCCTGTTGGTGTGGATGCGCTTGACCCGCTGGATGTGGCGTTGGCTACGTGAGCCACTGCGGCTGGCGATGGCCGTGCTGCTGTTCAGCCCGACCATCATCGACCCGGTCAAGGATAAAGTCGCACCGGCCGTCGCCATTACCGCGCTCGACCTGCTGTTCAAGGTCGGCAACAACGCCTGGCGGGCGATTTCCGATCTGCTCATGTACGGCATGATCGCGTTCGGCCTCTATCTGGTGCTGGTGGCGATCCGTTTCCCCATCGAGCGCGCCTCCAACGCCCGCAAGGAGCGTGAAGCTGCCACCAAAGCCGCCGTCCGCGCCGACGAGCCTGAGGATGATCAACCGTTCGGCGGTGCCGGCGATGATCGTTATGGCCGTCCCCCTGTGCCGAGCAATCCTCAGCGGATGCGAGTCGAACCCCGTCTGTAACCTTGCCCCTGCGATTGAGCGAGAGTCCGAGCATGTGTGAGTTATTGGGCATGAGCGCCAATGTCCCGACCGATATCGTGTTCAGCTTCACCGGGCTGATGCAGCGCGGCGGACGCACCGGCCCACACCGCGATGGCTGGGGCATTGCCTTCTACGAAGGCCGTGGATTGCGGCTGTTCCAGGATCCGGCGGCAAGCTGCGAGTCGGAAGTCGCGAACCTGGTGCAGCGCTATCCGATCAAGAGCGAAGTGGTGATCGGGCACATCCGCCAGGCCAACGTTGGCAAGGTCTGCCTGTCCAACACGCATCCGTTCGTCCGTGAGCTGTGGGGGCGTAACTGGTGTTTCGCCCACAACGGCCAGTTGGCGGATTTTCAGCCAGCGGCCAGTTTCTATCGCCCTGTGGGTGATACCGACAGCGAAGCGGCGTTCTGCGATTTGCTCAACCGTGTGCGTGCAGCGTTCCCCGAGCCGGTCGAGATCGAAGCGTTGCTGCCGGATCTGGTGGCCGCTTGTGCCGAGTACCGCAGCAAAGGTGTATTCAACTGCCTGCTCAGCGATGGCGACTGGCTGTTCTGCTATTGCTCGACCAAACTGGCGCAAATCACCCGTCGCGCACCATTTGGCCCGGCGCGCTTGAAAGATGTCGACGTGATCGTCGACTTTCAGGCCGAAACCACACCCAACGATGTGGTCACCGTCATCGCCACCGAACCCCTGACCGAAAACGAAACCTGGACCCGCTACGAACCGGGTCAATGGAGCCTGTGGCGACGCGGCGAATGCGTCAGTCAGGGCAAGACCGAATAAGGATCCGCTTTCCATGTTGCTCAGTTATCTACGGCTGGTGTTGTTTGCGGCGGGCCTGTTGATCGGTGTCCAGGTGCCGGGCTTCATCAACGATTACGCCAAGCGTGTCGAAGCCCATCTGATCGAGGCGCAAGCCGGGTTGAGCGGCTTTCAGAACACCGCCAATCAGTTCTTCAAGGGTGACATGCAGGCCCTGGTGGCCCATTACCGCGCCAGCGAGGACCCGATCTTCCGCAGCGACGCCGACAGCCTGAGCAACCTGCTGACCCGTCAACTGGCGCTGGACAAGCAATTCCAGGCCATGCAGGGGCCGTGGTACATCCGCTTCCTGCAAGTGGTGCTGGCTGCCGATCCGGACATCCGCAAGGAAACCTGGAATGGCTACAGCTACCAGATCCTGTTGACGCCCGAAGCGATGGTCTGGGGCATGAGTGGCGCGTTGCTGCTGTCGTTCGGGATCGAGTGCCTGTTCCGTCTGATCGACTGGGTGGTGCTGGGTGGCAAGCGTCTGCGCCAGAGCCGGCCGATTGAAGAGCGGGATTTACGCGGTTTGTAACACCGTCGAACGTCAAAGAGCCGGCAAGCCGGCTCCTTTCCTGGTTACCAATCAATCGAATAGGTCATGCTCAAGGTACGGCCTTCGGCATTGGGGAATGGCGCTCTGGCGTTGGCCTGGGCGAACAGGTTGACGTACGTGCGGTTGGTCAGGTTGTACACCCCGCCTTCCAGGCGACCGACCGGCAGGTACACGGAGCCGAGCAGGTCCACCAGCGTATAGCCTTCGATGTCGCGTCCGTTGTTGTCCTTGGCGGCAGCGTCGTAGCTGGACAGGTGCATGCCTTGCAGGCGCAAGTTGTAGTCGTCTTCGGTGTAGCCGACGAACAGCGTGGTTTTGGCCGGTGAAATACGTGTCGCCGGCAGATCGATCCATTTCCCGTTCTGCTGGGTCTCGCCTTTGGCCCAGGCATAGGTGCCACCCACCGACCAGTGATCGGTCGCGAGGTAGGTCAGGCTGTTTTCGATGCCGCGAACCCGTTCCTTCTGGTTGATCAGACGCAAGACACGGTCATTGGCATCGTAGAACTGGGTCACGTCCGAGGTGTTTTCATAGACGGTGACGTCGGCCTGCCACTGGTCCCAGTTACCGCGCCAGCCCAGCTCGTAGCTGTCGACCTTGATGGCCTGGGCGTTGAGGCTCTGGATGTCGAAGGTGCTGTTCACGTCACGCAGGAAGCGCTGGATGTCCGGCAGCGAAAACCCCTGGCTGTAATTGGCGAAGACGTCCTGATGTTCACTCAGGTGATAGACCGCGCCCAGGTTATAGAGCGTGGCGTCGTATTTGAGGGTGTCACCGGGCAGGATGGCGCGTACGCCGGTCTGGACGATCTGACCGTAAGCGATGCTGTCGGAGACCTCGCTTTCGATCCATTCGCGGCGCACACCGCCACGCAAGGTCCAGTCACCGATGTCCCAGGACATCTGCCCGAACAGCGCCTTGGTGGTGGTTTCGATATCCGGGCCCATCTCGTAAGTGGTGCCGGTCTTGGTGTAGGTCAGCCCTTTGAGGGTGTATTGGTCTCCGCGCTGGCGGGAGCGTTCGTGATCATAGTCGGCGCCCCAGACCAGGTTGCCTGTGGCGCTGCCGATGGCCGGCAACGGCGTGTCGATGGCCGCACGCAGGCCGTAAACATCCTGCACGCTGTTGTTGTCGGCGATCCCGGCCTTGCCCCGCGACAGGTCCGGGAAGAACAGCGCGTCGGCCCGGCGCCAGTAGCTTTCCAGTTGCAGGCCCTGGCCGTAGAAGTCGTTGTCGGTGTAGTTGAGGTTGGCCGCCTGGTTATGCGTGTAGGGCTGGTCGTCGAGTTTCAGTCCTTTGACCGCCACGGCCTGTTGCAGGTTTTTCGGGTCTTTTGTGTAGCCAGTGTCCTGCTGGTCCTTGTAGTCCTGCAACGACAGGCTGAGTTTCTTATCGGCATCCAGTTCGTAACCGAAACGACCTTGCAGGTCATAGGTTTCGGTGTCCATGTTGCTGCCCTGGGATGTGTCCTGAGGGATGCGATTGCCATTGCCGTCGTACTGATCGTTGCGCTGGGTCAGGTCGGCGGACACGTACCAGTCCAGGGCATCCTTGCGCCCGGTCGCACTCTGAAAAGCCTCGTAGGCAAAACCTTTGCTGTTGAGGTTGTTGCCGCTGGTCAGGCCCAGTTTGCTGCTGTAGGCAAGGTCCTGACCCTGGTTGCGCTTGGTGATGATGTTGATGATGCCGCCCGAAGCACCGGCACCATAAATGCTGCTGGCACCGGAAACCACCTCGATGCGTTCGATGCTGGCCGGTGCGATGCTGTTGAGCTGGCGGAAGTTGTCACGGGTGGCGTTCTGCGACACGCCGTCGATCAACACCAGCATGTTGCGCCCGCGCAGGGTCTGGCCGAAGTTGCTCATCCCGCCGCTGGACGGCGCCAGGCCGGGAACCAGTTGCCCCAGAATGTCGGAGACCCGACGCCCGGCGCCACTCTGTTGGCGGATCTGTTGTTCATCGATCACCTGGACCGAGCCTGGAATCGAGGCAATGGTCGCTTCGCTGCGAGTCGCGGAAACGACGGTGGCTTGCATGGTCAACGTGCCGGGTTGCTGTTCGGTGTCCTCGGCCCAGGTCTGGGCGCTGACGGAGCCGAGCAGCGGAATCAGCAAAGAAAGTTTGGTTCGGGTCATGAGAAGGTCTTTTTTTTAGTCGTGATAAGTGTGGGTAGATAAAACTGCGGGGGCAGGTGTGGAGGTAAATGAACGCACCCAGCRGATCCCGATGGCGGCCAGTGCGTAGATCAACGCCACCAGCCAGAAACTGTGGGCCAGCCCGACCAGCCCCATGCCGATCCCGCCGAGGACGGCACCGAGCAGGGCGCCAGCCTTGGCCGCGCTGTTGCCCAGGCCGAGGGCAAAACCCTGCTGGCTTGAAGACACGGTGTTGGCGATCAGTGCATAGGCAACGGGGAGCAATGCGCCTTGCCAGATGCCCCAGACCAGCCGGCTGACGAGAAAACCCAGCCATTCGTTGGCCAGTGCCGTGGCCGCTAGCGTCAGGGCGCAGAGCCAGGCAACGCCTTCGATGACGCGCAAGGTGTAAGCCGGCTGCCAGCGGTCGAACAGACGCCCCCACAGCGGTGCGCAAATGGCCAGGGTCGCGGCGCTCGCCGCGTAAGTAGCACCGATCAGCCAGCCCGGCGCGTGCAGAATGTCGGCGACGTACAGCGCGTAGAAGGGTTGCGGCATCATTTTCGCGGCTTGAATCAACACGATCACCAACAGGATTCCACCGAGCCAGCCTTTAGGCAGGGCCACCGGCGCAACCGGTTTCTTCGTCGAGGCTCGCGCCTTGTCGGCCGGCAGGAAAAAGCTCCCCAGTGCACACAGCAGGCAAATCGCCGTCGCGCCATAACAGAGCAGGGCAAACCCCGAGATGTCCATCAGCCAGCCGCCCAGTACCGGGCCGATCAACGAGCCGACGGCGGTCGCCGATTGCAGACGGGCCAGGGTGTGACCGCGCCGGGAGCTGTCGCAGCAGGCCAGGGCATAGGCTTGCGCGGCGGCGAGAAACCCGGCCAATGCGCCTTGCATCACGCGAATGCCCACCAGCAGCCACGGGTCGAGGGTAATGGCCGCCAGCCCCTGGCACAGCGCAAGTGCCAGCAACGCCCGAACGATCATCGGCTTGTGCCCGGTGCGATCACCCAACCGTCCCCAAGCGGGCGTCAGTAGCATGGCCGCCAGCATCGGGCCGGCATAGACCAGCGCCGACAGCAGCGAGGTGTAGCCGGCGCCCTCTGGCCCAAGCAGATGCTGGATCTGCAAGGGCCAGAACGGACCGCTCATTTCCATGGCACCCATGGAGACAAACTGGATGACGATCAGCAGTCGCAACGCACGACCATCAGCGAGCATCGGCGTTGGTTCGCAGCGGATTACTCAAGCGTCCGACGATGTCGGCGTGGCTGTCGTGCAAGCGCATGCGCATGAACGATTTGGCCGGCCAATCCTGTTCCAGCAGCGCCTGACGCTCGCTTTCCCAGCGTGCCGGTTCGACGTGCTCGCGCACGCTTTCGAAGCACTGCTCAACGTGCGTAGCCAAGCGCTCCCAAAGGATATTTTCCGGCACATTCCAGTGGCGGGCGCAGAGCAACGTCAACTCACCGAGGTGGCACATGAACGTGGTGTGCAGGAGCTTGTCGCGGACAAATCCGGCGTCGTCGTACAGGGTCATTTTCGGGTCGTGGAGCTGGATATCCAGACCCTTGGCGTGCAGGGTCTTGCGATCAATGCGAATGTCGCCGAAGTCACGCAGCAACAACCGATTCAACTGCCCGTCAGCGCCCATCACCATGAAGCTGTTTTGCTGGTGCGCTTCGAACGCCACGCCATACATCAGGTAGATGCCCAGCAGGCTCGGGACGGCAATCGACAGGTAGTCATCGAAGAACGCCAGCATGGCCTCGCTGTAGTCACGGCCCTGAGCCAGTTGCACCCAGTCACGCAGCAACGGTTGTTCGAATTCGTTGACGGCGAACAGGCTGCCGACCGGCACGGCCAGTTCGCCTTCCTGCAGCAGGGTCAGCGGGTTGTCGCGGTACAGCACAGCGGCATGCCGGGACCGTTCGTCATTGGCCGGTTGTGGTGCGTAGTGCACGCCGATGCGCTCCGGCACGATGTTCAGCAGGCGCTGAATCTGCGGTTCATGATCGAGAATCTGCAGTATCAGTTGGCTGATGCGCGGTCCCATCCGGGCCGAGCGCGGCGACACGGTGCGCTGCACACTGGTCAGTCGCAGGGCCACCGGCAGTTTGACCATCGGCGCAACGCGGCTGGCCTCTGGTACGACCGTGCGGAAGGACATGGTCGGGTGGCCAGTGAAGGCAACGATGTCGGTGATGATCAGCAGGTTGTCGGCGATCTCGCCGGCGAACGAATTGGGCAGTTCTTCATTGGCTTGCCATGGGTGCGACGGCAACGGGAGGTAGTCCGCTGCCTCCAGGCCCCGTTGCTGCAAATGGCGCTGCAATTGTTCGGCGGCCTGCGGGAAGTGGCCCTGCCACCAGTCCCAGTAATCGGCGGTGCCGGCCAGTGACTCGACGTGTGTGTACTGACGGTGCAGGGCGCACAGCACAATCGGAAAACTCGCTTCGAACTCCGGCGAGAAAGCGATGACTTGCGCGGCGCTCAAGCCCAGTTTGGTCTTGTAGTTCGGATGCCAGGGATGGCCGAGCGTGCCCCACTGTTCGAGCAGTGACGTCGGGTTCTGGTGGTCGGGGCTGGCTTTGAGCCAGGCGAGCAGATTGTTGTCGTGTCTGGTGTCGATCTGCTCTCTCAGGCGCTCGGTCCATCCATGGTGGAACGCCAGGCACAGGGTGTCGTTGCTGTAGCTATCGTCCAGCTCGCAGGCCAGACGTTCCAGTACTTGCGGGGAGGCGGGCGGGTTGAGCTGAGTGCCGAGGTGCGCGAGCAGTTCGCTGGGCAACTGGATTTTGTGGGGCAGGCTGTCGGGGGTGTGCAGGACGATGCTGCCGCGAACGTCCCAGCTGTTCATTCTTCCGCCCGACAGGTGATCGAAGCAAAGGTGCGCACCGTCGCCAAGCGGCAGCCAGCAACGACTGTCGTCGTATTCGCAGGCGTCGGGGTTGATCAGACCTTCGCGAAACAGCGCCTGGATCAGGCGTTGGAAGCAGCGCTGCGCGGCGGGCTCCAGGGCATTGCTCAAATGGTCGAGGGTGATGCGGTGGGACTGGAAGGCCTGAGTGCCGAGGGCTTCGCTCCAGTGCGAGAGCAATTGCTGCTGTTTTAGCGTGTAAGCGCGCATCAAGTCCGACTCCTTCAGGACAGTGGTTTAGCTGAATGCGCGCAGAGAATACATTTTTCAAATAATAATGCAAATGATAGTAATTCCTACTTGTAGTGTGGAGTACTCCTCTTCAGAGTCTGGCCTGGGGTTTGCTCAAGACCATGTAGTGCTCGCCCACCTTCTGCGCATAGTGCTCCACCACGTGCTGACACAGCGTCACGATCTCTTCGACCCACTCTGCGCCGACCCGCCATGACACCACTACTTGCAGGTTGGGCGGGCGTTGGTCGATTGTCAGCAAGGTCAATTCGCCGCGGGCCAATTCTTCGCTGACCAGCACTGGCGGTAACGCACCAATACCGAAGCCGTCACGCAGCAATCGGGTAATCGCCGACACCGAGTTCACACAGTTGAGCCGTGGCGCGATCACGCCATTGGCCTGCATCAGGCTGAGCACGTCCTGATGAGGATGGGAGTTTTTCGAGTAGGTAATGATTCGCTCACGCGCCAGTTCGGCGACGTTCGTGTAATTGCGGTTGTAGATCGAGTTGCTGGCGACGATCCAGCCAATCGGGTGGCTGGCCAGTTCCAGGCTGCGCACGCTTTCCTGCCGCAGCAGGTCGGTTTGCAGGATCACATCGAGAAAGCCTTTTTGCAGCTGATCGCAGAGGTTGAGAGAGGTATCGGCCACCAGCTCGATTTCCACCAGCGGGTAGTGATCGGTCATCTGCGCCACCAACGGGCTGAGCCAGGTATGGATCACCGTGTCCATCACACCGATGCGCACCCGTCCGGCCTTGCTCGAACGGGTCTCGATCGACTGCTTGAGCGCCTGCATGGTGTCCATCATCTGCTCGGCGTAATCGAGCACTTTCAAGCCTTCGGGCGTCAGGCTCACGCCGCGCGAATCACGCAGAAACAGCTTCACTCCGAGCTCGCCTTCAAGCACTGCAATACGGCTGGAAATCGAGGCCTGGGTGGTGAAGAGCTTGTCTGCGGTCAGACGAAAACTCTTGAGTCGGGCGACCCAGACAAAGGTCTCGAGAAACTTCAGGTTCATGGGATAAAGATTTCTTATGCCTAAGGCGGGGTTTTATTAGTTGGACTCAGCAGGGGTGCGGGTCCAAGAATCGACGCATCCGGTTCCCACGATAGGCGTCGTCGGGGCTCAGAACAATACCAATAAAATCAGCGCGGAGATTTGCCATGAGTGCGCCCGACACCCCCGTCATTGCGAAAGCCACGGCTCGCCCGGGACCTTTCGACTGGTATCGCAACATCAATCAGCAGGAGCGCCGCACCTTCTGGAGCTGCAAGATCGGCTATGGCCTGGATGGCATGGACACCCAGATGCTCAGCTTCGTGGTGCCGACCCTGATTGCCATGTGGGGCATCACCACCGGCCAGGCCGGGCTGATTCACACCAGCACACTGATCGCCTCGGCCATCGGTGGCTGGGTGGCGGGAATTCTTTCCGATCGCATCGGCCGTGTGCGCACCTTGCAACTGACCGTGCTGTGGTTTGCCTTCTTCACCTTCCTCTGCGGCTTTGCCCAGAGCTACGAACAACTGCTGATTGCGCGGACCCTGATGGGCTTCGGTTTTGGCGGCGAGTGGACGGCCGGCGCCGTGCTGATCGGTGAAGTCATTCGTGCCCAGGACCGTGGCAAGGCCGTAGGCATGGTGCAATCCGGTTGGGCGTTGGGTTGGGGGCTGACCGCGATTCTGTACGCGCTGCTGTTCTCGGTCATGCCACCGGAAGATGCCTGGCGCGCACTGTTTATCCTCGGCATCGTGCCGGCAATTTTCGTGATTTTTGTCCGCCGCCTGGTCAAGGACCCGGAAATCTATCGTGAAGCAAAAGCCAAGGAGGCGCCGAGCAATCCTTCGAAGTTCTACGAGATCTTCGCCCCCGGCATGCTCTTCACCACGATTCGCGCTTCGTTGCTGACCACCGGTGCGCTGGGCGGCTACTACGCGATCACGTCCTGGCTGCCGACGTTCCTGAAAAACGAGCGCGGTTTGAGCGTACTCGGCACTGGCGGTTATCTGGCAATGGTGATCATCGGTTCCTACGTCGGTTACGTCATCAGTGCCTATTTGACTGACATCCTCGGACGTAAAAAGAACTTCATCCTGTTCGCCGTCGGCTCGTTCACCATTGTGTTGCTGTACACGCAAATGCCGGTCAGCAACGGCGTGATGCTGTGGCTGGGCTTTCCGTTGGGCTTCTTCGCCTCGGGGATTTTCAGTGGCATGGGCGCGTTTCTGACCGAGTTGTTCCCCACGCGCATTCGCGGTTCGGGCCAGGGTTTTTGCTACAACATCGGCCGGGCGCTGGCGGCGTTGTTCCCGCTGCTGATCGGTCTGCTCAGCCAGACCGTACCGCTGAGTGTGGGCATTGGTGCCTTTGCGGCAGTTTCCTACGGTGTGGTGATACTCGCGGCCCTGAGTTTGCCGGAAACCCGCGGCAAGCAACTCGACGCCCAGTAACTGATAACCTGCGGGCATGTCTTACAGATATGTCCCGCAGCTAAAAAGAACAAAGCCTACAGGAGTGTTCAGCGTGAGCCGCCTGCTATTGAACTGCGACATCGGCGAGAGTTTCGGCAGCTGGACCATGGGTCTGGACGCAGAAATCATGCCCTTCATCGATTGCGCCAACATCGCCTGCGGTTTTCACGCCGGCGACCCGAGCATCATGCGCAAGACCGTCAGCCTGGCCCTCAGCCACGGTGTGCAAGTTGGCGCGCATCCGGCCTATCAGGATCTGGTGGGCTTCGGCCGCCGTTCCATAGCGTATGCCACCCAGGAACTTCAGGACATTCTGCATTACCAGATCGGCGCCCTCGACGGCATCTGCCGGGCCCAGGGCGGCCGGGTCAGCTACGTCAAACCCCATGGCGCGATGTACAACGACATGATGGCCAACCCGGCGCAGTTGCGCGCCGTTTTGCAAGCGGTGGCGTCCTATGACCGCAGCCTGCCGTTGATGTTGATGGCAACCCGCGACAACAGCGCTGCCCAACAAATGGGCGATGAGTACGGCGTGACGCTGTGGTTCGAGGCCTTTGCCGATCGTGCTTACGACAGCGCCGGCAGGCTGGTCTCGCGACAACTGCAGGGCGCGGTGCATCACGACCCGGAAAAAATCATCGAGCAGGCACTGACCATTGCCCGTGGCGATCAGCTCACTGCCAGCGACGGTAGCGCACTGCATTTGCAGGCCAACACCCTCTGCGTGCACGGCGACAACGCCAGTTCGGTCGCTGCCGTGCAACGCATCCGTGAAGCCTTGAACCGGCAGAGTGCGTCATGAAGCTGCGGGTGGAAGTGGTGGCGCTCGATTGCCTGATGGTGCGCCTGTTCGATGAAATTGCCGAAACCAACATGCCGTGGATGCTGGCGGCCAGTGCGAGTCTGCGCACGGCATTCGGTGAGCATCTGATCGATCTGGTGCCGTCCTACACCACATTGATGGTGCATTACGATTTGACTGCACTGAGTCCCGCCCAGGCTCGGGAAATGATTGCCCAGGCGCTGATCGATCTGTCGCCCAATGCGCGTACTCGCGGCACCTGTCATGTGCTGCCGGTGTGGTACGACTTGAGTGTCGGTCCAGAGCTGAGCCTGTTGTCGCAGCGCAGCGGATTGGCAGTCGAGGAGGTGATCCGTCGTCACAGCGAGCGTGAATATCAGGTGTTCGCCCTGGGCTTTGCGCCGGGCTTCGCCTTCATGGGGCTGGTGGACGAGGTGCTTGCCGCACCGCGTCTGAACACTCCACGCAAGAAAGTCGCCGCCGGCAGTGTCGGCATCGCCGAACGGCAGACGGCGGCTTATCCGGTGGTGTCGCCGGGGGGCTGGAATTTGATCGGCCGCACGCCGGTCAAGTTGTTCGATCGCAACCGCGACGGTTACAGCCTGATGCAGCCAGGTGACACCGTACGGTTCGAAGCGGTCGGTCATGCCGAGTTCATTAACCTGGGCGGTGACGATACGCCACTGGAGGTCCAGGCATGAGCCGTCTGACGATTGAAGCGAGTACGGCTCTGTGCCTGTTACAGGATGCCGGTCGATTCGGCGTGCGCCATCTGGGCGTGACCCAGGGCGGAGCGGCCGATTGGCGTTCGATGTCCTGGGCCAACTGGCTGTTGGGCAACGGACTGGATAAGCCGGTTATCGAAATCACTCTCGGCGGGTTCACCGTCGTTGCCGAGGAAGAATGCGTGCTGGCCTTGGCCGGAGCGGATCTTGGCGCGCAGGTGGACGGTGAGGCGCTGGCGCCGTGGCGCAGTTTCAGGCTGCACAAAGGTCAGCGTTTGCAATTCACCCGGCCGTTGCTCGGCGCCCGGGCCTATCTGGCGGTGCCGGGTGGGTTTGATGCACCGAAAGTGCTGGGTAGTAGCGCGACGGTGGTCCGTGAGGAACTCGGCGGCCTGGATGGAATGGGCCATGCGCTGGGTAAGGGCGCCTCATTGAGCTACTCAGGGAGCTCGCTGGTAATGCTGCGGGAGTTGCCGAGCGAATGGGTACCGGATTTCACCGGTGACCCGGTGCTGGATCTGGTGCTCGGTGCGCAGATCGGCGAGTTCAGCGGGCAGAGCCTGTTCGACGCGTTCAATAGCACGTGGAACCTCGACAGCCGTGCCGACCGGATGGGGATTCGTCTGTTGGGCACAGCGTTGCAGTACCAGGGCAAACCGATGATTTCCGAAGGCATTCCGTTGGGGGCTGTCCAGGTGCCGCCGGACGGGCAGCCGATTGTGCTGCTCAATGATCGGCAGACCATTGGTGGGTATCCGCGTCTGGGGGCGTTGACGCCGTTGGCGCTGGCGCGGTTGGCGCAGTGTCTGCCCGGGGGGCAGGTGCGGTTGCGGCCGGTGGTGCAGGAAGTTGCGCACCGAGAACAGATTCAGTATTTACGCCAATTTGTAAGCCCTTAAAAGCATCGCGAGCAAGCTCGCTCCCACAAGGGTCTTATGTGTGACAAAGATCCAATGTGGGAGCGAGCTTGCTCGCGATGGCGTCAGACCAGACAACAAAGATTACTTGGAAAGAAACCGCATCCCTTCTTCCAGCCCGCGAAGTGTCAACGGATACATCTGGTCCTCAATCAAATCCCGCACAATGTTGGTCGATGAGGTATAGCCCCAGGTATCTTTCGGATACGGATTGATCCAGATGAGTTTCTTGTACTTTTCCTTGAACCGCTGCATCCACACGTAGCCGGCTTCTTCGTTCCAGTGCTCGACGCTGCCGCCCGGCTGAGTGATTTCGTAGGGTGCCATGGCGGCGTCGCCGATGAAGATCACCTTGTAGTCGGCACCGTACTTGTGCAGCAGGTCCATGGTCGAGGTGCGCTCGGAGGTGCGGCGCATGTTGTTCTTCCACACCGATTCATAAATGAAGTTGTGGAAGTAGAAGTACTCCAGATGCTTGAACTCGGTCTTGCAGGCCGAGAACAGCTCCTCGCAAATCTTCACGTGAGCGTCCATCGAGCCGCCGATGTCGAACAGCAGCAACAGCTTGACGGTGTTGCGTCGCTCCGGCCGCATCTGGATGTTCAGCAAGCCGGCATCCTTGGCGGTGTGATCAATGGTGCCATCGATGTCCAGCTCTTCCGCCGCGCCCTGACGGGCGAACTTGCGCAGGCGGCGCAGAGCGACCTTGATGTTGCGGGTGCCCAGCTCGACCGAGTCGTCGAGGTTCTTGTATTCGCGCTGGTCCCAGACCTTGGCCGCCTTGCCCTGGCGCTTGCCGGCGTCGCCGACCCGAATGCCTTCCGGGTTGAAGCCGCCGGAGCCGAACGGGCTGGTGCCACCGGTGCCGATCCACTTGTTGCCACCGGCGTGGCGTTCCTTCTGTTCCTCGAGGCGTTTCTTGAACTCTTCGATCAGCTTGTCCAGGCCGCCGAGGGACTGGATCGCCGCCCGCTCTTCATCGGTCAGCGAGCGTTCGAACTCCTTGCGCAACCAGTCTTCCGGAATCAGCGCCTGCAGGTGATCGTCGAGTTTTTCCAGGCCATTGAAGTAGGCACCGAACGCGCGGTCGAACTTGTCGAAATGCCGTTCGTCCTTCACCAGGATCGCCCGGGACAGGTAATAGAACTCGTCCATGTCGGCGAAGGTCACGCGCTGTTTGAGCGCGTTGATCAGGTCCAGCAGCTCGCGCACCGAGACCGGCACCTTGGCTGCGCGCATTTCATTGAACAGGTTGAGCAACATGGCGATGACCCTTATCGAGTGCCGCGACGACTCATGAACGCCAGACGCTCAAGCAATTGCACGTCCTGTTCGTTTTTCACCAAAGCGCCGGCCAGCGGCGGGATGGCCTTGGTCGGATCGCGCTCGCGCAGCACCGCTTCRCCGATGTTGTCGGCCATCAGCAGCTTCAGCCAGTCCACCAGCTCGGAGGTCGAAGGCTTCTTCTTCAGGCCCGGCACCTTGCGCACGTCGAAGAACACGTCCAGCGCTTCGCTGACCAGGTCTTTCTTGATGTCCGGGTAGTGCACGTCGACGATCCGTTGCATCGTCACGCGATCCGGGAATGCGATGTAGTGGAAGAAGCAGCGGCGCAGGAATGCGTCCGGCAGCTCTTTCTCGTTGTTGGAGGTAATGATGATGATCGGGCGCTTTTTCGCCTTGATGGTCTCGTCGATCTCGTAAACGTAGAACTCCATCTTGTCGAGTTCTTGCAGCAGGTCGTTGGGGAATTCGATGTCGGCCTTGTCGATTTCGTCGATCAGCAGGATGACTCGTTCTTCGGATTCGAAGGCTTCCCAGAGCTTGCCCTTTTTCAGGTAGTTGCGAACGTCGTGGACCTTTTCCGTGCCGAGCTGCGAATCGCGCAGGCGGCTGACCGCGTCGTACTCATAGAGGCCCTGGTGAGCCTTGGTGGTGGATTTGATGTGCCAGGTGATCAGCTTGGCGCCAAAGGATTCGGCCAGTTGCTCGGCGAGCATGGTCTTGCCGGTGCCCGGTTCGCCCTTGACCAGCAACGGCCGTTCCAGGGTGATGGCGGCGTTGACCGCCAGCTTCAGGTCATCGGTGGCRACGTAGGCCTGGGTGCCTTCGAACTTCATCTGCTAATCCTCGAACGGTGACGCCGACCTGTACGAGTCAGGGCGGGGGGCGCAATAAAATGGTCAGCCCCGACTATAACGCGGTGCCCGGTCGACTGTGAACGCAGACGGCTTATTCAGTCTCTGAATGGGGCGTCACATCTTGACTCAGTCTCGGCTGCTGGCCAGTATTGAGCTATCGCCATTTTGGCGATAGCTTGCCGGGCATGTCTACTAAGTACCGATTTCGTGACACGTACCGCATTCAGTTGCGCGAGAAGGATCATCCGCCGCCCCATGTACATCTGACCGGTGGCGGGCTGGACGTGATGCTCAGCCTGGAAACCGTCGAAGTGATGATGGGCAAGGCGCCGCCGCTGATCGTCAAGGAAGCTCTGGAGTGGGTCGGGGCCCACCAGACTCAATTACTGGAGGACTGGAAACGATGCTACCCATGAAACGACCACGGCTATCGGCAGTGCAAGCATTGCCGGATTACCGATTGGCGCTGACGTTTATCGATGGCCAGCAACTGCTGCTCGATTTGAGCCGCGACCTGCTGGCCTATCCAGGCCTGCAACCTTTGCAGGGAGACGCTTTTGATCATGCAGCGTTGGGTGACGATGGCTGGAGTGTCGAATGGCCTGAACTGGATATCCAGATTGGTGCAGATACTCTCTACCTGGATGCCTTGGCGCAAAATGCCGCCGACGAGAACACCCGAATCTTTATCGACTGGCGTGCTCGCACCGGGTTACCGCTTAATCAGGCGGCTGAAGCGCTGGGGGTCAGTACCCGCAGCATCACCCGATACAGCAGTGGTCGCGAAGCGGTGCCGCGATCGTTGGCCTTGGCCTGCCTGGGTTGGGATTTCCTGCAACAGCAATCGAATTCGCCCCGTGCGGCAGAAGACACTGGCCGGTACATCGTCACGCGCAAAAAATTGAGGTAGTAGCGCACCAGATTGGGCAAGGCGATGTGTAGCGATATCAGCAGCACAACCAGGCCGATGAGGGGCCGCAGAGGCCAGTTGTATCGACGTTTCATGGTGGCAAGTCTCTGGCGATCCAAAGCCATTGACTGCACTGATAAGCGGACGTTCGACCCGACTGGACGCCTGCGGGCAAGAGGCTTACCTTGATGCCCTATTTCCATGCTGTCGTTAAGGACCCAGCCATGAGCCGCATTTTCATTGACAACGCCCACTCCATCGGCAACACGCCGCTGGTGCAGATCAATCGCATTGCGCCGCGTGGTGTGACCATTCTGGCCAAGATCGAAGGGCGCAACCCCGGTTACTCGGTCAAGTGCCGGATCGGCGCGAACATGATCTGGGATGCCGAGAGCAGCGGCAAACTCAAGCCGGGCATGACCATCGTCGAACCCACCTCCGGCAATACCGGCATCGGCCTGGCCTTCGTGGCCGCCGCCCGTGGCTACAAGCTGATGCTGACCATGCCGGCGTCCATGAGTATCGAACGCCGCAAGGTGCTCAAGGCACTGGGTGCCGAACTGGTGTTGACCGAGCCGGCCAAAGGCATGAAGGGCGCCATCGAGAAAGCCGGTGAAATTGTTGCCGGCGACCCGTCGAAGTACTTCATGCCGGCGCAATTCGACAATCCGGCCAACCCGGCCATCCACGAAAAAACCACCGGCCCGGAAATCTGGAACGATACCGACGGCGCGGTCGACGTGCTGGTGGCAGGCGTCGGAACCGGTGGAACCATCACCGGAGTTTCACGGTATATCAAGAATACCCAGGGCAAGCCGATACTCTCGGTGGCGGTGGAACCGGCGGTGTCGCCGGTGATCACCCAGGCCCTGGCCGGTGAAGAAATCAAGCCGAGCCCGCACAAGATCCAGGGCATCGGTGCCGGTTTTGTCCCGAAGAACCTCGATTTGTCGATCGTCGATCGGGTGGAACTGGTCAGTGACGAAGAGTCCAAGGCCATGGCCTTGCGCTTGATGCAGGAAGAAGGGATCTTGTGCGGGATTTCCTGCGGCGCCGCCATGGCAGTGGCCGTTCGGCTGGCGGAGACCCCGGAAATGCAGGGCAAGACCATCGTCGTGATCCTGCCGGATTCCGGTGAGCGTTACCTGTCGAGCATGCTGTTCAGTGATCTGTTTACCGAACAGGATAATCAGCAGTAAGCGCTAAACATTGGCGGATCCTGGCTGGCGGTGATGGCTGAGGCGTTATCGCTGGTTGCGATCTATTGATCTGGTCCGGTTGATGATGGATTTGCATCAGCCAGCGTTCAGGCGCCTTATGTTAAGAAATTCTTTGTTACATGCTTGTTAATATTGAATGTTGAAAAGTGCAGGTTTTGAACCGGGTCGGTAGTGTTTATCATGCTGGCAGCCATGTCGGGCAATGGACGTGGCGCAGTGTCGCTTATCTTCAAAGGAGTTGTTGATGACCTTATCGTTTGCTGCGAAGGCCTCGTTGTTGCTGCTGTTTCTCGGCAGCACCCTCTATGTGCATTTACGCGGCAAGGCGCGTCTGCCGGTTTTGCGTCAGTTCGTTAACCATTCGGCACTGTTCGCCCCCTATAACGCCTTGATGTACCTGTTTTCCGGTGTGCCTTCGAAACCGTATCTGGATCGCAGCAAGTTCCCGGAACTGGATGTGCTCAGGGACAACTGGGAAGTGATTCGCGACGAAGCGATGCACTTGTTCGACGAGGGGTATATCCGTGCGGCGGCAAAGAACAATGACGCCGGTTTTGGCTCGTTCTTCAAGAAGGGCTGGAAGCGTTTCTATCTCAAGTGGTACGACAAACCGCTGCCTTCTGCCGAAGCCCTGTGCCCGAGAACCGTGGAGCTGGTCAGCCGCATTCCCAACGTCAAAGGCGCCATGTTCGCGCTGCTGCCGGGCGGCAGCCACCTCAACCCGCATCGCGATCCGTTTGCCGGTTCCCTGCGTTATCACCTGGGGCTGTCGACACCGAACTCCGACGATTGCCGCATCTTTGTCGACGGTCAGGTTTACGCCTGGCGCGATGGTGAAGACGTGATGTTCGACGAAACCTACGTGCACTGGGTCAAGAACGAAACGGAAAAGACCCGCGTCATCCTGTTCTGCGATATCGAGCGTCCACTGAACAATCGCTTCATGGCCCGCATCAATCGCAGTATCAGCGCCTGGCTGGGTCGCGCCACGGCACCTCAGAATCTGGACGACGAGCGTGTGGGCGGGATCAACCGGGCTTACGCCTGGAGCAAGAACTCCAGCGATAAATTCAGTGGTGTAGTCAAGCAATGGAAGCGGCGCAATCCCAAGGCCTATCGGGTACTACGCCCGGTACTGGCGGTGGTGGTGCTGACGTTGTTGGGGTATTGGTTGTTTGGCTGAAGCCGGATACAGAATAAAAAACCGCTCGTTGTGAGTAATGCCAGTCAGTCAAGCAATTTCAGCCGCGACACCCTTTGTAGCAGCTGCCGAGCCCGCGAGGCTGCGTTCGGCTGCGAAGCAGTCGTAAAATCAGTCATTGCGGTACGTCAGGCAGGCTGCGTCAGCAGGACTCACGACTGCCATGC
>NZ_JBFREX010000062.1:0-20673 GCF_052114525.1 Pseudomonas sp. KB_15 | reverse complement strand
TTGCGGTACGTCAGGCAGGCCGCGTCAGCTGGACTCACGACTGCTATGCAGCCGAACGCAGCCTCGCGGGCTCGGCAGCTGCTACAAAGGGTGTCGCGCTTGAAATTGCTTAACTGACTGGCATTAGCCGATCGGCCTCTCAAACCAAGAGCAGAACCTGGATCAGGTGACGAAACGTCGGCTCGATATTGCGACTGTGGAGCATTTTTGCCGCTTTCCCGTACATGTCGGGTGGATCCGGTCAGGTATCTGCAGGTTCAGATGTTCGATTCAGTATCTGGACGAGTGGATCTACTGGTGGCAGGAATTTCGATTGCCCCGCTCAATGGCGACCAGACGATCAACATGCACTTTGACGAATCACGAGGGGATATCAAGGCCATCCATGAGAAGCGCCAGTAGGGCTGGAAAACGAAAAAGCCCGGCATCAGGCCGGGCTCTCTGTAGATGGGCCAAATCCATTTGGCTGATCGCATTGTGCGCATTGAGTGTGACGAAGGTGTGACAGGAGCGGAAACAGAAAGTCCGGTGCTGGGCCAATGCTGCCGGTCAGCACCGGTAGTAATCGGCCAACGGCGGCTACGATTCAGCCTGTTTCACCGGCATTATCCGATGACGCTTCGCCGCCCATACGACCCCGCCCACCAGCAACATGATCGAGATCACTTCCATCAAGCCAGGCACTCGCTGGCTGAACAGAAAACCGTACACACAGGCAAACAGCGTTTCGAACACGATCATCTGGCCACTCAACGACGCGGGCATTCGACGCGAGCAAGCATTCCAAAGACCATTGGCAACCCATGAACCACAGAACGCCAGGAACAGGCAAACCCACAGGAAAGTCGTCCAGCGGCTGCTTTCAACCTGAGAGGGCACCAGGTTCGGGAACAGCATCAAGGCCGCGATGCCGAACACTATCGCCACGATACCCGTCACGATGCCTGTCAGCGTCGACCATTCGCTGCTGTTGAAATGGCTTTGTTTGAGATACCGGGCGTTGTGGGTGGCGTACCACGACCAGCAGACCACAGCACTGAACCCGCAGGCCAGGCCCAGTAACTGGGAAGACAGCGAGGTACCCGCCGCCCGCGTGCCCGTATGTTCCAGGCTGACCGATACGATGCCCAGGAATACCAGCAACAGAGGGAGCTTGAGTTTGGTCAGGGGCAGGGAGCCTGCATCGCTACGCCCCAGAAAGGTGATGGCAACCGGCATCATGCCGTTGATAAGGGCGGCCGCGGTCACACCGCTCAGTTGTACGGAAGCGCCCAAGAGCGCGTAGTTCAGGACATTTCCGGTCAGTGACAGACGCAGCAGCATCCAGGCATCGCTGCGCGTCAAACGCGACAGCAGGCGGGACGCGATGGGCAAGGCCACGAGGAGCGAGATCATCCCGTACAGGGCAAACCGTACACTGCTGATCAGCACGGCATTGAATTCCGGCAGCAACGAAGGGCCGATAATCACTCCACCCCAGATGGCACCCGCCAATATCGCAAATACAACCCCACTGTTCATCATCTCGGCTCTGGCAGGCTATTTAGCCGCATTCTAGCCATGGCAGATAAGCGCCACCTGCGATATAAAGTTGGCCACCCATTCCGCATGGGAATGTCTTTTAGCGATCGCCAGTCCCGGAGAACCGTCATTAACCGTTATCTGCGTACCTTGCCCCCATTGGAGACCCTGATCACGTTTGAGGCCGTGGGACGACACGCCAGCTTCACGGGCGCCGCTGGCGAACTGTTTCTGACCCAGAGCGCCGTGAGCAAACAGATGCGCCAGCTTGAGGACTCCATGGGCGTCCCGCTCTTCGAGCGCAAACCACGAGGGGTCAAGTTAACCAGCGCAGGGGATGAACTGCAGATGACGGTTAACGTACTCCTCACCACGATGTACCAAAGCGTCACGCGAATTCGCAATGTTCATCAGTCCAACGCCGTCTCGGTGCTGGCGACCCATGCCCTGGCCCAATTCTGGCTGTTCCCGAAACTGATCGAATTCAACAAGGCGTACCCCGATATCGCCGTGCATGTTCACGCGATGAATGAGTTCGATGAGGCCAGCCTTAATGATTTCGACGTGGGCGTTCTCTATGGTTCTGGCCAATGGCCCTCGCTGGACAGCGATTTCCTGCTGCCGGAAATCGTCTATGCCGTGGCTCATCCTTCACTGGATGTCTCGGGGGTTGAGACACTGGAACAATTGGCGCAAGCCAACCTGGTGCAGATCGACACCTGCGCCTGGCAGTGTCTGGACTGGCATCAATGGTTCGGCCACTTTGGTATCGACTTCGTCGCGCGGGATAAAGCCCCGGTCTTCAACCAGCTGACCTTGGCGTATCGGGCCGTTCAACAAGGCATGGGCATCGGCCTGGCCTGGACGTTCATGGCGGATGAGGCGCTGGCCAAGGGAGAATTACAGCGGGTTACGCCTTTTGAATGCGTGACGGGCAATGGCGAGTTCCTTGTGTCGGTAAAACATCGCAAACGTTCTGCCTGTGCCGAGATATTTCGGCAGTGGCTCTTGGGATCGATGGGCGACTGATGACCAAAGCAGACATTCAAGGCAGGCAACTATTGGCCGATTTCTGCCTTCCACGACCGGATGAAACCGACCCGATATAGCGGTCCATCGATGCCTGCTATCGGCAACAGTGTCCATTCAGACATCAATGTCTGAATATCAGGGCCGATACGCGAACGGCTTTCTTTTGGATCTGCGGTAATGCCTGTCATTGCGCGACAATCTGCCAGCACCGATGGATGCAAAGCACCGGTGCTGGCCTCGGCGCTACTTGACCTGCTCAACCTCATAATTCACATAGCCGAATTCGTTGCTGCGAGCCGCCACGTACTTGCCGTTCTGCTCGAATACCGTGGCCTCGAAGGGCGTGCCGCCGAGTGTTGTCAGCAGATGCCCGTCCTTGATTTCATACTTGGCCGGTACGCCGAACTGACCGCCATGCAGCATGTTCAGGTATTCCCCTTGCGCAGGCGGTTTGCCATCGACGCTGGCGACCAGGCGTTGGCCGTCGGTGCCATAGACGATTTCGAATGTCTGGCCGGTGACGGTATTGCGCACCTTGATGGTTTTGCCCACCACGAAGGCTTGCAACTGCTCATTGGTGAGCGCTTTGGCGCCTTCGGTTTTCAGTTGATCGATGGTTTTGCCGCCAGCGACAGACTTGCTGTCCTCGGCTGTCGGCGTGTACCAGATCGGTGAGGTCCACGCGCGCTCCTGGACGGTGGGCGAGACGTCGGCCGGCGGCGGTACTTGCAGCTTGGCCGCGTCATAGGTGCTCCAGCGCGGTGTCGGGATCTGTAGCACACGGGCGTAGTAGAACGCGTGCTGGACCGGATCGAAGTCCGGATCGACCCAGACTTTTTTCAGCTCGGTGGCACCGATGGTGTTGGTGTAGGTCGCCTTGGAAACATCGACCGTCGAGCCCACCGGTGGGACTTTGCCGGTGACCGGGTCCGGTTGGCGATCACCGGACCAGGCGACGTCGTAGATCTTCTCGAAGGTCTGGCCGTTTTTGGTCCAGCCCTTGATGATCTGGATTCGGTCAAGGTTGCCATCGTCGGCATCCTTGACCGACCACACCACGAAGGACGGTGCCTGTTTACCCGATTTTGCCGGCAAGTCGCCGCCCATGGGAACGCCCTTGGCGTAGGCGGCATGCACCCAGTCTTTGTCGTTCCACAGACTGTTGTCGAAACCCCAGCCACCAAAGATGCGCACGGGGATGCGCACGCCGCTGGTGCCGTAGACTTCTTTACGCTTCATGGCATCGAAGATCGATTCACGGGTGTTTTCTTCCGCCCAGACGCCGGCCAGCCCGGAGGTGCTGGTTTGCAGGGCCATCATGCCCGAGTTCTGTTTGCCGGAAAGACGCGCCGCCGGGGTGCTGTCGGTGAAACCGTGGGAGCCGAAGTTGTTGCTCTGCGAATAGGGAATCACCCCGTTGTGCGAGTCGCTGGCGCCGACCACGCCCATTTTGTACGGGTTGTATCCACGGGCTTCCTGCAAGGCCATGCCATTTTGCCAGGCTTGCCTGATGTAGCTGCCGTTGAGTTTCGACGTGCTGTTGTCGATGCCGATCAGGTAACTCATGATTTCGTAATTGGCGAATTCGTCGGTCGGCGACAGCTCGGGGTGGGTTTCGGAGGTGCCCTTGACTTGGTGAATTTCGGTGAGGGATTCATTGCGCATCCGCGTTTCGGCCCACGCGGCATCGATGGGGCGGCCACGGTCATCGACGTCCACCGGAAACATCAGGCCGTTGCTGAGGTTGGCATTGTGGGAGATCGCCAGCACCTCGTTGCCCTTTTTCCGTTGATCGTCCATCCAGCCCCACAAGTCCTCGGGTTTGCTCGAGTCCAGGGCCGTGAAGGGCAGGTCCGGCACCTTCTTCGAGTCGCGGAAAAACACGTTGCGGTGCATGTTTTGATTGTTCGGTGCAGAGGTCCATTCATAGGCGACGAAGGTGGTGAACTTGCCGGGCTTGTAATACTTGTCGGCGATGGCGATGTTCTGCTGCCAGATGTTGCCGGCAACCTTCGGATCAATCAGCTCCTTGATGGGATTGTTCAAGCTGCCGGCGATCCATTTGAACACCCGGTTGAAATCCTCCGGAGTCTTGGCTATCAGTTTTTGCGCGATGGGCAGTTTACTGAAGTCTGACTTCGGATCGTTGGCCAGCGCGATCACGCCCACGTATTCCGAATGATCGGTCACGCCATGGAAATCCAGCGGTCGGCCTTTGAGCTGCACTTCAAACCCCATCGGATGCTTGACCGGCATGCCAAGCGAGTACTGGTAGGCTTGCTCGGGATCGACCTGATGGTTGCCGATCAGATAGGCATCAATCGACCAGGAGCTGTGCGAGTGCGTCTGGCCAAAGTAAACCTCGCGATCCGGGTTGCCCTGCGCCAATGCCAATGCGCTGACAGTCAGCACGGCGCAACCGAGCAGTGACGGCGTGGTGAAGTGTGTAAGGGTTTTCATATTCCACGTCTCCGGAATACGGCAGTGACAGGGTGAAGTTCAGGCCCAGAAACTCAAGACCCGTTCGAAAAACCAGAAGGCCGCCAGCGTTCCCAACCCGTAGGAAGCAACAGGCCGGGCATACAGGAGTGCGGGCCGTGGCAGCCGACAACGAAGCAACAGCGCTCGCAGGCTCAGCACGGCGGCGACAAACATCAACTGGCCGATTTCGACGCCGACATTGAAAGTGAACAGCGCCAGCGGCAGGTCGCGCTGGGGCAAGCCGATTTGCGCCAGCGCACCGGCAAAACCAAAGCCATGCAACAAGCCAAAACAGAACGCCACCACCCAGGGCCATTGGAGGGTGAAGCTGACGTCACCACGGTTCTTGCGGGCGATTTCCACCGCCAGCAACAGAATGCTCAGCGCAATCGTCGCTTCCACAGGCGGGCCGGGAAGCCGCACCGCACCCAATGCTGCGAGCGCCAGGGTGATGGAGTGGGCGAGGGTGAACGCGGTGATGGTCTTCACCAGCATCCAGCCATTACCCACCAGCAGCAGGAGACCGAAGACGAACAGCAGGTGATCGAAGCCCCCCAGGATGTGCTGGATGCCATGGGCCAGAAATGCACCGGCCACCGAGAACGCTCCCGGCGTGGCAGCGATTTCTATCCAGGGTTGCGCAGGGTGCACGAGGGTGGTCGTCAGGCTGCCGTCCAGGCGCGAGACACGCACCAGCACATCGGTGATGCTCGCTTGCAGGCCGATAAATTCAATACGTTGCCCGACCAGTCCGGCGGGACCGGCATCAATGATCCGGCGCTCGATCAGCGAGTCGTTCAGGTCGCTTTCCACCGGGTCAGTGACAGTACGCACACCCTCGGCAAACCGCAGCGCAATCGGCAAACGCATGCCTGACAGCACCGGCGTGCGCCACACAACGTCATAGCGCCCGGCAGCTGTTTCGTTGAGTTCCAGGTAAGCGGGGCGCGACTCATGGGCCATGGCGGTCAGCCCGATAAACCCAAGCAGCAACAGCAGCCAGACCGTGCGCTTCATCACGGCCGCTCGGCTTGAGTGGCGGCAATTGCGCTGGTGGTCGCCGGCATCATCACCACGACTTCATAGCGTGCTTTGAGCGCATCGTAATTCGCGCGTTTCGATGCGCTGCGTTGCTCGGACAACCAATCGGACTTGACCTGTTGGGCTACGGTTTCGAAAGCCGGTGCCGGTGGTTTGGCCAGCGTATCGATCCACACCAGATGCCAGCCAAAACCTGACTCCACAGGCCCCACCCAACTACCCGGCGTTTGCTGGAACAACGAAAGGGCGAACTTTGAACCAAAGACCCGCGCCACTTGATCCTGTGATTGCTCCGTGTAGGCGCTTTTAAACATGAAGGCATCGCCTTCACCGCTACTCTTGTCAGTCAGCCCTCTTAACGCGGCCTGAGCCTGGGCCTGCGCATCCGCACCACGTTTGTCCAGGGCGAAGAACACATGATGGAAGGTCGCCAGTGGCGGCGGGGCATATTGGTCCTGATGCTGGTTGTACCAGGCTTCAAGTACACCGGGTGCCGGTTCGCGAAGTGACGCGACATCTTCGGCGAGGAAATCCATTTTCTGCGCCAGTCGACGGCGAATGATGGTGTCGTCTTTATCCAGGCCAAGTTTCAGCGCTTCGCGATAGAGAATTTCCTCTTTCACATATTCATCAATCAGGCCCTGCAACTGTTGCTCAGAGGCGGGGCGTTGCCATCGCGCCAGCCAGGAAATCGCGATCCGCTGAACAACTTCAGGGGTGATTTCGATGCGTTGTGGATCTTGATTGACCGTTGAACGGTGCAAACCTCCATACAACACAAAGAGTGCGAAACCGGCGATTAAAAAGTGCAGTAACGGCTGGCGAAGGCATCGCTTGATTAACGAAAGTCGAGATTCTTTCCCTTCGCAGACGCTTAAGTTCATGACTTATTGCTCCACGCTATACTCGAATGGTTTTCGAAGCAGAGTGGAGTATTGCTGCTGGGCCGGAACTTTCCACCGGGGTTAATCACGATAAGCACTAAGCATTAGTCGCAATCGGATTAGCCCATTCCCCGAGCCCGCGCAGTCTTGCACCTATACAGCCCGGGACGGAGCGTTCATGTAATGAAAGGACTGCTGGTTTTCGCCGCGATCATCGAGGCAGCCACTGGCGTAGCGCTGATACTTGTCCCATCGCTGGTCGGGCAACTTCTGCTCGGCATCGAACTCACGGGCGTCATTGTCCGCGTGGCCGGCATCGCCCTCATCGCATTGGCGGTCGCCTGCTGGCCCGGACCAGCAATGTTCGGGATGTTGATCTATAACGCAGCGGTCGCGCTTTATCTCGCCTACGTTGGCATCACGGGCGAATCGAGTGGGGTACTTTTGTGGCCAGTGGTCGTCTTGCACGGGATTATGACGGTACTTTTGATTCGGGCAATGACGAGCCAAAGGTAGTACCTACCAGGCTGCCGTACGCGCACTCGCATTTAAGTGGATTCGGATTCTGTACCGGGTCTGTCAGACCAGGACGCTTTACGATGAAACCACCTATTTGAATGCCTTGAGGAAGCGTGGTTCATCGCTCCTCAAGAACCTCGATTTTGGTTGGCTGACTTCCTCAGGGCGTGAAGCTGTCTGTCAAGCTGAATCCTCTCACATGCATTCGCGACTAGAGTTTCACTGCCGACTAATCTAAAGCCCGGTCAGATTCAACCGGGCAGCATCTGGTCTCGAGCGTCTCTGGGAAACCGATATGACAAATCCGCAAGATAAAACCGAATCCGACGAAGATTTAGCTCAGATGATTATGGGGAAAGGTCCCTACACCTATCTATTGCTGCTCTTACTAGGATTGATCCTTCTGTTTCCCTTTCTTGAGGAAGGTATATTTGCTCGCACGTTGCTTGGCATTCTTTTTTCAATCGTTCTGCTCGTGGGGGCTTTCGCCACCAGGCAAACTCGGCGGGGGCTCATCCTCAAGCTGGGCCTGGCGTTACTTGGGGTTGGCCTTCAATGGGGAGCGTTGTGGGCTGAGAGTACGGCGATTCTTCGGCTTGCCGGGATAGCTTATGTGGCGTCTCTTGCCGTCTCGTTCAGTGGAGTGCTTCGCTATATTCTCAAGCACGGACCGATTACAGCGGACAAGCTGCATGGTGCGCTTGCGGGTTACATCATGCTGGCCTTCGTCTGGTCGTTCGTATATGCCCTGGTCGAGATGTCCAGGGCTGGCTCATTCGGCCCTGGCCAACTCGACTTCGTACAGCCCGGCACTTTCTTCAAGCTGATCTATTTTAGCCTCACGACGCTCACAACTACCGGTTACGGTGATGTTATTCCTATGACCAACCATGCCCGCTCACTTGTGATGGTCGAAGAGTTTTCAGGAGTCTTTTACGTTGGTGTTGTGATAGCGAGGTTTGCCGGTCTTTATCCATCGAATCAGACTAAGTGACTTTCGATTTGCCTGAGCCACCTTGGCCCGTGACGACACATGTTCCCCATGGGCCATGTCTTGTACTCGCAACCTGGTTAAGTCACAGGCACGCAGCTTGCTGTCGATGGCCAAGTTGAAGAGCGCCAAATCACGTGTCTTCTCAGCAAGCTGAAGTCTTACTCGGATGGGCGCACCTCGCTTCGGCGTTCTCTGTGCGCATGACGCCCTTCGCGGTGTTGCGGTTCAGTCGTAGCAGTTGCCCCTGCTGAAAACCGCAACATGGTCTGACTCAACTTACACCGCCACGCGAATGAACTGCCGCACAGCCACTAGATGGCGCAATGGTACTACCGCGATAAGATCCGCGTCGCTTGATCGCCAAACGATCTACATGCGCATTTGCCATGCAATGCCCCTCTACTATCCTGTCGGGTAGGATTACCAACAGAAACGGATGTCATGCCAGATCACATCCTTTCATGGTTAACAACAGGCCTCCTGTATCAGGACAGCACCAACGCACTGCCTGATTGAGGCGTGCACTGGCCTCAACCTTCTCGACATCGGTTTTTCATTCACCCAAGGAATGTGGCGCCTATCCAGTGCGCCCGGAGGGTTCGCTCATGCAGACAAAAGGATGGGACACCATCAGCATCGTTCGCCAGGACAGCGTGAACAGCGATATGGCAGCGAGCTGGACGACGCTCAATCATGAGTTTTCCTACGCTTCGGACGAAGGCTACGCCTGCCACGGAGTCTTCGATTGCTGGTCGGTCATCAACGGTGGCGGCGGCCGGTTGTTGCGCCTGCGCATGCCTATCCGCTCCGGCTTCTTCGAAGCCAGTGGCATCAGCCGCTCCTTGGCCGGCGCGGTTGCCATCATCGAAGTCACCCTGTCGCTGTTGCCACAGGGTAGCGGGCAGATGCAGCTGAAGTCCGCCTTCCTGCACAAAGCAGAGCATCTCCAGCAGATGCAAGGAGACGACGGCGGTTGGCTGCGAGGCATCACCCTGCAAGACCCCAGTGGCTCGCTCGGCCCTTACGCCGCGGTGGTACTGGATTGCATCTGCAACTATCTGGTCGAACATCCCGCGCAGTTCACGCATACCTTCGCCACGATCAACTTCTCCAAGAGCAGTGCGCCTGAATGGGTCAGGCCACGCAAATGCACCTATGCCTACCTTGACTCGGGCTTCCTGGCGATCATGGCCGTCTGTACCGAACGCGACATAGGGGCGTTGCCACTGGACATCGACGTGTCGGGTATCAGTGAGGGCGGGCAATCGTGCTACGTGCTTTCGGCACGCATGGTGCTCGAGCACCTGATCCTGCCCGGGCTGCTCCAGCTCTATCAGGGCGCCAACCCGCAGGACTATCGCTTTGACGAAACGCAAATGGTGAACATCCCGGCCTTGCGCATGCAAGCCATCAAGTCGGGGTTGATCTGGTACACCCCCATCGTCTTTGCTGGCCGCAACCCGGCGCGGATTCTCGGCGACGTCATCGCCGTCGATTACCAGGGCGACTGCGACCTCTACGCCGGTATCGACATGAATTGGAACGGTTGGCTGAGGATGAAGCTGGTCCTCGATGGCAACACAGTCCACTTCGTCAAGCAGTCGTCCGACTTCAAAGACCAGGTCGATATCCCCTGGTACCTGGCTTGGCTCTCGCCCGTCGTCAGCCTGATCACCCACATCGTTACCGCCTTCATCTCCGATGACCTGATCAGCGCCATCGCCGCGCGGGGCGGTTCGGTCAAGGCAGATACCATCGATTGCGTGTCCTGGAGCAATACCACGCATACCGCCCAGTCGAGCTATCTCGCCGAGGCCCTTGTCATCAAATACGTGTGACCCCATCAACCCAAGGAGCTGTATCATGAGCAAAGAAAGCAAGGTCATGCTGTCTGGATTCGCTCAGCCTGTCTCGCTGCGACTCGATCACCTCAACGAAACTCTTCGCCAGACCCTGCGCGAATCGCCCCTCTACCAGAACGCGGAGCTTGTACACAGCTCCGAGGACGCCTTGCAGGCCGCGCAGCTACTGACCAATGCTGGAGCACTGGCCAGCACCGTTACCACCAATGGCTGGGATACCGTGAGCATCTGCCGGGTCTCGGCACTCAACCAGCGTATCGCGCTGGAGAAGACCTACCCGAGCAACATCGACGCCGTGCTCGAAAGCTTCTCATTGAAGGCCGATTTCGATGCCTGGTCGATCACCACCGGCGGTGACGGGCGCAACGTTAAAGTCCGCATTCCTTTCGGTGCGGGGACCTACAAGGGGCTGGGCGACAAGACGTACCAAGTCGAAGGGATATCCGCAGATGTCTACGTCAAGCTCAGCTACTTCCCAGCGCCCAATCCGGTATTGGCCTCCGACGGTAAGTACGACCTGCAGGTCAACACCCAGGTGACAGACCCCAGCGACCCTATCGCCGCGGTGATTGCCCTCAGGGACCCAAACAAAGTCCTTCCCTCCATCGACCAGAGCGTATTGCGCGGCGTGCTCGAAGGCTGGCTCAACCAGCCCGAGAACCTGAAGAAGTTCGACATCCTGTTCAGTACCGTGGTGATCAACAACATGGGCAAGGACAGCGAAGACTTCAAATGGCTGCGGGCAACGTCCATGAGCTATGCCTACACCGACAATAACACCGAGGAAAGCAGCATCTTCGGTGTCCTGGCTATGACCAACGAGCACGACCATTCCGGCTTGCCGAACCAGTTACCGGCCGTGCTGCTGGCCGCGGACAACAATGCTAACTTCCTCATCAGCCGTGAAATCTTCGTCAAGTATCAGTTGCTGGCTTCACTTCCGTTCATCTTCGACGGCACCACCGAGGCCAACTTCAAACTGGACGAGGCGGGCACCTCCATCACCGCCAATAACCTGAAGCTCGACAGCGTCAAGTATGGGGCCATCACCTACCATCCGGTGGCGGAAAAATTCGACATCAATTTCGACGAGTCGTACATCCGTACCGAATGCAAGGTACGCACGGACATCTCTCCCGGTATCGTGGCCTACACCCGCATCGTCACCAAGCAGACGTTGCAGTTGGGAATCAATGACAAAGGTGAACAGGTCATGGTGTATGCCATGGTCGGCGACCCTGACGTGCAGAACACTGTGGACATCGCGACCTGGGTGGTGGTCACCGAAGCCATTCTCGGGGCTATTGCCGCCGTGGCCACCGCGGTGGCCGGCGGAGTGGGGGGCAAGATCATGGCACTGATCGTCGGCATCATCGCGGCATTGGTGGTGGCCATCGTCAGCATTGTTATCCACGTGATCATCGAACGCGTGGTCGCTGGAGGGGTGACTAATAATATTCCGTCAATAGCGCCCATGGTCAAGGTGGCGGCGAACCAGGTGAAATGGCCATTCTGTGAACCGGATGCCTTTGTCCTGACTGACATCACGTACTCTGGCGCTCTGATCTTCGGCGGCTCACTCAAACTGCTCGAGAAGTTCTGCATCCAGGACAGGCGTCTTACGCTGGCGACGCTCGCAGCCTGAGCACTCTGACACAGCCTCGGGCCTTGTGCCCGGGGTTCAGTGCACGCCCGTCGTCTTTTACATCGTGACGTAGTCGCATTGGTAAACATTCAATGACTATCCCCATCCCCATCCCCATCCATTTCCGAAAAGTCGCATTTATTTCGAAATCCTGCAACGACGGCTCGGCATTTACCTGAAATCGTGGTCTGTCCCTTTTTATGCTGGTTACGCGGCAACTACTAATGACCGCATATGGCCGATTCTGTTGAAAAAGTCGCTCTGCCCAAATGACCTGATCATTGACTGGTGAAAACGCCTTTTTTGCATGCTGCTACGTGTAATCCGAGTCCGGATGCCTCTGCCAAATGTAAAAATTTCAATCTTGGACGCGTACTTTTCTGATGCGCAAACCATGGCCGACTTTTTCACCAGAAACGGCCGTTGACTGCCTGCCAAGAACTGCCATAAGCGCCCCATTCATGGCTTGAAGGTCGCCTGTTGCTCACGTGCCCAGGGCCTGATCCGTGCTTTTTCGCCTTACCTGCCACTTTCGCCACAATCGGCGTGGATCTAAAGTCAGGGGCGCACCTTCAGGGGACTTCCAGTCATGTACAGCTCGCTTGCCATACCGAGCTCCGCTCGCCAATTGCATGACCGGATCTATGCTGGCGAGATCATTCGCTTCACTGACCTGCAGCCTATGACGGCGCTGGTGGAATATACGCGTGCGTTCCTCGAAGACGCGTTGCACCCCTGGTCGCCGCAACAGATCCATCGCTATTTGAGCCACCCTGAGCAGACTGAGCGCTTTGCGAAAATTCAGAACGACTTCGCAGGCTCAGCTGAGATCCAGCAGCGCTGGCAGGACGTCGTGCAAAGCCTTGGCATCGCCCCCGATACCCTGGCGTGCGATCGCCTGCATTTGCGTTTTCAGCCGCATTGCGAGCCAGGGCAGTCGACGCCGCGTGCCCGCACGACGGCCACCATCGCGTTTCACCGCGATACCTGGGGGTCGAATATCTATGCACAAACCAACTGGTGGGCGCCCATCTATCCCATCGCGGCAGGGCGTACCGTCGCCTTGTATCCAGGCCTCTGGCAGCGACCGCTGGGTAATTCGAGCGCAGATTTCGATATGCGCGCCATTTTGCAGCGATCCCATCGAGACGGCCGCAATGCCGTGGATACCGACGAAGCCATTCCGCATCTGCTGGAAGCGATCGACCCGCAGGACGGGATTGCCGTCGATATCGCTCCGGGGAGTCTGATCGCCTTTTCCGGGGCTCATGCCCATGCCGGCGTCGGCAATAGCACCGGGCTGACACGCATCTCTTTCGAGACCCGATCAATACTGATCGCCGACCTGTTGGCCGGATTGGGAGCGCCCAATGTCGATGGTCACGCGCCGTGGAAGACTATTGGACTGTTTCGCCGAATGAACGATGCGCAACGCCTGAACGAAATCCTTGGCTGCGGCTTTATCGAGCCCTATCTGCGGCCAGCAGAGCCCTAACGCTGGCGCCGGTAGTCGCTTGGGGAAAGACCGGTGTGCTTGCGAAACACCTGGGCGAAGTGACTGGGGTTGGAATAGCCGACTTCATTGGCGACAGTGACCACGCTCAGTTATGTTTCGCGCAATAAGCGCCGCAACGCCTTGAACGAACAGGCAGCTGACCATGGGCCGATCGGCTTCTTCGCGCAGGCATTGCAGCAATGCGACCAGCTGCGGATCCTCGAAGCCGGACACATCCCGAAGCGTGGCGTGTGCGGCGTTTGCCCCAAAGACGTCCTGCAGTGCCTCGTCGAATAGCGACAGGCCCAGCAGCACCATGACCACTTCGAAAGGTTTGGGGGTTAACCGTCTCCAGCGAAAGTCATAGGGCGCACCGGCGGCGGTGAGTAAAAGCGAGCCCTGCTTTACCAGGCTCGTGACCCATGGCCCGACATCAGCAGGATTGCAGGGTGCATGTCTGGTAGGTGAATGCTACAGGTGGGCGCTTACGGCCTGAAACGGCCGGTACGCCGCAGGCCTGTGGGAGTGGGCTTGCCCGCGATCCAGGCGACGTGATTGTCTGAAGCTCCGCGGTGAAGCCATTGCGGCAGTCCGGCGATCCGGCAAGTCCACTCCCACAGAACTGCGGTGCTATTCCAACGACAGCTTCTGGCCGTTTTCTGCCCATCGCGAGAGGCAGAAAACGACCCTTAGCGGTCATCGCATTATGCTGTAACCGTGTTTTCCAGTTCGATGAGAAAGCAGTGATGGCGGCTCGAACCTGTTGTTGGGCCATACATTCATTGCGGATACGGATACTTTGGATCTTGGCAGTAGTCGTAATCAGCGAGCGCCTTGAAATCTCCAACTGCCTCGAGCACGTGGCACATTTGTTTCGGGTTCAGATCGACTAAACCAAATATCGTCGCGTTGCTTTTGACCTTTCTGGTCATGAGGGTTTTGACCGGGCCGACATGAGCTATAGCGCGAGTGCCGGCATAGGTAAACGTGTATGCCAGCTCATATAGGCGATTACGCTCGTCTATTGAAAGGGTGCGCTCTTGCGGTGTGGACGCTAGCCTTTGGCTCATCAGCATTTCAACCCTTCTCAGGTCGGAGTCGTCGCCCGCAGCGCCAACAATCTGTGAGGCGCTCGTTCCAAGCGAGTCTTCGTCCGACATTTGAGCTCGTGCTACCTCAAGGTACTTCAGGGCGTGCTTACCGTAGTTTGCGAGGACGCTTCTTGCGACCGGTCGGATATCTCGGTAGGGCCACTCCCTTTCACTATGTGGCTCTTGCGAAAACGCTACTTCTCCGACCCTATCTACGATGTAGGGCGAGGGGTCTGGAATGCGTGCAGCGAGTTCGAGTTGGTATCGTTCAATATGACCTTTGAGCCCGCGACGTTGAGTAATGACTTTACCTGCTCTGGAATAGATGCTCTGCGGTGCGCATACCGGTATCGGCAGCCCCTTGTCTGTCGCCCGATAGAAGCCATGAGCAAGTAACTTCTCAACCCCAATGTCTAGCCAGAGCCCCTCAGCACGCAGATTTTGTTCCAAAACGTCCGCAGCCAGCGAAAACGTCTTGCCCTCTTCTGACGTAGGCTCAGCACACGGCCGGATGCTCTTGTATAGCCGTGCCTGCTCCAACTCGGGTGTGTGTCCTTTTTTTCCATTGCCTTGTGAAGAAGATAGCCATGCGCCGAGCGCTATCCCCACGCCAACTAGAAGGAATGCTTGAAGAAAGCGATTCACGTTTTTTAGGCCCACCTACTATTAGGCGACATGCCATGTCGCGTTTCTTGTCGTGATGGCGTGTCGGATAACGTTCCTTGTCGTTTTGTAAGTCCTTATCTAGCTTAGAGGTGGTCGCGGCAAACGCGACATCGCCCAGAGAGAAACACGACAAGGGTGACGGCAAGCCCTACAGCCTTCTAGATTCGAAAGCAGCATCGTGACGCTATCAATTTGCCATCGCTGTGTCCATCGTCCGCTCCTGGCCGTTTTCAGCCGGTCRCAACAGGCAGTAATCGTCCCAGAGTGTGTAAAAACGCTCGTAACCTGATCGTCTTGGGTCATTGACGTTCGTTGGCTTAGCGACCGCACGATCAACGCTGCGGGTCGCATCGGTCGCGACCTGGAACACGTAACGCTGTTTTTACAGCCTCTGGGATGGGCCAAAGCCAGCCTTTTTTATGCCGACAGCGCCTTCATTAAATCGTTAGCACCAATGATTTTCATGACCCGTTTCAAGTTGTAGGCGAGCACATTCAAGCTCATCTCCGCGCTCACCCCGGCCAGCTTCGCGTCAGGAAGTGCGTTGCACCCATCCATTGTTTCAGCGTCCCGAAGGGATGCTCAACCGTCCGTTTTCGGACTCTCATCATCTCTGGTGCTTTGCTCAGCCGAAGCTGGATCTCCTCCAATACGGCTTCATGCTCCCAGCGTCGAACGTGTCGTTCCGTGCTCGGTGTGCACTGCCATTTCAACGCGCAGCCCTGGCATTTCGAACTCCAGTAATGATGCAACTTCAGGCCTTTTTCAACGTAGGAGTAGTGCCAGATCGGCGCCTCGCCAGCCGGGCAAATGTATTCGTTTTTTGCCGCGTCATAGACGAAGGCATCGTTATTGAAACGCCCGTCAACCTTGGCTCCAGAGGTCATCGGTTTGGGCACATAGGCGGTGATGCCGGTATCGTGACAGGCCAGGATTTGTTCGCTTTTGAAATAACCTCGGTCCGCCACCACCGACAACGTTTCTGACGCCATCGCCTCACGGGCCTGCTTGGCCATTGAACTGAGTTGATCGTGGTCGGAACCGACGTTGGTCACTTCACGGGCAACGATCAAATGGTGCTGCGTATCGACCGCTGTCTGCACGTTGTAGCCGACGATTCCCGTGCCGCGTGTCATCATGGAGCGGGCGTCTGGATCGGTCAGCGAGACCTGTTTATCCGGCGACTCATTGAGCTGGATTTCGATCGCCTGAAGCTCCTTCATTCGAGTTTTGAGCTTGGCGATTTTCTCTTCCAGCCGCAGGGCGCTGGGCTCGGTAGCTGTGGGTTCTTGCCGATCGGCAGCATCGAGTGCCGCCAGGTAACGGTTGATACTCGATTCAATTTCTTCCATGCGCCGTTTCAGTTTGGCGCTGGTGAAATTGCGGTCGCGGTTGTTGACTGCTTTGAATTTGCTGCCATCGATGGCGACCAGATGTTCTCCGAACAGTCCCAACTGCTGACACAGCACAACGAACTGGCGACAGACGCCTCGGATGGCCTTGCTGTTGTCTTTTCGGAAGTTGGCGATGGTCTTGAAGTCCGGCATCAACCGCCCGGTCAACCACATCAGTTCGACGTTGCGTTGAGCTTCTCGTTCCAGCCGCCGGGCTCGACTGAATGCGGTTGAGATAGCCGTAGATGTAGATTTTCAGCAGGATCGCGGGGTGGTAAGCCGGCCGGCCAGTATCGGCTGGAATGGCACCGTCAAAACCCAGATTGACCAGGTCGAGTTCGTCGACAAAGACGTCGACTACACGCACCGGATTGGTATCGCTGACGTAGTCGTCGAGGCTCTCGGGCAATAAGGTGCCTTGGCCTCGATGTTCACCTTGGATAAAGCGCTTCATGGGCGATCCCTGCAATGAAATCCCCAGAAATCATAGCAAGGGTGCGCAAAGGCGTTTTTACACACTCTGGGCCAAAAGCAGCCAGTCGAATCAGATGATCGCTCCCATCCAATGCTTGGGAGCGACCTTGCTTCGTCAGACCTTGAAATGGCTGACCATCACTTGCAACTGGTTGCCCAGCCGTGCCAGTGCGACGCTGGAGGCGGCGGTTTCGTCGCTGGCGGCAGCGGTCTGTTCGGAGACGTCGCGTACATTGATGATACTGCGGCTTATCTCGTCAGCCACGGTGCTTTGTTGCTCGACGGCGGCCGCGATCTGCTGATTCATCGATTGGATGTTCGATACGGTACGGGTAATGTTTCCCAGTGAGACACCGGCCTTGCGAGTCAGCGCCACGCTGCTGTCGGTCAGGCTGTAGCTGTTGCTCATGATGCTGGCCACCTGCTCGGTGCCACTCTGCAAACCGGCGACCAGCTCTTCAATTTCCTCGGTGGACTTCTGGGTACGCTGGGCCAGGCCGCGAACTTCGTCGGCGACCACGGCAAAACCGCGACCGGCCTCACCGGCACGGGCGGCTTCGATGGCGGCGTTGAGGGCCAACAGGTTGGTTTGCTCGGCCACGGCTTTGATCACGTCGATGACACTACCGATTTTGTTGCTTTCCTGCTGCAAGAGGGTCATAGCCTCGGTAGAGCGCACCACTTCCTCAGCCAGGCGTTCGATCTGCACAATTGCTTCCTCCACGACTTTGTTGCCTTCGCGAGCCTCGCCATCGGCCGTTGCGGCGGCTTGCGAGGCCTGATCGGCGTTGCGCGTGACTTCCTGCACGGTGGCGGCCATTTCGTGCATGGCAGTAGCGACCTGATCGGTCTCGACTTTCTGGTTGTTGACCCCGACGCTGGTTTGTTCGGTGACGGCCGACAGCTCTTCCGCAGCGCTGGCGATCTGTGTCACGCCGTCGCGAACACCGCTGATGAGGTTGCGCAAGGTCTCCCCCATGTGCTGGATACCTTGTTGCAGTACGCCCAGCTCATCGCGGCGGGTGACCATCAGGTTCTGGGTAAGGTCGCCAGCAGCAATGCGTTCGACGACGCCGAGGGTTTCGCGGATCGGACGGGTGATCTGGCGAGTAATGATGACGGCGGCCAGGACGCCAAACAGCAAGGCCAACAAGGTGCTGCCCAACAGCAGCGTGCGAGTCTGGACGATGTCGCTGTCGCGGCTGTCCAGTTGCATCTGGTAAAGGACATCGCTGCGGCTCCATAAATCGAGCCCTTGGTCGACCAGTTCTTTGCTCGCCAGGGTAACGGCGTTGCTAGCAGTTTTGTAGGCCTGCAAGGCTGTGCGGTAGTTGCCTAGGGCACTTTCGAACTGGCGCAATGCGTCCTGCTGGGTAGCACTGAAGTACTCACTAAGCTGTTTCAGGCCGTCAATTGCTTCATTCAGTTGCTTGACAGCCTTCTGCTCAGTATCCGGGGTGCTGTTCGCGGTGTAAGCGCTGACTTCGTAACGGGTCAGCAGAAGCTGTTCCTTGGTGCGGCTAATGGTCTGCAAACGTTCGAAACGGTCCGCGTCGCCTGAGGGTAATTGCAGCACGCTGCTGTGGATCGCCGTGATCAGCTTACCGGCTGCTTCGGCGTTATCACTCATGGCCTGCCGTGCGTTGTTTGCTGCGCGATATGCGTCGCGCATTTTACTCAGCGATTGCTGGAAGTGGCTGATAATCGCCGCTTGTTCTTTGAGCAGCTTGAGGTTCTCCGGGCGAGTAAACGTGTTGATCAGTTTTTGCTGCTGGGGGATGAATGCATCCAGGTTAGTCTGCACGTTCTGGGCGACGCCTTCATCGCCATTGGACAGCAGGTATTGCAGACGGGCCTCGCGTATTTTGTTCAGCAACGTATTCAACTGGGTGATATCGCCCATTCGATCGCCGCGCCACACCAGTTTGTCCACGCTGGTCCAGCTGGCTAGGGCCAGGACGGTGGTTAAGGCCAGAACCAGACCGAATCCCAGGCTCAGCTTGAAGTTGACGCTAAGATTACTGAAAAGTTTATTCACTTTTATTCCTTGCAGGGTAATCTGCTCTTAGTGTGCGGGCATCTGGAAACCTGTCCTCATAACATGATGCCTCATAGCCATTATCGCTAGAAAATATGACTGCTTAAACGTTTCTCTTGTGTTTTTTTGTTTACTTTTTTGCATCATTTCGGTGCGAAATTCATCGATAATTCCTCCACTTAGCAGAGAGGTACGTGGATTACTAAAGTGAGTTGGATGATCGAGTTTCTTTGCACTAAATACAGGCAGTAGTTGATGCCCTGGCCGCCAAAAATCATCGCAGACCAACACACCGCTTCAGCATTTCAGTAGTTTCTTGTGTGCTCGCCGGAGCGGTTTGGGTAAAGCCGTAAAACAGCATTGAGTCTGATTAACGATTGCATCGGATTGACCAGCGCACTTCGTGACCATGACTGGCCTGATCGAGTTAGACATTACGCTTGTCCAAGTCCTTTGTTGAAAACCCGCGGCAGTCATCGATCTCATTGCAAGGGCGAGGTTTGCGCTGTCCTGCCAGCGGTGCTTCGAACAAAAAATGAATGACTCTGCTGTCTTCGTCGGCAGCAGCTCAACTGAGAATGAATTTCCAGAAGGAATAGCTCTATTCAAGTTCAGTCCCGCCACGCGCGGGCTTTTTGTTGCCTGTGCGGAATCTTTCCGATGGTGCTCACACCACAATAAGCGCCTGCATCGCTGATCGATGGCACCGCCACTTATCGTCAAACCGTTGACGCATTCACCCTGAGCGCGCGCAATAAGTACCCAAAAAATGATCGCCCAAGGATAATTCCACATGGCAAAGATCACAGTACTCGCAGGTGATTTTCCCCAGTGCGATGGGGAGTACAATCTTGGCACCATGACCCTTAAGACGACCCTTAAGCCGCGCCTGGGGAAAAGCTTCCTCGTCTCCGAGTTTAAAGATCTGACAGTCGAAAACACTGACTCCAATAAAAACATAAAGAGCGCGATAGGCTTTGGAATAGCTGGGGCTATGCTGCTTGGTCCGGTGGGAGCCATAGCGGGCTATCTACTAGCAGGCCAAAACACCGAAGTGACATTTTTGGCCACGCTAAAAGGTGGTCAAACGCTCCTTGCTGCAACCGATAGCGATACGTACCAGGATATCTCCGCGCGAGTCCGCAAAAAATACCACTCAAGCTGAGGCGGCCCATTCGAATCGCAGAGCCCGCCCAGTGCGGGCTTCGTATTTCTGGGGGCCAGCCTTACGCGTGCAGCCCAATTACTCACTGAGTGCTTTTCGGGTCAAGTCATTCAAGGAAATGCTTTGTTTGGTGGCCGCCACGCCATGGTGGCTGTGCGCCGCCTGATAATCGCCGAAGCGGAACGCTCTGATATCGGGCGGTCACCCTCCAGAGGTGCTTGACGAAGGTCTTTTTTCATGACAAAACTCCTAACATTAGGTGTTTAGACTGATGCCACGTCGGAGGTTCGATGCTTACGCGAAACGCTCAGGATTCAGCTGCAATGAAAGCGATCCCCACTGTGATCAGGGCGGCGGACCTAGCCGCCTAC
>NZ_JBFREX010000061.1:0-20917 GCF_052114525.1 Pseudomonas sp. KB_15 | reverse complement strand
CGGTGGATCAGTCAACGAAGATGTTGGATCTGATGSCCTCATCGCGAGCARGCTCGCTCCCACAGGGTCCTGTGTACGCCGTACTTTTGTGGGAGCGGGCTTGCTCGCGAWGGCGGTGSATCAGTCAACGAAGATGTTGAAKCTGAGGGCCTCATCGCGAGCAGGCTCGCTCCCACAGGGTTCTGTGTACGCCGTACTTTTGTGGGAGTGAGCCTGCTCGCGATGGCGGTGCATCAGTCAACAAAGATGTTGGATCTGATGSCCTCATCGCGAGCAAGCTCGCTCCCACAGGGTCCTGTGTACGCCGTACTTTTGTAGGAGCGAGCCTGCTCGCGATGGCGGTGCATCAGTCAACGAAGATGTTGGATCTGATGGCCTCATCGCGAGCAGGCTCGCTCTTACAGGGGGTTATGCGGTTGCTGGGTTAGCGCGCAGCCCAGGCATTGAAGCGCTGTTCAAGCTCCTCGCCGTGGTCGACCCAGAACTCCGCATCCACCGCCCGGGCACCGGCCAGGTTGGCTTCGGCGGTCGGCAGTTGCTCCTGCACGTCCTTGGGCAGCAATGGCAGGGTCTGGCGATGCACCGGCCCGTAAGGGATGGTTTCCGAGAACACTTTTTGCGTCTGCGGCTGGCTGGCAAAGGCGATGAAGTTTTCCGCCAACGCCTTGTTCGGCGTGCCTTTGACCACCGCCCAGTATTCCGGGTCGTACAGGCTCTGCGGCCAGACGATGCTCAGCTTCATGCCTTCCTTTTGCGCCGAGGCGATCCGGCCGTTGTAGGCCGCGCTCATCACCACGTCCCCGGCCACCAGCCACTGCGCCGGTTGCGCGCCCGCCTCCCACCACTGGATGTTCGGCTTGATCTGGTCGAGTTTGGCAAAGGCCCGCGTCACGCCTTGGGGCGTGTTCAAGACCTTGTACACGTCGTCCGCCTTGACGCCGTCGGCCAGCAACGCGATTTCCAGGGTGTACTTGGCACTCTTGCGCAGGCCGCGCTTGCCCGGGAAGTCGGCCACGTTCCAGAAGTCCGCCCAGGATTGCGGCGCCTTGGCCTGCTTGCTCTGGTCGTAGGCCATGACCATCGACCAGACGTAAGTGGCCACCCCGCATTCGGTCAGCGCACCCGGGACGAAGTTCGCCGAATCACCGAAGCGTCCCGCATCGAGCTTCTCGAACAGGCCCTCCTCGCAGCCGCGCAACAGCTCGGGGCTTTCGACTTCCACCACGTCCCAGCTGGTGTGACCGGCGGAGACCATGGCCTTGATCTTCGACAGCTCGCCGTTGTACTCACCGGCGATGATGTTGCCCGCGCCGCTGGCGTTAAAGGGCTGGAAATAGGCTTTATCCTGGGCCTGTTTGGTAGCACCACCGAAGGAAATCACGGTGAGGTCCTGGGGGGCCGCCCACACACTGGCACTCAACAACGCCAGGGCAAACGGAACACTGCAACGCAAGGATCTGGACATGGATCGCTTCCTCGGGCCTTGTCAGCCCTTTGTTGTTATGGGTGTTCGGATTCACTCAAGTAAGCCGCCAGGCGATCCATCAAGCGGTCACAGGCCGCCATCTGATCAACGCTGACGAATTCATCGGGCTTGTGCCCCTGGTCCATGCTGCCGGGACCGCAGACCACTGACGCAATGCCGGCCTGATCGAACAGCCCGCCTTCGGTGCCAAAGGCCACGGTGCTGAACTCGTCGCTGCCGCACAGCTGGGCAATCAGTCGGGCGGCCGCACTGTCGGCGGGCGTCGCCAGGCCGGGATAGGTCGAAAGCTTTTCAAAACGAATGGAAGTGTCGGCTTTCACCGCCTGCATCGCCGGCAGCAAGGTTTGCTCGGCGTAATTTTGCAGCTCATTGGCGACCGCTTCCGGAGCAAAGTCCGGCAAGGCGCGCACTTCGAAATCAAAACGGCAATTCTCCGGCAGGATGTTCAACGCCGTCCCACCGGAAATCACACCCACCTGCACCGTCGAGTACGCCGGATCGAAGCGCTCGTCGTGATACTGCGGTTCAGCCAGGCGCGTGCCGATCTCACCCAGTCGACCGATCAGCCGCGCAGCCTGCTCGATGGCGTTCACCCCATAAGGCGCGTAAGCCGAATGGCACGGCGCACCGTGTACGTGGCAACGCATTGCCAGTTTGCCCTTGTGACCAAGCACCGGTTTAAGCTCGGTCGGCTCGCCGATCAAACACAACGCCGGTGCCGGGATGCGTTGGGGCAGCACCTCCAGCAAACCACGCACGCCGAGGCAACCAACTTCTTCGTCATAGGAAAACGCCAGGTGCACCGGGCGTTTTAAAGGGCTGGCGAGAAACATCGGCACAGCGGCCAGCACCGAGGCCAGATAGCCTTTCATGTCCGCCGTGCCGCGGCCGTAAAGCTTGCCGCCCGCCTCGCTCAGCCGGAACGGTTCGACCGTCCAGGCCTGGCCGTCCACCGGCACCACGTCGGTGTGCCCGGACAGCACAATGCCGCCGGCCACACGCGGGCCGACCGTGGCCAACAGATTGGCCTTGGTCCGCTCGGCGTTGTAGATCAGTTCGCAATCCACGCCCAGTTCGTGCAGGTAGTCACGCACGAACTCGATCAGCTCCAGGTTCGAATCGCGGCTGACCGTGGCGAACCCGATCAATCGCGCGAGCATGGCGCGGCTGCGCAACTCACTCATCGCCGGGCACTCCATAGCTCGGCGCCAGGGTCGGATTGAGGGCGCGGGTCAGATAGTCCTGCAATTGCGGCTCGTAGGCCGTCCACAGTTTGCCCAGCTCGCCAATCGGGTTTTCATCGGCCCAATCCACCCGCAGGTCGACAATCGGCCAGGTCAGGTCACCGACCACCGACAACGCCGCCGAGTGCACCGCGCCGGCTTCGCCGCCAGCGTCCTGCCCGGCCTGCAAGGCGTTCATCAGCCGGGTGGCAAGGCAGCCTTCGCTGTTTTCGAACGCCGCGACCATGGCTTCGATCACCGCGCTGCTGGCCAGCAGGTTACCGGCCGCCACGCATTGATCGCCGGCCAGCGCATTATGGGTGCCCAGCGCATGGTTACCGCTGAACACCGCCGTGCGGCCCTGAGCATCGACCACCGCCACCTGGCGGTATTGGCTGTAGCCATTGCGGGTCAATGAACGGTCCAGCGCCTGGGGCGGCGCCGAGCCGTTGGCCAGTTCATCGAGAATCTGCGGGCCAAGGGCCGGCAGCGTGATGTTCTGGCTCGACACCGCGCCGACCCCGGCACGCAGCCAGGGGCAGCGCGCGCCGACGGCAATGCTCGAAGAACTGATGGCAATGCCCAGCTGGCCGGTCTCGGCGCAGCGACCAACAATGGAAAAGGTCATGGCGAATTCCTTATTCAGGGATGACAGCGATCACATCAATTTCCATCAGCCACTGCGGCTGGCCGAGGGCACTGACCACCAGGCCGGTGGAAATCGGGAACACCCCCTTGAGCCACTTGCCGACTTCCTGGTACACCGGCTCGCGATAGCGCGGGTCGATCAGGTAGGTGGTGGTCTTGACGATGTGGCTCAGGTCGCTGCCCGCCTCTTCCAGCAGTTGCTTGACGTTGCGCATGGCCTGCTCGGCCTGGGCACGCGGATCACCGAGCCCCACCAGTTGACCGTTGAAATCGGTGCCGACCTGACCGCGGACATACACCGTGTTGCCGGCACGCACGGCCTGGCACAGGTCGTTGTCGAGCGTCTGGTTCGGGTAGGTGTCTTTGGTGTTGAACATGCGGATGCGGGTATGAGTAGGCATTAACGAACTCCCATGAGGCTGGCTTTCTGAAGAGGTGCTCGGGCGGCTTCGGCTTGACGCTGGGTCGCATCCCGATAGTTGAGATAGGTGTGCTGTTTAACGATGTGATCGGCGATGTGCTTGGCGTCGTGCCAAACGCCCCAGATAAACGCGGAGCCACGACGGGACTGCCAAGGCAAACCGACGAAATACACCCCCGGCTCGGCCGACACGCCGCGCTGGTGCTGCGGTTTGCCGTTTTCCTTAAAGGCATCGACCTTCAGCCAGCTGTAATCGGTGGAGTAACCGGTGGCCCAGATAATCGTGGTGACGCCTGCATTGAGCAGATCCAGTTCCAGGATTGGATTTGTCACGCAATCCGGGTCCGTCAGCATGGCCCGGGCTTCGGGTTCCAGCGGCAGGTCCAGGCCATTGCGTTCGATATAGGCGTCGGCCTTGTCGAGCAGCGCGAGGTAGTTTTCATCGCCGCGCTGGATATTGTCGGCGAGGTTGTTTTCGAAACTCACCACAGCGCCGTTGAACGATTGGGTCAGGCCGACCAGAGTCATGCCCTGATGGGCCAACCGGCGGAAGTCCACGGTGTGGCCGCCACGGGCACCGCTCACGGCGATGGTCACATGCTCCTTGCCCGGCTGCATGGCCTCGGCATCCCACTCGCCGAGCACCCCCAGCCACCAGCAGAAATCGCGGTTGCGATAGGCACGCGGCGGACGGTCGTGGGCGCCCACCGACAGGTAGACCTGCTTGCCGGAACGTTGCAGCTCATCGGCGATCTGCACGCCCGAGGAACCGGCGCCCACCACCAGCACCGCGCCTTCGGCCAGTTGCTGCGGGTTGTAGTATTGGGCGGAGTGAATCTGGGTGATGCCGGCGATTTGCGGGGCAATCGGCGGGATTGCCGGGCGCTGGAACGGACCGGTGGCGACCACCACATGCCGAGCCTCGATCACGCCATCAGAGGTTTCAACAGTGAAGCCCGGACGATCAGTGTTGCGCTGCACTTTCCTGACTTCAACGCCAGTGCGGATCGGCGCGTTGAACTTGCGGGCGTAGGCCTCGAAGTACTCAGCCACCTGCTCTTTTCCGGCAAAGGCATCCGGGTCCAGACCGTCGAATTCCAGCCCCGGGAAACGGTCGTGCCACGCCGGACCGTTGGCCACCAGCGAATCCCAGCGGCCAGTGCGCCAGGCTTCGGCGACACGATTGCGCTCCAGGACGAGGTGGGGCACGCCGAGCTTGCTCAGGTGTTCACTCATGGCCACGCCGGCCTGGCCGGCGCCAACAACAAGCGTATCAATTTCGGTTTTTTCAACTGTCATGGCTGTGCACTTCTGAAAGGTGGTTTGATTCAGGTCGGTCATGGCTGCCGCCTCGATTCTGATCACTGTTGTTCTTCTGCTACGGCTATCGGTGTCAGGGTGTTGGCCGCATTCTGTTCGGAGCCGGGAAATAGCGAAATTATGTTTTTTGTGGTTGCTGGCGAGGAAAAAGCGTCGAGGTGACCGGCTGGCCGTGCAAGGTTGCGGTCGACCCGATCCCGGCCTATGGTCCAAGCGATGCATTGCCCGCGACCGGCGCGAAGACCCGGCGCGGATTGCTGTCCATCCAGTGCGGATTCACGCAAGGAGTGATGACATGCCCGACAATTCCCGTCCTGCCGTACTCGAACTGATTGGCAATACCCCGCTGGTACGCGTCAGCCGGTTCGATACCGGTCCGTGCACGCTGTTTCTCAAACTCGAATCCCAAAACCCCGGCGGTTCGATCAAGGACCGCATCGGTCTGGCGATGATCGACACCGCCGAACGCGATGGTCGCCTCAGGCCCGGCGGCACCATCGTCGAAGCCACTGCCGGCAATACCGGCCTCGGCCTGGCCCTGGTCGGCCGCGCCAAGGGTTACCGGGTGGTGCTGGTGGTGCCGGACAAGATGTCCACCGAGAAGGTCCTGCACCTCAAGGCCATGGGTGCCGAGGTACACATCACCCGCTCCGATGTCGGCAAGGGTCATCCCGAGTACTACCAGGACGTCGCCGCGCGGCTGGCGGCGGAAATTCCCGATGCGTTCTTCGCCGACCAGTTCAACAACCCCGCCAATCCGCTGGCCCACGAATGCAGCACCGCGCCGGAGATCTGGGCGCAGACCCAGCATGATGTGGACGCCATCGTCGTCGGGGTCGGCTCGGCCGGTACGCTGACCGGCCTGACCCGCTTCTTCAAACGCGTGCAGCCGGACCTGGAAATGGTCCTGGCCGACCCGGTCGGTTCAGTGATGGCCGAATACAGCCGCGGTGGCACCCTCCCCACCCCCGGTTCCTGGGCGGTGGAAGGCATCGGCGAGGACTTCATTCCGTCGATTGCCGACCTGTCCAGCGTGCGCCACGCCTATTCGATCAGCGACGAAGAAAGCTTCGACCACGCCCGCCAGTTGCTGCGCGCCGAAGGCATTCTCGGCGGTTCCTCCACCGGCACCCTGCTGGCAGCGGCGTTGCGCTACTGCCGCGAACAGACCGCGCCGAAGCGGGTGGTGAGCTTCGTCTGCGACACCGGTACGCGTTACCTGTCGAAGGTCTACAACGACCAGTGGATGAACGATCAGGGCCTGCTGCAACGCAAGCAGTACGGCGACCTGCGCGACCTGATCGCGCGGCGCTTCGAGGACGGCCGGGTGATCAGCGTCGGCCCCGATGACACCCTGCTCACCGCATTCCAGCGCATGCGCCTGGCGGACGTGTCGCAACTGCCGGTGCTGGTGAACGGCAAACAACTGGTCGGCGTGATCGACGAGTCCGACATCCTGCTGGGGGTGCATGAAGACGCTGCACACTTCCGTAAAACCGTGGCCAGCGCCATGACCGACAAACTGCAAACCCTGCCACCCGCGGCCACACTGGCGGAACTGGAAGCAGAGCTGGCCCGTGGACTGGTGGCAATCATTCAGGATGCCTCGGGCTTCCACGGCCTGATTACCCGAACCGACATGCTCAATCACCTGCGGAGATCCCTGCCATGAGTCAGCACGATGAAAATGCCCCGCCACGGGGCTTCGCCACCCGCGTGATCCATGCCGGGCAAACGCCGGACCCTTCGACCGGGGCGTTGATGCCGCCGATCTACGCCAACTCCACCTACCTGCAACAGAGCCCCGGTGTGCACAAAGGCCTGGATTACGGGCGCTCGCACAACCCGACGCGCTGGGCCCTGGAGCGCTGCGTGGCCGACCTCGAAGGCGGTACCCGGGCATTCGCCTTCGCCTCGGGACTGGCGACCATTTCCACGGTGCTCGAACTGCTCGACGCCGGCTCGCACATCGTCTCGGGCAATGACTTGTACGGCGGCACCTTCCGCCTGTTCGACAAGGTGCGCCAGCGCAGCGCCGGGCACCGTTTCAGCTACGTCGACCTGACGGACCTGGCGGCGTTCGAGGCGTCCCTCCAAGACAACACTCGGATGGTCATGGTCGAGACACCGAGCAATCCCCTGCTGAACCTCGCTGACCTTGCCGCCATCGCCCGCACCTGCCGCGCACGCGGCATCATCTGCGTGGCCGACAACACCTTCGCCAGCCCGTGGATCCAGCGCCCGCTGGAACTGGGTTTCGACATCGTGCTGCACTCGACCACCAAATACCTCAACGGCCATTCCGACGTGATCGGCGGCATCGCCGTGGTCGGGCAGAACACCGAACTGGCCGAGCGCCTGGGTTTCCTGCAAAACGCGGTCGGCGCCATCGCCGGCCCGTTCGACGCCTTCCTCACCCTGCGCGGGGTGAAGACCCTGGCGCTGCGCATGGAGCGGCATTGCAGCAACGCGCTGGATCTGGCGCAATGGCTGGAGCGTCAGCCACAAGTCTCAAGGGTCTACTACCCCGGCCTGCCATCACACCCGCAACACGAACTGGCCCAACGGCAAATGCGCGGTTTCGGCGGGATGATTTCCCTCGACCTCAACAGCGACCTGGCTGGCACCAAACGCTTCCTGGAGAGCGTGCAGATCTTCGCCCTGGCCGAGAGCCTGGGCGGCGTGGAAAGCCTGATCGAACACCCGGCGATCATGACCCACGCCACCATTCCAGCCGCCACCCGCGCACAATTGGGCATCGGTGACGGTTTGGTGCGGTTGTCGGTTGGCGTCGAGGACGTGGAAGACTTGCGTGCTGATCTKGCGCAGGCGTTGGCAAGGATGTAAGCAACCTGAATTGCGGGACACCGCAAACACCTGTGGGAGCGGGCTTGCTCGCGAAGGCGGTGTGTCAGTCAACGTCATTGCCGACTGATCCACCGCTTTCGCGAGCAAGCCCGCTCCCACAGGTCTTTTTAGCCTTAAGCCCTGTTGCAAGGCTGGTCAAGCACGCAAGACCCCCTATAATCGCGGCGTTTTCGTCTACCCTCACGAAGCGTCGTGCAGCAATCAGCTTGTGCGGGGCGCATCGACATTTTTCCGCTATTGAACCGGAGAACTTCCATGCTCAAACGTACCCTGGCCTTGGCCGTTGGCCTGACCCTGTCCTTTTCCACCCTGCTGGCACAGGCTGCCGAGACCCTCAAGGTCAGCGCCATTCCTGATGAAGCCCCCACCGAACTGCTGCGCAAGTTCAAGCCACTGGGCGAATACCTGGAGAAGCAACTGGGCATGAAGGTCGAGTTCGTGCCGGTGTCCGACTACCCGGCGGTGGTCGAGGCGCTGGCCACTGACCGTATCGACATGGCCTGGCTGGGCGGTTTCACCTTCGTGCAGGCGCGCCTGAAAACCGGCAATGCCATTCCATTGGTACAGCGTGAGCAGGACGCCCAGTTCACCAGCAAATTCATCACCGCCGACCCGGCCGTCAAGTCGCTGGCCGACCTCAAGGGCAAGTCCTTCGCTTTCGGTTCGGTGTCTTCCACTTCCGGCAGCTTGATGCCGCGTTATTTCATGCTCAAGGACGGCATCAAGCCGGAAAGCTATTTCAGTCGCGTCGGTTACTCCGGCGCACACGACGCCACGGTTGCCTGGGTTCAGGYAGGCAAAGTGGACGCCGGCGTACTCAATGCCAGCGTCTGGGCAAAACTGGTCGCGGCCGGCAAGGTCGACACCGACAAGGTCAAGGTCTTCGCCACCACGCCGGCCTACTTCGACTACAACTGGACCGTGCGCGGCACCCTCGACCCGGCCCTTGCCGATAAAATCAAGGTGGCCTTCCTCGCGCTCGACCCGGCCAACCCGGAGCAAAAAGCGATTCTGGACCTGCAAGCCGCCAGCCGCTTCATCGAGACCAAGCCTGAGAACTACAAGGGCATCGAGGAAGCCGCGCGCGCTGCCGACCTGCTGAAATGACACTGCATCTGAACCGGGTCAGTCTCACCCACGGCAATGACGTGCGTGCGCTGCATGAGATCGACCTGCACATCGGCGCCGGTGAGCAGGTGGCGATCATCGGTCCGTCCGGCGCCGGCAAGTCGAGCTTGCTCAACGTGCTGGCCACCGCGCTGCGCCCGGACAACGGCGCGGTCGAGGTACTCGGCGAGCACGCCTGGCAGCTGGGTGCGCATCGGCGTCAGCAGCTGCGGGCGCGCATCGGCCTGGTTCACCAGGCACCACCACTGCCACCGCGCCAGCGAGTGGTCACCGCGGTACTGGCCGGAAAACTGGGCCAGTGGGGCTTTGCCAAAAGCCTGCTGAGCCTGCTGCATCCGGTGGATGTACCTGGCGCCCGCGCAGCCCTGCTTAAACTCGACCTGGGCGACAAGCTGTTCGCCCAGTGCCAACAGTTGTCCGGCGGCCAACTGCAGCGCGTGGGCATTGCCCGCGTGCTGTACCAGGCGCCCGAAGTGCTGCTGGCCGATGAGCCGGTGTCGGCGATGGACCCTGTACTGGCCGGCCACACCCTTTCAGTCCTCTGCCGCCACGCCCGGGAACACAACGTGACGCTGGTTGCCAGTCTGCATGCGGTGGAACTGGCCCTGGCGCACTTTTCACGCATCATCGGTTTACGTGACGGTCAGATCCTGTTCGATCTTCCCGCCAGCGACGTCGACCACGATTTGCTCGACAGGCTCTACGCCAACGAGCAACTGCAATCCCCGCCCGCTCCGGTGGCGCCCTTGAGCCTGCAGATTCCCCGATGCTGACGCGCGATACACGAGACCCGGCCACCCTGCCCCGCCTGCTGCTCGGTCTGTTGGCGCTTGCCCTGCTGTGGCCCGGCATCCACTTCAGCGAACTGGACCTGGGTGTCCTCCTCAAGGCTGACAGCCAGAGTGAGATGGGCCGGTTTGTCTCAGCCTTCTGGCCACCGGCCCATGGCGAAGAGTTCCTTCAGCTGCTGTGGCAAGCCACGTTGCAAACGCTGGCCATCGCCACCGCCGGCATGGCCCTGGCCTTGCTGTTGGCCGTGCCCGCCAGCCTGCTGGCCAGCCGGGCGCTGTCGCTGTCGGCCGCTTCGCGCAGCGGTCGCCCGAGCGTCCCGGGTCGACTGTTGCGCTGGCCGGTGCGCGGGTTGCTGATCTTCCTGCGTAGCGTGCCGGAAATCGTCTGGGCCTTGCTGTTCGTGCGCGCCGTCGGCCTTGGCCCGACGGCCGGGGTGCTGGCCATTGCCATCACCTACAGCGGCATGCTGGGCAAGGTCTATGCGGAGATCTTCGAGTCGGTCGACCAGCGACCGGCCCATGCACTGCTACAGGCCGGCAGTGGTCGGTTGACGGCCTTCTGCTACGGCATCCTGCCCAATGTCGCGGCGGAGTTGCTGTCGTACACCGTGTATCGCTGGGAATGCGCGATTCGCGCGTCCGTGGTGATGGGCTTCGTCGGTGCCGGCGGGCTGGGCCAGCAGATCGACCTGTCGCTGCGCATGTTCGCCGGCGGTGAAGTGGCGAGCATGTTGCTGACCTTTTTCGTCCTGGTGCTGTTCGCCGATCAGATCAGCCGCCTGCTGCGCTGGAGGTTCGCATGAATCGCCTGATCAACCTGCTGCTGATCTTTTGCATCGGTGCGGCGGTCGTCGCTTCGTTCAGTTATCTGGGTATCGACCTCGGTGAACTGGCTGGCAGCAGCAACCTGAAGCAGATGGGCGCCTACGTGCTGCGCTTTCTCAGCCCGGACCTGAGCGCCGGCCACCTGCAAGCCATCGGCCGTGGCGCCGTGGAAACCATGGCGATGTCAGCCCTCGGCACCCTGCTCGCGGCGGTGTTTGGCCTGCTGTTGGCGCTGCCGGCGGCCGGGCGCTTCGGTTGGCTGTTGCAGAGCGCGTCGCGTCTTGTGCTCAATGGCCTGCGCGCCATTCCCGAACTGGTGTGGGCCGCGTTGATGGTGCTGGCCGCCGGCCTCGGCCCGAACGCCGGTACCCTGGCACTGGCCATGCACACCACCGGAGTACTCGGCCGTCTGTTCGCCGAAGCACTGGAAAACACCCCGCCGCAACCGGCCGAAGCCATCCGCTTGCAGGGCGGCAACGTAGTCTGGGCCTTCTGCTACGGCACCCTGCCCAACCTGTTTCCGCAGCTGTTGGCGTACATCCTGTACCGCTGGGAAAACAACATCCGCATGGCCAGCGTGCTGGGTTTCGTCGGTGCCGGCGGTTTGGGCCAGATGCTCTATGTCAGCCTCAGCCTGTTCCAGGAAGCCCAGGCCAGCACGGTGATCCTTGCCATGTTGCTGCTGGTGTTCGCCGTTGATGGATTGAGCAGCTGGAGTCGCCAGCGCTGGGTCAAGGCGTGATGGGGAATTGCATAGACTTGCTCACCTGATTGCATTCGAGCTGAGCAACCATTTGTAGCCGGTGGCGCCAGGCAATAAACGGCCAAAGGCAGTCCGTCGTGGTGCCTGAAAAGCTGGCGTGATTCAAGTTTCCTCAACCAGGGTATTCAAAGTCTCGCCGAGCTCAAACCACCTGCTGCAGCAGTGGTCACTAAGTGGCACAACCTCCGGGATGAAACTACGCTGACGAAACACTTGTTTCGCTCCTAAGGAGCAGGAAAATGAAAAGGATTTCTTCTGCCACTCTCCTGCTCACAATGCTCGTCGCGCTTTCAAATACAGTGTCTGCTGAAACACCCTCCCATAAGGATGCTCGCACATTCGTTGCCCAGGCACAGATAGGCAGACACCTCTCTACCCTTGCACTTTCGGCAGCGAAAAGAACGAACACCTACGCAATGATCGCCACAAAACTGGGAAGTGCAGATGCAAGCAATGCCGTGTCTGGTGAAATCAATGCATTGCTGCCGCAGTATCAGCCTGAGTGGGATGAAAACCTTGCAGCAGCCTATGAGAAGTCCTTCTCTCAAGAAGAGTTGTCATCACTCGTATCTGAAGGCCGCGCATCAAAATACGCGGGAAAAGTGAAAGAACAGCAATTCGAAATTGGTAGAGATATGCAGTCGAGTTCGGAGCCAATTTTGATTGCCCTTGTCACCGAGGCGCTTAAGGCAACCCTGTCCAAATACATCCCGAAATAGACTGTAAAACAGGGGTCCACCGAGGCAGGACAAATCCGTTGGAAAAACATCTTGGCGAAGGTATGAGAGAGCGACAATCAGACGGTGTCAAGGAGAGCGTATGCGTAATCCATCAACATCAGATCTTGTGCAGGTAATTGCTCGTGATGCTTTTTTTCGAAGGTGGATAGTGTGGCTTCCATTATTTTTTACGTCTGTAATTATTTTTGGTGGGTCTAGTAAAGACGTTATGGGGATTCAATGGGTGACGGAGCTTGCCGGGATCGCCGAAGCCAATATTTCATCGATAAACGTCTGGGCCGGAAAGTCGTCATTTCCTGAGGTTACACAGTTAATATTTTTACTGGCTTGGTTGTTCAGTTTTTATTACGCTTTTCTCGTCGCACGATGGAAGCMCTATCGGGAAATGTATGTTCGTTCGCTTACCGGGTGGAGGCGTCATCTGAAAGCATTACCGGGGTTGGTGATGATTTGCATTGGACTATTTTTCTTGAATGTTACGCTTCCGGCAGAGCCGAATTGTACGAGGAAGTGTTTCTATGAGTCAGAATTTATTCAAGTGTTCTATTCCACTGCAGGCTCTATGTTATTGGGGTATGGGTTTGCGCTGATTTATTGGTGTTTGGCTAACTTCGCAAGAGTTTTTTTCCGTGGGGGAGAAAAAATGAATAGCCAGGAAGTTTGTTATTCTGATTTTGAGACTCATGGACCTGTTACAGTCGATGGCTTCAAGGCCGTCTCCTTCTGACCGTTATTTGCCTGTTACAACCGCAGCCGACTGCTGCTGGATGCGAAGAGCCGCCCGAGCTTGTATCAATCCGAGATTGTTAATTAGCGATGTGCCCGCGAGAGGTCGACAGGCTCACCGGCATTGCCCCACAAGCACTCAAACCTGAAACGGCTTTTAGATTTCTGTGCCTGCCTCTCATCTCAAACATCATCGATTTTTTGAAATCACACTACCCATGTATTGATTTAAATCGCGAAGATCCTTAATCCTCCATGAGTACGGCGCCAGCTTTACACCATTCTCTCGCAAAGTTTTTGGAATCAAGTCTCCATTTGGGCGAAGTATTATCGATGATACAATTACGCCCGGATAATCATTTAATCGTTTCTTGAAAGCGGATGTTGTCAGATCAGGTGCAGGAGGATTGCTTTTATTAGCCAATGGTCCTGTTGCCTTGAGATCTATTCCGTGGCACATGGCGCATCGCTGTAAATAGAGGTTTTTTCCATTAACATTATCCGCGAAGGATAGTGATGTTTGAATTAGCGATAAAACGCCTAGCGAAGCAATGAATAATATTTTCATTGTTTTTATCATCCTTGATGGGATCAGCGTCGATTGGACGCGATTTGGTGCGCGGGAAAGATATCAGCCATCGTGTCGGCACACACGGTCATTTCTGATGCCCATTGAATCCACAGCCATGAGCGGCCACTCGAACACATCACCTGACCGGCTGTTTTGCAGGACGAAGCGGTCACCCATGTTCCGCTGCCAACATTGACCTGAACTGAGAAATGATCTCTGAAGATAGCCCGGCACCTTCGAACACTGCGCAGGTGAAGCTAACGGGCGCAGGGCCTGGAGCAGTTACAATGCGGTCCGCAACCACCGCTACTGGACTGCTTCGATAAAACGTGTGCCCTTCATAACCTACGGCATTCTGTTGTAAGAAGTCAGCGCTGTTCGAGGTATGAGGAACCGAGTCGAGAAGCCCGGCCCTCGCAAGTGCCAGCGTTCCCCCACAGATACCGGCAATAATCGCCCCACTTGAGCGACTGGCATGCAGAAAGTCTCGAATATCCGGTGCTTCTGCACGTTCCCAGACCATTCCTCCAATGACGACAACAACGTCCGGTTTCCAGTCCAGGCATTGCTGCAAACTGCTATCGACAGTTACAGCCAATCCGCCCTGCGAGCGGAACTGCCCCGTAGCAGAAGCGAAAAATCTGACATCGATCCCGTAAAACGGGGACGCAGTTCCAGCAATGAAAGCATATTCCCAGTCCGCAAAACCGGGTGTCAGTATCAAACCCACACGTGCCATCAGTCAGAATCCTCCTTGAATACCAATAACATATGGTGACAACAAACAGACATCAAGGGCTGCTTCGGGTTGATCAGGGCTGATCGCAACAAGGACTGTCTGGAGTGCTCTGTAGGTGTTGCGCCTGGCACAGAGCGACCAAGGCGGACGTTCACGGGGACAGCGCTCTGACCGCAGGCAACGGCCGTACTATAATTAATTTCTGCCAATGTTTGCGTGGCGAGCGCTCCAAAACGAATCAGGTATCCATAGCGTTCACCTGCCAGGCAGAGGGCAGCACAGCAAATGGGATGGACAGTACGTCTGATTACGCGAGAGAGGGTTCAGCCATGAAAATTCACTCCTTCCAGCATTACTCTCATGGTCTGGAAATGGCCGTTCACGATGCATGGATTACCGCCAAGGTGAAGTCGACCCTGGCATTTTCCGATCCGACCCTTAGCCTGCATATCAATGTCAAAACCCATGCGGGCACAGTGGGGTTAAGCGGTCGCGTCAACACTCATAGACAGTGTGAACAGGCCATTGGTCTGGCCCGTTCGGTTCATGGTGTCACCGAAGTCGATGCCAGCGACTTGCAGACCCATGTGTTCACGCCAGGGAGTTTTCCAGAAGCACCCAACGCCGAAGAGAGCACTGAGCGCCGGCCACAATCGTCAACAAAGATGGACGACAAATGATAATGGCAACTTTGTAGGCGCCGCGCTCCCAGTCGGAAACCGAGGGCGCAGGGAAGCTGAATGCCTATGTGCCCCAGAGTGAATAGTCCATGGTTTCGTGGACATTTCCGACTGGCTGCTTTTGGCAGTGGATTCAACCGGACGCTCGTGACTGACCACAGTTTGCCCGTTGCAGGCAGTCGGCTAGCTTAGACTAAATTTGCCCCCTTCCTCGCGGATGGGGATTGTCCACGCTGAGTCGAAGCGGATCCGACTCATCGCCCACCGTGAGAGCCAAATCTTTTCTTATGAGTAAAGTCCAGGTAGCGAGCAGCACAGTGACAGCACCGGACAAGGCAATTACAATTTGATTAACATCTAGCGACTTGAGCGATTGAATACCCCATGGAAAGCAAGACTGCGCGCCTCACTGTGCTCATTGATCCCGTCAAGAAAAAAGCTTTCGAGGAACTCTGTGCAGCACAAGACCTGACGCCTTCGCAGGTTGTTCGTCAACTGATTCGTGACTACCTGGACACCCACGGTGCGAGCTATTCGACCAAGAGTAAGCATGCCACCAGCACCAAGTCATAACCCAACACAGGCAGTTAGCCTCTAGAGGGTCGACGAACCCTCTGCGAGACTGACAGCTTTAGCCAGCGCGGTGTTGAAGTCGGCGTGGTAATGCTCCGTGCCGATTTCTTGCAAGATACCTACCCTATCGAGCTTGTAGAGCACCTTCGTGTTCGCTTCGCAGAGTTTCACGACGATATTCCGCTTGTGCAGTTGCTGAATGACCTCCTCCAGCACCTGCAGGCCAGTGATATCCATAAACGGTACGCGCTTCAAGCGAATAATCAGCAGGCGTGGGTCGGTATGGGTCTGAGCCAAGACGCGCTCGAAAGTCTCAGCCGCACCAAAGAACAATGGCCCTTCAATCGTATAAATCAATGTGCCTGGCGGCAGGCGAGTATGCCCATTGGCCCTCAGCTCTTCTTCAAGCTCGTGCTCGACTACCTGTTGCACCTCCACAGATGAGGCCATGCGGCGCATAAATTGCAGCATCGCAAGAATGACGCCGATATTCACGGCGATCACCAAGTCACTGAACACTGTGAGGCTGAAGGTGATGAGCAGGATAGATACGTCTGCGCGTGGGGCTCGCTGGACCATGCGTTTGAAGTGCTTCAACTCGCTCATGTTGTACGCGACCACGAAGAGAATGGCGGCCAGGGCGCACAGCGGGATGTTTGATGCTAGAGGTGCCAGAAACAGAATAATAAGCACCAAGGTGACCGCGTGCATAACGCCGGCCAGTGGGCTCGTGCCGCCGTTACGGATATTGGTTGCAGTACGGGCAATGGCTCCGGTAGCTGCGAAGCCGCCAAACAATGGCGTGACCAGGTTAGCCACTCCCTGACCGATCAGTTCCTGATTGGAATCGTGCTTGGTGCCCGCCATGCCATCGGCCACCATTGCGGACAACAGCGATTCGATTGCTCCAAGCATGGCGATAGTGAATGCCGGACCAATCAAATCGATGACGCGAGACAGCGTGACTTCAGGCAGGCTCAACACTGGAAGGCCTTGAGGTATGCCACCAAATGCGCTGCCAATTGTGGCTACCCCCTCGAAATGAAAGGTTGACTGTATCGCTGTAGCTACCAACATTGCGATTAGCGGGCCAGGTACACGTTTGAGTCCGGGAATTTTGGAAGCGGTGATGACCAGGAAAAGGCTAAGTACCGCCAGCAGGGTTGTGGCTATATGAAGATCCGGGAGCGCCTGGAGCAGCTGCCACAGCTTTTCATGGAAATGCTCTCCACTAATCTTCGGTAAACCGAAAAAGTCTTTCCACTGCCCGACCCAGATGATCACGCCGATGCCCGCGGTGAATCCGACAATCACCGGGTCGGGGATAAACTTGATGATTGCACCGAGCCGGGCAATTCCCAGCAATAACAATATGCCCCCCGCCATCATCGTGGCGATTTGCAAACCGTCAACTCCATGCTTGGCCGTGACTCCCGCCAGAATCACGATGAACGCACCTGTCGGCCCGGCAATCTGCAAGCGGCTTCCCCCAAAGAGTGAAACCAGCAAACCACCGATGATTGCGGTGTAGATGCCTTGCTCAGGTTTGACGCCAGACGCAACGGCAAACGCCATTGCCAGGGGGAGCGCCACGACCCCGACGATCACGCCAGACACCATATTGCGAAGCCAGTGTCCTCGCCCCAACAACCCCGCCTTCCATGCCTCACCTATCGCAATCATGGCTAGCTCCTCAGTGGATGCATGTGCATAATATTAACATACAGTGATAATTGAAATGCCCTTGATCCACCGCTTCGTGCGGCTGGAGATGTTTATATTGAAAGCTCAGATGGAGCTGGGCGGGCATGCACTGCAAATAGAGAATTTTGAGAGCGCGCGTAGCGTGGTGACTGACATGAATCGTAAAGCTGTGAAAAGCAAACATGCCGAAGGCGTGACCTTTGACACCCATGTGATCGCAAACCCGACCAACCCCAAGGAGTGGATTGTGTTCTTCAAGAAGGACGCCGGGAGAAGTTATTTCTTGGTTGATGACAACGAGGAGGTCGAGTCTTTCGGGCATCTGGATGACTTGATAGCCGAGCTTCGAGACCTGGGCCTCAAGACCGCTGAAATCCACTTTTAACCCTTGGATTGAATTGCCCCCAATTTTGTATACACAAATGACAGGCAGCTATGGGTCCAGGCTGTGTGAAAACGTTTTGGAGCAGGTTTGACAGTCAGGACTGGAACGAAAAGCGCGTTCCTACGCAAATTTCCAGTCTGGCTGGTTAACCAAACGCTGGCAGATTTCACGTAGCAACGCACACTTCGAAACAGCGCATGCGTTTTCACACAGCCTGGACCCATGACGGTCATTTGTCCGCCGACGATGGAAACTCTAACTCCGAGCTACGGCTTGATATGCCGGTCTTCTGGAGGTTTGACAACCAGGTAAGTTGTCAATTTTTTGTAGCAAGAGGGCCTCAAGGAGGCCCTCATCACTAAAGCCTGGTTGTACTCAGTTCGCCTTTATCGGCACCGTCACGGTTTTGCCGAAGGCCGATTTGATGGTCGCCGTCGGGCTAGGCGACGGGCCACTGCCGACGGTCGTCACCGCTATATTCCAGCGCGCGCCTGTCGGCGTAAGCGTCAGGGTGGCGGTGCCAAGGTTCACCGTACCGGTTGTGGTCGTGGCAGTCGCCGTGATGGTATTGCCCGTGCCACGCGAGGTGGTACCGGACAGGACCCAGTAGTAGCGGCTGTTGCTGCGGGCGGTGACGGTAGCGCTGGTGACGATCAGGCTCTCGTTGACCGCTGCCGAGACCGCCACGGACACCGTCGCCGGTGCCGACTCTGCGCCCTTGGCATCGCTGGCCTGATAGGTAAAGGTCGCGGTGAACGGCGCGGCGACCGTGGCCGGTGGTGTGTAGATCACGCGCAGACCATCGGTGCTGACCGTGCCCTTGCCGGAGTCCGGTTGCGCCAGCCCCACCACTTTTAGTGGCACGTTACCGTCAGGGTCGGTGTCGTTGGCCAGGACGTTGATGGTCAGTGGTTGGCCAGTGTTGCTGACGGCGCTGTCGGGGTTGGCGATCGGTTTTTGGTTATCGCCGTCCTCGACACGTTTATCGCCAGTGCGGAAAGTCGGCAGCGCAGCGGAATTGACGTAGGTGACGCCGTCCCAGCCGGGCAGGGGCGTTGGCATCAACTGGAACTGACCAGGGTGCTCGACATCCCAACGCAGCAGCATGGACGTGTCCTCGTGCTGGGTGTTGTGGCAATGCTCCATGTAGGTCCCGGCAAATTCACGGAAGCGGATCGCAATATCCACGTCCACCGAACTGTCGATGCCTTCGCCGATGAGATAGACGTCCTTGCGTGCCCATTTTTCCCATTCCGGCGGCGCCTTGCCATCACGATTGAGGACGATACCTTCTTCGAAATGCACGTGCACCGGGTGGCTCCAGCCGTTGCCGCCGTTCCTGATTTTCCACACTTCCAGGGTGCCGTCGCCGGAGAACCCGGCAGGGGTCGGACCGTTGGCCAGTTGCGGAGCGGCGCTGATGATTCGAGGGTCCATCTGGAAGCCGAAACCGCCGTCGGTCTTGATGGTCCAGGGTTGTTCGTCGGTGCCGTCGGAGCGGCCGAAGATGAACTCGCGATGCCGCGCCGCCTTCAGTTTGGCCTGCATTGTCGGATCGTCGCGGTTGATAGTCAGCGGGATCATGGTTTGACCCGCTGCCTTGCCCGGTTTGGCGGGTTCGAAGTCGGCGGGGTTCATGCTCACGTCCTGGCCGGCATAAGGCTGGACCACCATCTGCATGAACTTGCCCACCACCGGGTCGCCGGCGTCCCACTCCAGCCCTTTGCTGCCCGACTTGAGCACCGCTTTGTACTTGCCGGACAGGACATCGGCCAGGCTCAGCGGTACAGGCTCTGGACCCTTGCCGTTCTGGTGCTCCATCAGGTTGACGAAGTACAGCTTGTCGCCGGTCTTGATCCCGTATTTTGAGAAGTTGACGATGATGTCGAAACGCTCGGCAATGCCCTGGGTGGGCAGGATGGCGTTGTGATCCTGGACGTCGCCGTCACCGTCCAGGTCCATGCTGCCGTCGAATGGCACGGCGTGCTCCATGAGGTTGCCGTCGTTGGCGATCATGTGGAACGGCACGCGGGTATAGGACAGGCCGGAACCTGCCGGGCCAGGGAATTCGCCGCCGGTGCCGACGACTTCACGCACCAGCGCGATCCTGAAGAAGCGCGACACCGAGCCGTTGAGAATGCGGAAACGATAGCTGCGCGCCCGCACATTCAGGCGCGGCTGGTACTGCCAGTTGACCAGGATCTGATCGCCGAGAAAGCCATCGGTGTTGAACGGGTTGAACCACAGTTGGCCGTTCTGATCCCAGGCCTTGTCGGCCACCAGCAGGTTGACGTCATAGTCGCGGTTGCCCCAGGGCAACGCCGAACCGCTGGGCAGGCGCAGGTTAACGCCGTCTACAAACGCTTCGTTACCACGATCCAGGGCGCTGTAGTAGTTCATCATCGTCGCGTTGCCCTTGTAGACGTTCTGCGCGGTGAAATCGAGCATGTGGTCATGGAACCAGTGGGTGCTCATGGTTTCGCGCCAATCGCCACGGATCTTGATGCTGCCGTTGTTGCAGGTTTTGAGGCCCGGAGTGGCATCATTGACATACAGGGTTTCGCCCGGGGCGCAGGGGAACGCCGCGCGCGGATCCTGAGCGCTGGTGTTGATGGTGTCGTAACCGGCCAGTTGTATCGGCCAGCGATAGTCGTAGTACTGCCCCGGAAAGAAAAACGCATTGGCAAAGCCGTCGCTTTCGGCCGGGGAGTGGCCATTGTGTTCGTGGGTGCTGAGGGTGTGCAGGCCGAAGCCCATGTTGGCCGACGGATCGATCGGCAGGGCGTTGTAGTGGCGCATCAGCACCGGTTGGCCGTACCGCACCATCAACAGTTTTGCCGGAAAGGTGCCGTCGAAGGTCCAGAGTGCCTTGTGGTTCTGAATCGGCATGTTGGGGTGAAAACGGGTGTCGATGCCTTTGGTGGTGCCCATTATGACCGGGGCGTCCGAGGTCTGGTTGTRGAGCCCGCCAGGCCCGAACTCACCGACGGCATAGTTGTGCAACTGCCGGCGGTCGCGCATGCCGCCGTTGAGCTTGGCACCCGCTTGAGCGGTCTTGAAGGCGACCTGTGGGTAGAACTCGTTCCAGCGCTGGTGCGACCAGCCTTTTCCTGGCGGACGACCTTCGGCCGGCGAGCCGACCGGATGGCGGTTGAGGAAGGCTTCGATCTGCGCTTTCCACGGGTTGCGGTCTAGCGCATTGGAATACTGCGACGGAAACGGGTACAGCCCCGGCTGGCGCATGAAGGCTTCGAGCGCCGCGGCCGAAGGGCCGCTGCGGGCGATGCTGTTCGGGTCCTGCACGGGAGCCGGGCCGACGGTCGGAA